>NZ_LMED01000003.1:0-226079 GCF_001425285.1 Acinetobacter sp. Root1280 | reverse complement strand
AGTTGTTCTTCATATTCTCTTAATGATCTTCTCAATGCTTCGTCAGCATCAAGCTAGGTCGGCTATACTACTCTCTATCTCTAAAAAGTCAATCAATAATGTTAATTATTTTTTCTAATAAACCCAACTTTAACCTTATCTTAAAATCTCAATTCGAAATCTTAACAACTTAATCAAGTACCTGATTTATCAGAAGTTTTATTTAACATCACCGCCGATGGATGTGCATTCTACAGCATTCCCAATCCAACACAACCCNCTCATCTTAAAATCTCAATTCGAAATCTTAACAACTTAATCAAGTACCTGATTTATCAGAAGTTTTATTTAACATCACCGCCGATGGATGTGCATTCTACAGCATTCCCAACCCAACACAACCCCTTTTTTTAATTATTTTAATTGTTCGAACAAATATTGTTCGTTTATCATATTTATTCACACTTTTTAATCAAATTTGCTTTAATACATATGTAATAACTGCTGTTAGAATACGATTATGAAGTCTTTAATATAGCTATATCGTTATTGACTACTTTTACTTTAAGAATATTTCAAGGAATTCTATGCGTCCTTATCATGTACTCTGGGCTTGTTTACTTAGCATTGGTCTGACTAGCCATGTATTTGCTCAAGACGAATTATCTACTCAAGAGAATTCTGACAATGCGGTTTCTACAGACTCTGTTTCAGATGATAAGTCGTCTCAAGAGAATTCTTCGACACTAGAAAACGAAGCAACGTCAAAACATCCAAGAATCGAAGCGCTTAAAGAGCTTAAAAACATCACAAAAAATGACTTAAAAGTGAATGCCAATGCAGCACAACCAGATGCTGTAAAAGATCCACTTCAACCATTGAACCGTGAAATTTATGCGTTTAATGACATGATCGACCGTAATGTGGCTCGACCTATCGCAGTTCAGTACAAAGAGAAAGTGCCAGGTGATGTACGTTCCTCATATAGTTTATTTCGTAAAAACTTAAGTGAACCATGGAATGCGGTCAACCAACTTGCTCAAGGACGCTTTAGCCGTGCAGCAAAGTCCTTAGGTCGTTTTACTATTAACACAGTCACCTCTCTAGGTTTAGCCGATCCTGCAACTCGCTTAGGTTTAGCAACTGAAGAAGAAAGCTTGGGTACAACATTAGGTTACTACGGTATTCCAAGTGGTCCTTATGTGATGCTACCTATTTTAGGACCAAGTACCCTTCGTCACTCAGCTGATTATGTTGCTGAAGGTTATGCCAATCCGCTTACTTACCCAATGGATAATAACCATCAAACAGGTTTAATCTGGGGTAATCGTACTTTAGGTGGGATTAATACGCGCTCTAAACTTCTAGATGTTGAAAGTGTATTGCAAGGTGATCGTTACTCAGCAATTCGCGATATCTATTTACAACGTTTAGCATTCCAAATCGCTGAGAAAAAAGGCCGTGGACAGGAAGCTGTAGCGTTTGTAGATGATGACGAGGATGATAGCAATAGTCCTGCTGATACAAACGCAGACAAATAACCACAATATTTTGTTAAACTTATTTGCTAGTAATTCATATGGTTTTACTAGCATTGTGGTGTCATCTATAGTAAATCTACTGGATAATGCTTTTATACCGATTAAGGATCATTCATTTCTTCTATGTATTTCATTCAACCCAGTCGCCAAATTTCAAGCTTAGAACAAGTATTAGATACGCTTCCTAGCTTGCAGATGATTACCATTGAAGACATTCATCGTTATGATCCAACAATTATTGCAATTGCAGACGTCCACGATTTTTTACAATACCAATGGGCTTTGCCTACCATTGTCATTGCACAAGAAAATGAAGGAAGCGAACTTTCTCAAGCATGGGAACTTGGCGCCCTTGCTGGTTGGATCTGGACCAAGCTTCCAGCCAATCTTGAAGATTCTTTATTAAAAATTGATGCGCAATATAAACGTAATCAAGATAGCCGTGATTTACCTTCTGCTGCAGAACTACAAAAGAAACTTCTTCCAAATCCAATTGAACTACAAAACTATAAAGTTGAGACGCTTTTCCAGCCGTCAGCATATTTGTCTGGTGATTGGTATGACTACTGGAAAATCAGTGATAAAGAGATCATGTTCTATTTGGCTGATGTGTCAGGACATGGGGTAACCAGCTCGTTACTGACATCTTGGATGGCTGCCTTTCATGGTCGCTCGAAAACACCAAGGGAGTTGATTAAAAAACTCAATGGTATGCTGGTTCAAGAAAATATTGAAAAACATATCACGATGTTAGCTGGAATTCTAAATCTAGAAACACATGCTTTAAAATGGTCAAGTGCGGGGCATTACCCTCCCCCCATCATTTTTGAGCCCAACCAAGCCCCTCGTGTCTTAAATACCAGCAGTTTTCCTTTAGGACTCACAGAAGATTTAGAGGTTGAAGAATTCCAATGTACCTTAACCAAGCATGCGCGGTTCATTATTTGTTCTGATGGTGCCCTTGAACCATTCTCAGGTGGTTTGAATGAACAGTTCTCACAATTGGTCTATCATTTGCAAAATCAATCATTCCGCGCACCAGAACATGTAGCAGATGACATTGCAATCCTCAGTCTCCGCAGAATGAATTAACAACATAATCAAATACATATAATAAATTAGACTAATAACCTATACGCAAACGCTTGAGTATAGACTTGCGCTATGTGATAATTTTCCTATCCTTCTCTGCAAATGGCATTTATATGTCAACAGGTCATGTTGAATATGCAAGCTTGAATGGAACGCATATTTTCAAACTTATTGGTGAAGTGCGAGCCCAATCTTGTATTAGTTTAGACAAACTTTTGGCAAGGATTGAACAACAGAAAAACGTCATTGGCGCAATTGTTGATTTAACCCAAACCACATTTATTGATAGTACAGTTCTTGGAATACTTGCCAAGCTTGGCTTAAAGTTGAAACAAGTACACCACATCCAAGCGGTGATGCTGTCCACAAATCCAGATATTACCACTCTAGCCAATAGCATGGGCTTAGGGCAGGTTTTTGTCATTTTAAATTACTGTGGTGACCCTCAAGTGTGCACCAATGCTTTGATTGACGATAACGTTAATCACAGCACAATGCTGTGTACCGTTCTCGATGCACACAAAACATTAATGAAGCTCAATGAAAACAACCAAAATAT
Organism: Acinetobacter sp. Root1280; assembly: GCF_001425285.1. Classification (NCBI taxonomy): domain Bacteria; kingdom Pseudomonadati; phylum Pseudomonadota; class Gammaproteobacteria; order Moraxellales; family Moraxellaceae; genus Acinetobacter; species Acinetobacter sp. Root1280. The sequence continues at coordinate 222,908 of NZ_LMED01000003.1, read as the reverse complement.
GTTCGAGCCATTAGTTAAACAACTTGAAAAGCAGCAAGATACAATGGAATGTGTATCTTCAAACCAGCAAAACGCTTAATAATTTCAAAATTGCTTTATCAGGGATAGCCCATGACTTTACTTTCCGTTGTTCAAATGAACTCTCAAAATGACATTGAAGCAAACTTCAGTGTGATTGAGTCGTTGATACAACAAAGTAAAGCTGATGGCGCATCTTTGATTGTGTTTCCTGAAAATTTTGTCTGCTTTGCCGCAGGTAAACAACGGGAAACTGCTGCACGTTTTGAAGAAATTCAAAAGCGTTTAGAAAACTTAGCACATCATTATCAAATATGGATTGTTGCAGGGACATTGCCTTGCCCTTTCCGTCCAGATGGTTCAATTATTGCTGACGGTCGAGTTCGTACTGTCAGCCTATGTATCAGTCCAGAAGGTACTGAAGCACGTTATGACAAAATTCACTTGTTTGATGTACAAGTGGGTGACGCTGTTGGCGGGTATCAAGAATCTCAGTTTTTTGAACCAGGCAGTGATATTGTTGTCGCGAAAACACCTTTTGGACAAATCGGTTTGATGGTTTGCTACGACTTACGTTTTCCAGAACTTGCTCTCACCTTGCGATCGCAAGGGGCAAATATTTTGACTGCACCAGCTGCATTTACCTATACCACAGGTCAAATGCATTGGCAGTTATTACTTCAAGCACGTGCGATGGACAGTCAATGTCATGTTTTAGGTGCAGCACAACAAGGTTGGCATGGTGAAAAACGTCAAACCTGGGGACATGCTGGTGCAACCAATAGTCGTGGGCAGATTTTAGCGATTACAGATGCAGAAGGCGCGCAATTGATGACGGTTCCTTTTGACTTGAATGAGCAGCGCTCAATTCGTGAATCAATGCCTTTAATGCAACATCGCAAATTGATGTCATTCTAAGCCTGTATTGCCATTAATGACTTTTATTTCCTGAACGAGACAAAACAACGTTATACTTGTGAGGCGTAATATCTTCACGAGACAAGCATGCAACAAGACTATTCAAACTTAAATCTTGATCATCAACTCTGCTTTCTTGTTTACTCTACAAACTTAGCATTAAATCAACTTTATCGTAAATTACTCACACCACTAGGACTGACCTATCCACAGTATTTAGTTATGTTAGTGCTTTGGGAAAAAGATGGTCTAACTGTATCTGAAATCGGTGAAAAACTCTTTTTAGAATCATCTACCCTGACCCCCTTACTCAAAAAATTACAAAGTAATGGTATTGTTAACCGCGAACGTTCTACGAAAGATGAACGTCAAGTGATTATTAGCCTCACTGTTCAGGGCCATGCGCTAAAATTAAAAGCCGTGGATATTCCGTTACAAGTTGCTCAAGCCAGTGCCTGTGATTTAGACAGCATTACTCAATTGAAAGATCTTCTTTCAAACTTACGCGAAAACATTTCAAAATAAAGTTATCAAATTTTACACAAACGCTACTTGTTTAAATATTTATATCGTATACGATATAATTGAACGCAATCAAAAATGGATGGTTTCCGATGTCTTTAGAAAAAGTAGTTTATACAGCACATGCAAAAGCAACTGGCGGTCGTGATGGTCGTGCAACATCATCAGACGGAATTTTAGATGTTAAATTAGCAGTGCCTAAAGAAATGGGTGGTGCTGGTGGTGGTACCAATCCTGAACAACTTTTTGCAGCAGGTTATTCTGCTTGCTTCCTTGGTGCGATGAAATTTGTTGCGAATCGTGATCATTTGAAAATTACCCCAGATGTTTATATCGAAGGTGATGTTGGTATTGGTCCAATCGCTACTGGTTTTGGTATTCAAGTGACTTTAAATATTCATTTAGAAGGTTTAGAGCAAGAAGAAGCACAAAAGTTAGTAGATGCTGCACATATCGTTTGCCCATATTCAAATGCGACTCGTGGCAATATTGATGTTACGTTAAATGTGATTGTTTAATTTATTGTTTCTACCTCAAATCAAGTATGTTTTGAGGTAGATGCTTAAATCTCGAATAAATTTATAAAAAATATTTTTTAGAATAAAAAAGATACACTATATTAGGCAAATAATTACAACCGAGCTTATAAGAATGGCAGCATTATTTTATGTATGGGATGCAACTCAACATCATCCGCAAAAAACAATTTCCACATTAGAACAAGCTGAATTTTTTGCAACCAATCCTCAAGATTTAGGTTTCACTGAAAACTTAAAAAGCTGGTTGTTAGATGTTGAACAAATTGTCACAAGCCCTGAACTTGCTGAGAATTTTGATGAAGAAATAATCCAATTTTTTACTAAAGTACAAGGTTTCTTTAATTTTTCATCAAATGTTTTTGTGATTGAACATTTACAAGAAAAGAGTAAATATCTTTATAAAATATTAGTCGAAACATTACGTAAACATAAGCTCGTTGCTTTTGATGCAAAACATTATGTGTTTTTTAGTCAAGATGTTATTTTTCCTGATCAAGAAAGTATTGAGGAAATGTTGGGTGCAGTTAATCCCATTACCAAAGAACAATTATTGCAATTTAAAGCTATTCCAGAGAATGGAGATAAGTTGATAGTATTTGCAAAAGAATGGTTAAAAATTAATAAAAAATCATTAAAATTCAATGAGTCTGTTAAAAATAATCAATATACAAAAAAACATAGTTATTATAGGGATTTTAATGACTTAATATATGAGAGTATTTTAATTCTATGTGCAAATAAAAAAAATGTAACTACATATAGTGAAATAACGCTATCAAGTTATATACAAATTTCAACCCAGAAAGCAATTAGGATAGTCAGAACACATTATATAAATAATTACACTTTACAATATTTTCCAAATATTCATGGTGTTGAAGGTGAAGCCAGTCATTTTGATGATCCTAGTCAATTACAATTTGTCCTTCAACAGGTTTATGATTTCTTAATTTATGATGCAGAAAAGCATAAAAATTTAAATACTTTAAATCAGTGGGTAAATCATGGTGATGAAAAGCAATATATTACGGGTTTAGGGGTTATTTCTCGTTTGGTGTTTGCGAAATATATGAATGATCCTTTATATGATCAATTAGTTGATGAAGCTCTGCCATATATTCAAAGGCATCGTTTTTTTAAAAAAATGACATTGGAAGATTTTCATGAAAGATTGACCAAAGAAATAAAAGATATTTTAGACAAATAAACTATTCCATATATCAAAAGTGAAAAGATGTGTTTAACTAGCACATCTTTTCACTTAAAAAGATCATCATTCAGCCGCTTCATTGGTGACACGTAAAACCTCTTCCATTGTGGTTTTACCCGCCAATACTTTACGTAAACCATCATCTCGAATTGAACCTGCATCTTTACGGGCATATTCTTCAAGTTCATACTCTGCTGCATTGCCATGAATCAAACGGCGCATCTGCTCATCAATCGGTACAATTTCATAAATCGCAGTACGTCCTGTAAAGCCCGTATGGGAACAAAAATCACAACCATTCGGCACAGGCAGTTTTAAATTGGATTCCAGACTCACAGGTTTAAACACATCTTTTTCAAAGTCATCAGCTTCACGCCATGTATGACAATGAGAACACAATGTCCGAACTAAACGCTGGGCAATCACCCCAATCAATGAACTGGATAATAAGAAGGGTTCAATTCCCATATCTTTTAAACGGGTCACAGCACCAATTGCCGTATTGGTATGTAGCGTAGATAAAACCAAGTGACCTGTTAAAGACGCTTGAACTGCGATTTCAGCCGTTTCCAAATCACGGATCTCACCCACCATCACCACATCTGGATCTTGACGCAGCATGGCTTTTAACGCACGGGCAAAAGTCATATCTACTTTGGTATTCACTTGAGTCTGCCCAATCCCTTCAAGTTGATACTCAATCGGATCTTCAGCCGTGAGGATATTTTTAGAGCCGTCATTCAAATCAGAAAGCGCAGCATACAAAGTCGTCGTTTTACCCGAACCTGTAGGGCCAGTGACAAGAATAATGCCATGTGGACGATGAACCAATTGCGTTAAACGTTCATAGTCAGGCTTCATTAAACCCAAATGAGTCATGTTGAGTCGACCCGCTTGTTTATCCAACAAACGCATAACGACACGCTCACCATGCGACGATGGCAAGGTCGAAACACGGACATCGACTTCACGTCCTGCAAGACGTAAAGAAATACGACCATCTTGTGGAATACGTTTTTCCGCAATATCGAGTTTTGCCATGACTTTAATACGCGATACCAACAATGGCGCAAGTTCACGACGAGGCTGTACGATTTCACGCAATTGCCCATCTACCCGTAAGCGAACAGATAATTTCTTTTCAAAAGCTTCAATATGAATATCAGAAGCCCCGACTCGAATCGCTTCAGACAATAAAGCATTGATGAGTCGCACGATTGGAGCATCATCTTCCTGATCCATCAAATCTTCAGTTTCAGGAATCTGATCGGCCAGACTCAATAGATCAGGGTGATCTTCAAGACCAGCTGCAACCTGTTGCGATTCGCCCGTTTCACCAGCATAGCTTGAACTGAGCATGTGATTAAACTCAGTTTCATTACATAATTGATGTTGTGCTGTACGACCAAGATAGCGGCGGGCTTCCTGAATCGCAATTTGTGCGGTATCCTGACGGCGAACAATAAAAACTTGATCACCTTCATAACGCAACAGCACTCCATGCCGTTTTGCAAAACTATATGGTATTTGTAATTGTTTGAGAACTTGCATTACAACTTATATTAATGATTTAAATTGCTTTGAGTGTACTCTATGCTCATGACAGCGTGAAGTCTGTTTGTTAAAGATTTGATGATGATTTTATGAATGGGATAAACACTTTTGTCTAAGAAGAAAGAACATCTGGAGCCAGAACTCCCTGATTTAAAGTGGTGGGGAGAACAACTGTTTGAATTGAACCAATCCAAAGCATGGCAATTTGGTTCTATGATGATGCGCATTACTCGTGGTTTACAAGAATGGCGCTTGGAATATTATCGTCCAAAATTCCAATATGACTATGAGCAGCAATGGCATAAAATCCATGATGTAAACTTTGGTTTTCCTGAACCTGTACATGTTGAACGTTATATGTTTCGCGAGACCCATAAAGCATTTCAACTCATGCCCCGTTTAGCTGACCGCTCTGTGGTGATTCGTCCTGTTGATCCAATTTATATTCCAGCAGGTCAACGCGGCACACTCTATATCAGTACACCACTGTGGATTTCAGGTTTTGTGCAAGCCCAAAAAGAACCCTTATTTGATATTCCTGTAATTTTACCTAAGGATACATGGTTTGGCCCTGATCACCGCACAGGCGAAATGTGTTATGCCACCTCAGTCGATGGTCGTACCGAATTAAATTTATTACGTCCACGTGCCTTTCGTGCAGTAACACCGATTGATTTCCACAATGTCAGTAGTCATCAGCTTCGATTTGACCGTATGAATGTGCCTGTTCCTGCGCTACCTTTATTTTATAGTGAAAGCACAGGACGTTTATGGACATCACAAATCAAGGTCGTGTATGAAGGCAATGACCGCCCTGCCCGTGTAAGAATTGAAAATCGTACACCACCTTTGGCCGGCGAAGTGATTTATGTACATCCGCCACGCTCACCAGGTGGCGCTTTGTTCAATATGTTTGATTCATTTTTCTAAGGGATGAGGTAAAAATGGCTGAATCCAATATTCCCAAAGACATTGCCAATAGCCTAAAAGGCATCTTTACCAATGTAAATGTCGACCGCTTAAGTGAAATTGCTGTTGCTCTGATCCTCTGCTTTGTGGGTTTTGTACTGGCACGTGTCATTTCCAATACCTTTATCCGTACCATAGGCGCGCGCTTTAATGCGCATCAACGTTTGGTTTGGCGTAGAGGTATTTTTTATTTTATTTTCTTACTGTTTGTGATTGCCAGCTTAAAAGAAGCAGGCTTTAAACTCAGCGTATTTTTAGGTGCAGCAGGGATTTTAACTGTTGCATTAGGCTTTGCCTCACAAACTTCAGCATCAAATTTAATCAGTGGCTTATTTTTAATTGGCGAAGGTTCATTCGAAGTTGGCGATACCATTCAAATCACTCTGATTCGTGGACATACCATTGAAGGTGAGGTGATTTCGATTGATTTACTTTCCGTGAAGCTTTTGACCATGGACAATGTCTATGTGCGCCTCCCCAATGAGCAATTGATTCGCGCCCCCGTACATAACCTATCAAAATTCCCGATACGGCGATTGTCGATTACGGTTGCAATTAACTTCAATGAAAATATCAATAAAGTCCGTGAAGTTTTAATTGATGTCGCCAACGATTACCCGTTGGTTTTAGCAGATCCTAAACCGCGTGTGACTGTTTCAGCCTTTGGAGAATCCTCCATTGAAATTTTATTTGCGCTGTGGTGTATGCAAGCAAACTATCTACAAGTCAAAGATGAAATTCATGAGTTAATCCGCAATCGTTTTGTGGAAAATCAGATTGAAATCCCTGTACCTAAAATTGGCTTTGTAGATCGTCCAAATCCCAATGAAGTTCTGCAAAATGAAGATATTGATGGTTATGCCAATAAACAGGATTTAAAATTAGAGCAACAACAAGATAAACAGCTTTAAGCAGACCAAAGCGATAACCTAGAAAACAAAAGTCCCTCATTTATGATTGAGGGATTTTTGTTTTCAATTACAAAATATTCATCAAGTTTTAAACCATCAGCTGATAAATTAATCACTTCAAAACAACAAAATGGACAATCACAATGCAACTTAATCACTATTTAAACTTTGAAGGTCAGACGGAAGCTGCTTTTAATTTTTATAAATCTGTTTTTGGCGGTGAATTTTCATTTTTAAAACGTTATTCCGAACTGCCCGATGTCCAAGTGCCAGACCAAGAGAAAAACTATATTTTACATGTTTCTCTGCCGATTAATGAATTTACTGTATTGATGGGTTCAGACACCAGCGAGCAGTTCTGTGCACCTAATAGTGCGCCATTTAGCAAAGGCACCAACCATTATATTTCAATCAACTTAGAAGCTCACGAAGCGGATGAAGCTCAGCGATTATTTACAGCACTCTCTACCAATGGTCATATTGAAATGGCACTAGAACCTACATTTTGGGGTGCTTTATATGGTGCTTTCACCGATCAGTTTGGTATTCGCTGGATGGTGAACTGTCAACTGAGTGAAGGATAATGAACAGAATATTGCGATAGCCTATTGATTGACAATGATATAGGTTATATTGCTATTACGATAACAACGTCATTTATAACAATATGATCACTGGTCTTACCCATACCCTTCTGATTATTTTAATCACACTTGCGATTTCTTTTATTGCTTGGCAGCAACGCAATGTAATGAATCGTTTGATTTTCAATGTTTCAGCGATTAAGCATGGTCAATATGATCGCTTTTTAACCCATGGTTTTATCCATAAAGATGGTATGCATTTATTTTTCAATATGTTTACCTTGTACTTCTTTGGGCGAAATGTTGAATGGTTTTTCCGTGATTACTTAAGTGGTATGGGCTTTGTCTTATTTTATTGTAGCGCTATCATCATTGCTGCGATTCCCAGCTATTTGCATAATCGAACCCTAAATTCATACCGAAGTTTAGGGGCTTCGGGTGCCGTTAATGCAGTATTATTTAGTGCGATTCTGTTTAATCCTTGGGGCATGATTTATATCTATATTTTACCTGTGCCCGCGATTATTTTTGGCACGATTTATTTATGCTATAGCCTGTATGCAATCCGTTCAGGACATTCGCCATTAATCGACCACCGCGCGCATATTGCTGGTGCAATCTATGGTTTCTTATTTCCTTTACTGTTAGAACCATCATTAGCTACAGCATTTTTCTATAAATTTATTAATTCGCCATTATTCTAAATTTCATATGGATTCAGTGATATCTAAACTGCTCTGTAAGGAAGTAAGACCTCAATATTTGAAAATTGCGCAATGATCTTAAAAGCGTTCTATCTTGAGAGAATAAATACGACTAACTCAATCTCATCAATACTATAAAAGTTGAATCCTTAGACCCAACTTTTATATTCTTAACATTTGAAATTAATGTTGATCAAGTCGAAATGAGGTCATGGTTAATGAACCAGCAACGGCTTGATCATTAAAAATATGTAACTCATCTTTCTCTTCCTGTAAGCCTAAGGCATATAACATCGGATAATAGTGATCAGGTGTGGGGATCGACAATAAAAACTCAGCACCTTGCTTTTGCCAGTCAATTAAAGCTTGATGGTTATGCGTGGCTAAGAAATTTTTCATCTTTGCATCAGCTTCTAAAGCCCAATCATAACCATAATGATCATCAAATTTATCAAAGGCAATTTTGCTTAGGTTATGTACGAGATTACCACTGGCAACAATCAATACCCCTTTACGACGTAACTGCGCTAATTGTTTAGCCAAGTCATAATGATATTGGGCACCTTGACTATAGTCGACACTCAATTGAACAACAGGAATATTGGCTTGTGGGAATACATGACATAACACGCCCCATGTTCCGTGATCTAATCCCCAACTATGATCATGATGAATTTCTATACTGTGAATTGCTTCAGTTGTTGCCTCAACCAAAGCTTTATTTCCAGTAGCAGGATATTGCACATCAAACAAAGCTTGAGGAAAACGACCAAAATCATGAATGGTTTTCGGTTGTTGCATTGCAGTGACGGCAGTACCACCTTGGGTAAGCCAATGTGCGGAAATACATAAAATTGCTGTGGGCTGTACGTCCATTTCTGCACCAATGCTGTTCCAAGTACGGGTAAAATCATTGGTTTGAATCGCATTCATGGGTGAACCATGTCCCAAAAATAGTACAGGCATGACTTCAGTATTGGGTAAAGTTGCGTTCCAGCCTTTGAGTAGCGATAAGTCACCCATTGTTTGATTTAACATTTCATCCACCATGAATCATCTTTGTTTAATTATCTGCTGTTCATTGTTGTAGATATATAGACTTTTCCAGCCTACAACATTGCAAAAATGCAACGATGAAATTTTTATCAATAGTTTTAATCAGAGAAAGGTTTTACTAACAGATGATCTTATGTTGAATCAATATTGATTTGGGCACGATACAAATAAAGCCGAATACCAATTTATATCGTTCATATCATATTCATAATAAGCAATGGCTACACCAGCTTTAACTTGAGAACAATAAAAAGCCGAACTTTCGTTCGGCTTTCATTTCAAAATCAGTACTTAGAGCAATCAAGCACCTGTTTGATAATGTGCTTTTGGTACAGCTGTAGAGGCTTGGTAAGGATGAGTAAAATCACCTAAACCTGCTGCTGCCTCATGGATATCTTTACCTTCTTTCACAACAAAAGTATCGAAACCAGAACGCTTCATATAGTTCAAAACATCTTTAAACACATCGCCTGTTGCCCGAAGATCGCCTGTATAGCCTTGGCGACGTAACAACGCAGCAAATGAATAACCACGACCATCATTAAAACCTGCGAAATCAATAAAGATCGCATCTAACTGATCTAATGGAAACGCATTGGTTTCAGGTGAAGCATCTACGGTAAGAAATAGTGCTTTTTTCCCCGTCACATTCGCAAGCTGATCCAGCTGCTCAACGGTCAACAACACATCACCTTGTGGCAATACTCCATCTTCAGCAATGATTTGATAGGTATTGTCTGCAACAGTGCCATCTTTAGAGAGGACTTGAAGTGCGGTATTAAGCATATGCGCGCTCCTTAAAAGGTTGAATACCCACTCGGCGATAAGTTTCAATAAATTCTTCACCTTCGTTACGAAGATCAAGATAAGTATTTAAAATTTCATCAATAATGTCAGGTACAGATTCTGCTGCAAATGATGGTCCTAAAATATCACCAATTGAAGCGTCATGGTCTGCATTTCCACCCAAGGTAATTTGATAGAATTCAGCGCCTTTTTTATCCACACCCAAAATACCAATATTGCCGACATGGTGATGACCACAAGCATTCATACAACCTGAAATGTTCAAGTCGATATGGCCTAAGTTATAGACTGTATCTAAATCATCAAAACGGCGTGTAATGGCTTCAGAAATCGGAATAGATTTCGCATTTGCCAATGAACAGAAGTCACCACCTGGGCAGCAAATGATATCGGTAATAAAACCAATATGTGCCCGAGCAAGATTATTCTTTTCAAGCGTTTGCCACAATTCAAATAAATCTTTCTGTGGTACATCAACCAATGAAATATTTTGTTCGTGTGTGGTCCGTAATTCACCAAATGTATATTTGTCTGCAAGATCTGCAATCAAATTCATTTCTTCAACAGTCATATCACCTGGTGCAATACCCGCACGTTTCAGTGAAATAGTGACAATACGATAGCCTGCAACTTTATGTGCATTGGTATTAATATTGAACCACTGTTTAAACTTTGGATATTCAGCAAATAAGCCACTGAAATCTTCATCTACATAATTTTGATAATCAAACGGCATAAACTCTTCGTCTAATTTTTGCAAAATTTCAGGTTGAACTTTCAAGGTTTTAATTGTTTCAGCAAATTCAGCTTCAACTTTTTCAGCAAAAACTTGTGGTGTTAATGCTTTAACCAAAATTTTAATACGAGCTTTATATTTATTGTCACGGCGACCATGCAAGTTATAAACACGCAGAACCGCTTCTAAATAAGCAATTAAATCTTCACGTGGCAACCACTCACGAATCATAGAACCAATGATAGGTGTACGACCTAGGCCACCACCCACTTTGATTTTATAACCCAACTCACCTGCTTCATTACGAGTTAAATACACCCCAATGTCATGGAATGAAGTTGCTGCACGATCAATTTCTTCAAGTGCGGAAACTGCAATTTTGAACTTACGCGGTAAAAATGCAAACTCAGGATGGAATGTAGACCACTGACGAATCAATTCACACGTCGGGCGTGGATCTGCAATTTCCCCAGCAACAACACCAGCGTATTGGTCTGTTGTGGTATTACGGATACAGTTTCCTGAAGTTTGGATCGCATGCATCTGAACAGAAGCTAAACCTTCAAGCATATCAGGCACATTTTCTAGCGCAGGCCAGTTAAACTGAATGTTCTGACGTGTCGAAACGTGTGCATAACCACGGTCATATTCTTTGGCAAGCTCTGAAACTTTACGTAATTGTTTAGAGTTCATTAAACCGTAAGGTACAGCAATACGTAGCATTGGCGCATAACGCTGTACGTATAAACCATTTTGTAATCGTAATGGACGATACTCATCTTCAGTGAGTTTTCCAGCTAAATAACGTTCCGTTTGATCACGGAATTGTGCAACACGTTCATTGATCAGTTGCTGATCGAAATCAGTATATAAATACATGGCGTACAGCTAGTAGTTTCATTATAACGATGCACAATATAACGAGTATTGATCTATCAAAGAAATGCTTTTTTTCCATATTTTATAGCGGTTTTATTGATAAGCATTGTGCAAAGATCGAATTGGCAATGCTTTACGGGCAAAGCATGCTTTTATTACGTTATGGATGATTTTCTTCATTGCTTATCTTTATTTTAGATAATAAAAAGAGCATATCGAATATGCCCTCTCTTTGATCACAGCTGTCATCCCGATACTGAACTTATTCAACCCTGTAGCTTATTGATATGTACACAGGATTGATTAAGATCAATGCCCAAAGCTGAGTTTAGCGATCTTGAGTTAATCCTCTGCTTTCTGCTGCTCATCACTATTTTCTAGTTTGTCTTCGGCAATTTTTGCGGCTTCATAACCTGCAAATGCGCCAGCTGCTTTTTCTAGAAAGCCAGCATCAGGATCTAACGTATCGACACTTTGCTCAGCAATCACTGCACCTGCAATTTTACCTAACTCGTCTAATAAACCGCTCATTGATCACACTCCGCAGTGTTTTGTTTGAGTTTTTAGTCTATGTAAACTTGTTGAAAACATTGCGAAGTTTCTGTTGTTACACTGACTAGATTATGAGAGAGCAATGCAATGATTGATGTCAATTTTTTAAAATTAAGATCCGCTTAATCTTTTAAGGCTGCAATACAGCGCCCTTTTTAAGCAGATCAAGCGATGACAACTCAGATGGTCAAATAGGTATTCTCCCAAACACTTTGGTCAAGCTCTGCATGAGAATCAGCATTCAAATCTACTTCAATCAATTGCACATAACGGCCATATACCTGATCTATCGCCAGACAATCATCTACCTCTAAAACTCGATCGGTATGTGGTTTTTGCCAATGCCCTGCAAAATGCTGTTTACCCTTGGCTTTCGCTTCAATCGCATCTTGAGCAACAATCAGGATATAGCGGTGTAACTCACCAAACTCATTTACATCATAGCCGCCTAAATTAATTAGCCAAAGCTTCTGATCTGATGCATTCGGTTGCGCATCAGTAAAATGTATTTGATATTTCTTATTTTCAAACACTAAAGCCTGTAATTTTTGCCATGCGTCGATGTGTAAGCCCTGTTGCTCACCAAACCACGCATTTTTTAATTGAGGATAAACCTCTTCAAGTGAATCGCCTACGGCAAGAACCACATCATGAACTTCAACATTGGCACGTGCATGACGGCCACCCAACATAACGATAAATAAACTAGACATATTCAGTCACTAAGTTAATGTTTGAACAAGTTTTAATAATAAAATCCCACCCACAGATAATACGGCATTGTTCAAAAAATGAATGAGTAATACATGCCAAATATTGCGTGTCCACAAATAGATCAGATTTAAAAATAAACCTGCACTCATAAAGCTGATTGTCGCGATTAAATTTCCGTCAAAATTATGATAATGGATCAAACCAAATAATATAGAGTTCAATATAATCAGTACAATGCGCCATAACCACGGTTGGATAAATAACTTTTGCAATAAAGTATAGCGAAACACAATATCTTCTAAAAGCGCAGTAAATAGTGGACCCAAGCTAATGATCAACAGACTGAGAAAAGGAATATGTTCAGGATCAATCAGGCTTTTTTCTTGTGTACTCGGCCCGAGGGGTAAAAGCTGACGTGTCAGTGAGATCACCACTTGTAGCACGATTGCACCAACCACCACTAAGACACTTGAGCGCCAAAAGGCCTGTTTATACTTTTGCCAATGCGTAAGCAACATTTCCTTATATAAGTAGCACACTAAAATAAACAGCACGCCTCTTAAAATGGTATCGCCCAGACTAACAGCTATCGAGATTCCAAATATTTTTTCTAAAATAAAGCCATTTAAAATAATTAAAGGGATGATACAAATCGCAAATGTGTCTTTCCATCCCCAGGCAATTTTTTCAGGAAAAGGTTCAGCTCGAACCCGTTGTAAAAAACGCATATAAAAAATTAACCGATTATTTTTGGTAAATTCTGGGTAATTTAGCTCATGATTTCCATGTGCTTTTTGTAGAGTTTCCCCATGATCCTGTCTAGTCCAGAAATAAAAAAGCCTCTATAAAAGAGGCTTTTAAATTGATCGAGTAAGATGAATTACATCTCGACCATTTCAACACCATCAATACGTGCAACAGTCATTAAGTCTTTGTCACCACGACCCGATACCGTCGCAATAATAATTTGATCCTTCGACATTGTTGGCGCGAGTTTAGTCACATAAGCCATTGCATGTGAACTTTCCAATGCAGGAATAATCCCTTCAATATGAGTCAAATCACGGAAGCCTTGAAGTGCTTCTGTATCATTAATTGGCACATAATTCACACGATGCATGTCTTTTAAGAAACTATGTTCAGGACCTACACCAGGATAATCCAAACCTGCAGAGATTGAATGTGTTTCAATAATCTGACCTTGCTCATCTGACATTAAATAAGTACGGTTACCATGTAAAACGCCAACATGGCCTGCATTTAATGGCGCAGAATGTTTCCCTGTTTCAATGCCTAAACCTGCGGCTTCAACACCGTACATTTTAACATCTTGATCATTTAAGAATGGATAGAACAAGCCCATTGCATTTGAACCACCGCCGACACATGCAACCAAAGCATCTGGTAAACGACCTGCTTGCTCTTGAATTTGTTTACGTGCTTCACGTCCAATAATCGACTGGAAATCACGTACCAATTGCGGATATGGATGTGGACCTGCAACCGTACCAATCACGTAGTAAGTCGAATCTACATTGGTTACCCAGTCACGCATCGCTTCGTTCATGGCATCTTTTAATGTTTTAGAACCACTTTCTACAGGCACAACTGTTGCGCCAAGCAAGCGCATACGGTAGACATTCATGGCCTGACGTTTTACGTCTTCAGCACCCATGAATACCACACACTCAAGACCTAAACGCGCGGCAATTGTTGCAGTTGCCACACCATGTTGACCTGCACCCGTTTCCGCAATAATACGTTTTTTGCCAGAAAGCTTCGCAAGTAGCGCCTGACCAATGGTGTTATTGACCTTATGTGAGCCTGTATGATTTAAGTCTTCACGTTTAAGATAAATTTGCGCACCACCCAACTCTTTCGACCATCGCTCAGCATAGTAAAGCGGACTAGGACGTCCGACATAATAAGCGAGATCACGGTCGAATTCTGCCAGAAACTGCGCATCATCTTTCATACGGAAATAGAGTTTCTCTAAATCCTCTAAAGCTGCCATTAAAGTTTCTGACACAAAACGTCCGCCATGGATACCGAAATGCCCGTTTTGATCTGGGAATTGGGTATAGTCAATCACACTATTTTGTTGATTACTTTGCTGATCCACGTTGGACTCCTTGCATAAATCGTTCTACGAGTTGTTGGTCTTTGATACCTTTTGCGGATTCTACGCCTCCGCTGACATCGACTGCATACGCTTGAGTCGTTTGTATAGCGTCTTCAATATTTTCAGGTTTTAAACCACCTGCCAAAATTAAAGCAATATCGAGTTTAGGGAATTGAGACCAGTCAAAACTGTGTCCAGTCCCTCCTTTCAGTTCAGGATGCCATGCGTCTAAAAGCATAGCACTCGCGCCAGCCTGTTGGTATTGCTGAATTGTCGTAATAATATCTGAATTTTTTGCATCAGGTTTAATCTGAATCGCTTTGTACCAACGGCGCTTATTATACTGTGCGATCTGCTGGCATTGTTGTGCAGTTTCATCACCATGAAACTGAATAATATCCAAAGGCACTTGTTCTAATACTTGTGCAATGTCTTGTGCGCTGGCATTGACAAATAATCCAACAATGTTGATATACGGTGGAATAAGTTGTGCCAATTGCTGAGCCAATTCAATCGTGACATAACGTGGACTAGGTTCATAAAACACAAAACCAATCGCATCCACACCTGCTTGTACAGCAGCTTGAATATCCTGTGGTCGTGTAATCCCACAAATTTTGGCACGGGTACGCATAGCTTTGAACTCGAATTTGTTCAGACCAAACTGATTTTTTCAGTATTTTAAGCAAATCATTGTAAAGCAAATTTATTCACTTGCGTTAAAGTTCTATAGGATTATCTGTTTTACATTGTTTATACACTAAACAAACTTTATACTGCACACAAATGCAACAAGTCTAGCTTAAGGCTTTGGGAAGTTGGTGGAAGTCCAACACTGCCCCCGCAACGGTAAAATGAAAATATTATTCTTTAATAAGTCAAAAGACTTACACCACTGCAATGTTTTGTGGGAAGGTGGAATAATCTGAATCGCTTTAGGTTCTATATTTAAGTCCGGATACCAGCTTGTTGTGCCCTTAAACTCAATCATTCACGGGGAGTGAATGTATGGAGCATATCATGTCTGTTATTTTTAAACCTACTGCACTTGTAGGTGCTGTCGCTATTGCGATGGGGTTATCTTCTCCTGCTTTTGCAGATACTTCTTCAAATTCAGAAGCAAATTCGAAACTTGATACAATTGTAATCACTGCTACTCGCTCTGAAGAAAAAATTGAAAATGTGCCAGCACGGATTTCAATTATTGAACCACACATATTAGAACAATCACCAATTGCTGAACTACCGCATTTGCTTATGAGTGATGCCTCTATTGATATGATGCAATATGGTGGTTATGGTCAAGCAGCCTCTATCTTTACACGTGGAACTAATTCAACTCACACTTTGGTACTCCGTGATGGTGTTCGTTTAAATACAGGTTCTGCTGGTTCTGCATCATTAGCTTTTATTGATACTACTGATATCAAACAGATTGAAGTACTAAAAGGCCCTGCATCAGTCTTATATGGAACAGATGCAATTGGAGGCGTTGTACAACTCATTTCAAAAACTCCTGAAAAAACGGGTGCGTTCATCACAGGTGAAATTGGTGAACACAATACCTATAAATCTGTTGTAGGTGCTGATCTCGCAGAAAATGGTTTTTATGCACAAATCCGAGGACAACGTTTAGAATCCGATGGTACTCAAGTTACAGATTTTAAAGATGCTCATGTCAAAGCGGGCTCATATGATCAAAAAGGCTTAAGTGCAAAAGTAGGTATCGAAAAAGAACATTATGCTGCTTCTATAGATTATTCACAAAATCAAGGGACTGCGACTTATATTGATGGTATAAATGACACCAATTGGAATCTAATTGGATTAAAAAATATATCGCAAGATTTTAAAAATGAAGTGATCAATATTAAAGGTCGTGTCAACATTAATGATAATCTGTCAGTTAATACACGTTTGTCACAATTTAAAGATGACTTAGAACAAAATGATTCACATGATGCTATTTATAACACGACAAAAGAAGCTGAACTGTATAGTAAATGGCAATTTACCCCAACTCAGAATATTTTAGCTGGTGTAGCCACTAAAAATATAAAATCTGATGTGCTTTCAGGTAGTGGTGCCTATGGTGTGGATTACAACAAAGATGTAGATAGCACAGGTTATTTTGTACAACATCAATACCAATCAAATAAACTACATACTCAATTGGGTTTACGTGTAGAAGATCACGAAACCTTTGGCACGCATACAGTAGGCCAAGCAGCTGCACGCTATCAAATTTCACCTGCAACAAGTATTTATACCAATATTGGTACAGCATTTCGAGCTCCAACCAACAATGACCTTTATGCGCTAAATTGGGGTGGAAATCCAAATTTGAAGCCTGAAGAAAGTATTTCTTATGAAATTGGTTTAGATCAAAAAATTACTGATCAGTTAAGCCTAGGATTATCTGCATATCGTAATGAGGTTGATGATTTGATCACGTATGTGACAGATCCAATCACATATGAAAGCAGATTATACAATGTCAAAAAAGCAACCTTTACAGGTGGTGAGTTTAATTTAGATTGGGCAAATGATGAATTATTTACTAATCTTTCTTATGCATATGTACAACCTAAAGACAAAGAGATAGATCAAGACTTGAATCGTCGTTCGCGTCAAAGTCTAACATTGACAGCAGGTATACAGAACGAAGTTTATGGCATTAGTACATCACTTTCTGCAAAATCTAGACCTAAAAATAGTACAGTTTCTGGTTATGCTACTGTCGATGTTAATGCTTTTTGGAATGTAAATCCAAATGTAAAACTATTTACAAACATCCAAAACATTGGTGATGTTGAATACAAAACAACTTCATACAGTAATGGTTACTACTACATCAACGGTGGTCGACTTGCATCTGCAGGGGTAACTTTCCGCTACTAAAAGCGACACCCAAAAAAATATCTAAAACAGCGCAGTTTATGGATAATGTTTTGACCGACATTATCCTTTTTTATTCTTTATCTTTTCATTTTTCTCTAGGACAAAATTATGGGACATCGTTTAAGTAAAATTTATACCCGTACAGGCGATTCAGGCACCACTGGATTAGGAGATGGTTCTCGCGTAGCGAAAGATGACTTACGTATTACCGCTCTCGGTGATGTAGATGAACTAAATTCTATTGTTGGTGTATTACGTTCACAAATTTCAATGAGTAACATCGTCGATAAAGCCGATTGGGATAAATCACTGAGTTTAATTCAACACTGGCTATTTGATTTAGGTGGTGAAGTCTGTATTCCTAACTACAACTTGCTTCAACCTGTTTGTGTTGAATTTCTTGAAAAGGAAATCGACAAAATGAATGAAGACTTACCAATGCTTAAGGACTTTATTCTACCTTCAGGAACATTAGCATGTAGCTATGCGCATCAAGCACGTGCTGTATGTCGTCGTGCAGAACGCAGCTTAATGACCGTACACAGTCGTGATCAAAATATTCAAGCAACTGCTCTACAATTAATTAACAGATTATCCGACTGGTTTTTTGTTGCTTCACGCACCTTACAACGTGCAGAAGGTGGTAGTGAAGTGCTTTGGCAAAAGAACATCAATGATACGATTTAACGATAAATCACTGTCTAGAAGTAAATTTTTAACAGTATGATAAAGTCAAGTTATTGCTAAAAGTAAGACTTAAACGATTACTAGACAGATGAAAATGAGAATGTGAGTTCATTATGAGAATTATCGGACATCGTGGCGCGCGTGGTGAAGCACCTGAAAATACCTTAGCGGGATTTCAATATATTCACGATTTAGGTATCCGTGCAGTTGAATTCGATGTTCGACAATTAAAAGATGATGAACTCATTATCATGCATGATGATAATTTTTTAAGAACGACCGGAATAGATCAAGCACTGTATGATTTAAACAGCACTGAATTAGCGGCCTATAACCAAGCCAATATCTGGATGGATTGGGAAAAACAAATTACCCCTACCTTAAGCCAAAGCCTAAAGATTATGCAGGACTTTGAGCATATTGAAGTTGAAGTGAAAGCTGTAGAAACATTGCAACACGCTGAACAACTCATCATCGAATTACAAAAACAACTGCGAGGTTTTGAAAATGTCGCAGTGATTACCAGTTTTGATTTAAAAATACATCAAGCCTTACAACAGCAAAACTCAAGTTTTAAACGTGGTCTACTGATTGAAGATGACATCCAACAACGTGCGATCGAACAAGCATTACAACTGGGATGCTGCCAGATTGGATGGATGAATCAATTGGCAACAGATGAGCTCATTCAAGCAACTCAGCGTGCAGGTTTGGGCATCAGTGTTTGGACCGTCAATGATATTGAGCGCGCTAAGCATTTAAGAGATTTGGGGATCAATGGATTAATTACTGATTTCCCAAAAATGATGCAGCTTGCCTTAGCGCAAATTCAATAACTCAAATCCATTTAATAACACAATAAAGTAGAATTTTATTTTGAACTTTTGAGGGTTCCAAAATTAAAATTTAACTTGAGAATCAATTATCTAACCCCCTAAAAATCAAATTGGATAAGACAGAAAAATTCTTACACTATTGTGACATTTAAATACGACGTTTTAACCATTCATTTTTTTCGATCAAACCGCTAGAATTCATGTTTTATTCTGTTACTGTTTTATACAATACAGATGTACACTAATACTAGTGAACACATGTTCGCCCATGATAATATCTGTGAAAGTATAGCCTAGAAAAATGCTGAAGCTATGCGTTTAACTTTACCTGATTAAGGTTCTTAGGAGTGCTGTTGGAGATGAATGCTCCCCTACCCAAAGCCCCAATAAATTGGATCGGTGTTTTTGCCTTGGTTTTTTTACCTCTTGTGGCAGTAATTGCGATCCCTTTATATGCCTACCACCATGATTTTAGTGCGGCAGCTTGGATTAGTTTATTCGTTTTACTCGGTCTCAGTAGTTTAGGTATTACTGCAGGTTATCATCGCTTGTGGGCACATCGTGCATACGAAGCGACTTTACCACTTAAAATCATTTTGATGATCATGGGAACTTTTGCTGTTCAAAACAGTATTTTGTTCTGGGCTTCTGGTCACCGTACACATCACCGCCATGTGGATGATGTGGATCAAGATCCGTATTCGATTAACAATGGTTTTTGGTACGCTCATATTGGCTGGATGTTACGTAATTATCCTGCTGCTGAATCAAATTATAAAAATGCACCTGATTTGTTGAATGACAAAGTGGTTATGTTCCAAGACAAGTATTATGTTCCACTTGTGATTGCTGTACATGCTGCGATTTTAGTTCCACTGGGTTGGGCTGTAGGTGACATGTGGGGCGTATTACTCTTAGGTGGTTTACTCCGCTTAATCATTAGCCACCATGTAACATTCTTTATCAACTCACTCTGCCATATGTGGGGCAAACGTCCTTATACTGACGAAAATACTGCACGTGATAACTTTGTTCTTGCCATTGCAACATGGGGCGAGGGTTATCATAACTATCACCATATTTTCCAATACGATTATCGTAATGGTGTGAAATGGTGGCAATATGATCCAACAAAATGGTTGATTTGGTCGTGCTCTAAAATCGGTTTAGCCAAGAATCTACGTCGTATCCCAAGCTTTAATATCAAAAAAGCGGAATTGGCGATGAGATTTAAATATGCTGAACAGGATTTAGCGATTTATGGTCATAACGTCAATGCAGACATCATCGCGATGAAACAAAAAGTATCGCAAGAATATGAAGCATTCACCAATACGTTAAATGATTGGGCTGCGTTAAAAGAACAAGAGCTACAAGCGAAAAAAGCATCTGTTGCTGAAAAAATCCACCAAATGGATGTCAAACTCAAAGTTGATTTCCAATTGGTCGAACAGAAACTTGCTTTCCATCGTGAACGTTTAGAAACATTGATGCGTGGAATCAAAAAGAACGTTGTTTCTTAAATTCTCAATACACATCAAAAGCAAAGCTCCGAAAGGGGCTTTTCTTTTATCCATTTTTTACAGAAACTCATACTGAGAATATTGAGAGAAAATAATATGCAAATTAATAACATCCCCTTTGGCATTACCAACTGGGCAGAAGTTCCAACAACGCGCCATGAGGGTGAGCAAGGCTTTGCACTTTGGCGCACACAACAATTTGATAATATTCGAGTGCGAATGGTCGAATATTCTGTCGATTATTTGGCTGATCACTGGTGTCTTAAAGGTCATATCCTGTTTTGCTTAGAAGGTGAATTGCACACTGAACTTGATGATGGACGTACCTTTACCTTAAAAGCAGGGATGAGTTATCAAGTTGCAGACCAAGCTGAAGCGCATCGTTCTTCTACCGCATTTGGTGCAAAACTATTTATTGTTGACTAAAACAGTCGACATTATCTCAACAGCTTAAAACTTTGCTATATTGAGAGGGACAAGTAAAACCATTGTGACCGATCGCTATGCAATTTGCCCCACGTTATCCATCTCTCGATTCAAAGCTCTACCATGAGCAAATGCCTAGTCCACTGAAAGGTGCAAAGGCTGGGCATTTTAATGCTGCGCTTGCGGATGAATTACAATGGTCTGAAGATGAAAAAGCCCAATGGGTCGAGATTTGTAGCGGACAAAAAACCTTTGCTGAATTTCATCCCCTTGCCATGGTTTATGCAGGGCATCAATTTGGACAATGGGCAGGTCAATTGGGGGATGGACGTGGCCTATTGATAGCGCAAATTTTAAATCGACAAGGTCAAACCATTGACCTACATTTAAAAGGTGCAGGCTCAACCCCCTACTCTCGTATGGGAGACGGACGTGCTGTATTACGTTCTGTGATTCGTGAATATCTAGCGGGTCATGCACTCAATGCACTGGGGGTTCCTTCAAGCAATTCTGTAGGCTTTACTTCTTCAACCCAAGGCGTACAACGAGAAAAACTTGAACTTGGTGCAATGATGTTACGCACTTCGGATTGCCACATCCGTTTAGGGCATTTTGAATGGATTAATCAATATCAGCCTGAATTACTCACTGAATTTACCCAAAAATGTATTGAATGGCACTATCCACAATGTTTGAGTACTGAACAGCAAAAGTTTGAAGACACTGTTCTAGCATTTGCAACGCAAGTGATTCAAAACACCGCTGTCATGATCGCAAAATGGCAATTGGTTGGTTTTGCACATGGGGTTATGAATACAGATAATCTCAATATTACAGGTTCTACCCTCGATTTTGGCCCTTATGGTTTTATGGAGCGTTTCCGTCCCAATTGGATCAACAATCATAGTGATTACAATGGTCGTTATACCTACCAAAACCAACCGAGTATTGCACATTGGAACTTATGGAATTGGTTAAACAATTTAATTCCACTGGCACAAGCAGAAAATAAAGAACAATTTAAGCAAGACCTCGTCGAATGTTTAGAGCATTTTGAACCGACCTTTCTAGAACATTATACCCATGGGCTATGCCAAAAACTTGGACTACCCAGCTTCCACAAAGATAGTTTTGATTGTGGTATGGCATTTTTAAGAATTCTACAAAGTGAGCAACTCGACTATACCGACAGTTTTCTTCGCTTACAGAATAAAGAATATGAAGCTATTAAAGATGATTGCCTAGATCGCTTTCAATTTGAAAACTTCTTGACGCAATATCACAATATTCGTGAGCAGCAAGATGTTGATGTACTTGATGCGGAAATGAAAAAGGCCAATCCAGTCTATATTTTAAGAAATCATATGCTACAAACAGCCATTGAACAGGCTGAACGTGATGATTTTTCTGAGGTTGATCGCCTATTTAAATTGCTTGGTCAGCCCTTTACCAAACAAACGGATTTAGAAACAGCCAAAGATTTAGCGCCTTTACCGAGCGACGTTCCTGAAGTGATGGTGAGTTGTTCTTCTTGATCAAATAAATTGCCGAATCACTTTCTTTGATCTGCCCCATCATAGTTACCCACAATTTCTGTGGATAAACTTGTGTTTATCCACAGGATAAATCCACAATCACAAATTAACTACAGCTTTTGTCTTTAGAATGAATAAAATTTAGGCAATACAGGGTTTTACAACATTAGTATTCTAAAATGAATAAAAAATACCTCATTCCATGCTTGATTCTTTTGGCTATAGCTATAGCAAGTGTCTGGACTTATCAAAAATATAATCAATTTATTCCAACCGCAAATGCTGCCATACATGTGCAGAATTTATCTGAGCAAGAGATTCAACGTCTTCGTCAAAACACGCCAATCACCGAAGTTAAAGTTTATAAATCGGATCGTATTGTTAAACTCATGCATCATGATCAAGACATACGAACATATCCAATGCGCTTAGGCTTTGATCCTATTGGACATAAAGTTAAAGAAGGTGATGGAAAAACCCCTGAAGGTCGTTATATTCTAGATTGGCGTAATCCCAATAGTGCATTTTATAAATCGCTGCATGTGTCCTATCCAAACCAACAGGATAAATCTAAAGCCAACCAACTTGGCGTTTCTCCTGGTGGCGACATTATGATTCATGGTTCAGCAACACGCTCACAAGTGGAAAAACTCCCGAGTTTAATGACCTACTTACCTAGAAATGACTGGACATGGGGGTGTATTGCCGTTAGAAATATAGATATGGATGAAATTTGGAAACTGGTCGATGATGGAACAGTGATTAGCATTTATTCATAAATAATATTTTAAAAAGAGACAGTGATGACTGGTGAAGAAATCCGAACTTTAGCATTTAAGATTGCGTCACATTTGCCTAAATCCGAACTTGACTATCCTTTTGGTGAGGATGTTCCTGTTTTTAAAGTGATGGGAAAAATGTTTATGTTAGGCTCTGAACTGCATGGCAAAAAACTGATTAATTTAAAAGTTGAACCTGATCATGGAGAAATGTTGAGAGATCTCTACCCCTCGATTCAGGTGGGCTACCATATGAATAAACGTCATTGGATTTCAATCTATGAAGGCGAACAGATCAGTGCTGATCTGATTCAAGACTTGGTTGAAGGCTCTTATGAGCTTGTGAGCAAGAGCCTGACCAAAGCCCAAAAGCAGGTATTGGCGGTTTATCAACACATTAAATAATTAGCGGGCTTTGGATCGCACATTTGATCAACAGACCTAACCTCTATCTATACACGATTCAGTCAAAATCAGAATGTATCAATAAACATAAAGTTATATGTTTATTTTTCAAACATAACTTTTTACATTTATAAACATTTACCCACAATATCTGTGGATAAACCTGTGTTTATCCACAACGATGAACTTAAAATGTCGAAAACTTAATCTTCTGGATATTCAAAACGGTAGCCTACGCCATAAACAGCTTGTACCCATTCATGACGATTTCCGGTTTCCGCTGCTTCAGATATTTTACGACGTAAGTTCTTGATATGACTATCAATAACACGGTCAGCAACATCAAAACTATCTGGGTTAATATGGTCTAAAAGTTGAGCTCTAGAATAGACTTGTCCCAAATGTTCGAGGAAAAGCTCTAAAAGGCGGAATTCAGTTGGCGTTAAATTCAACGATTTTTGTTGATACCAGATACGTTGTTGTGCTTTATCAATACGAAATAAGTCATTGGCTTCAGGTTCAGCTTTACGTTCTAAACGGCGTAATACCGCTTGTACACGTGCCACCAACTCTTTTGGGCTAAAAGGTTTACAGACATAGTCATCTGCTCCCATATTTAAACCCAAGACACGATCGATTTCTTCAGTTCGTGCAGTCACCATGATAATCGGTAAGTCGGTTTGCTCACGCACTTTACGGCAAATGGTCAAACCATCCATACGCGGAACCATCAAATCCAACACCATTAAACTTGGCTTGCGTTGCAGAAAGCTGTCATAAGCTTCTTGACCATCATGAAACATACTGACTTCAAAGCCCGCTGCTTCTAGATAATCCCGCACCAATTGCGCAAGTTCAACTTCATCCTCTACCAGCATGATATGCTTCATGTTGTACTATTCCTTTTTAAACTTTAGTATGTTTTGAAAATGTCAGTTTGCAACGCAAACCGCCTAATGGCGAATGATCAAAAGTAAGCTGACCACCGAGTGTTTGTGCAATTTTACCTGATAAAGCCAATCCCAATCCTGTACCGCCTGTACTACGTGTACGTGAATTATCCACACGATAGAAACGTTCGCCCAAGTGTACAATCTGTTCATCACTCAAACCCAATGGGCTATCATCAACGATCACACTCCAAGAATCTGCATCTTGCTCTGTATGCACTTGGACTTCACCACCTGCTTCAGTATAGCGAATACTATTTCCAAGTAAGTTGACCATAATTTGCTTAAAGCGATCTATATCTAATTGTAATTTCGCTCCCTCACCTGTGGCTGAAATTGTTAAATCAGCCTGTTCAAATTTAGGTTTAAAATTCTCGATTTCCTGTAAAACCACCAACCAAGGATCAATTTCTGCAAAGTAGCATTTTAATTGTTGTGCTTCAGCTTGCGCCAAATCGGCTAAATCCTGTGTGAGCTTTTTCAAGCTCGTGACCTGACGTAACATCGCTTCAAAATGTTCTGGTGTCGGCTTGCGAATTCCATCCTGCATGGCTTCAATCTGTGCTTGCAATACTGCCAATGGCGTTTTTAACTCATGTGAAGTATCTGCAACCCACTGACGGCGTGATGTTTCATGCTGGTCGAGAATGACAGCCAGTTGATTTAACTCTGTCGACAAGTCTCCCAATTCATCATTACGGTTAATCACCACTTGATGCTGGTAGTTACCTTTGGTTAATTCGCGAGTTGCGTTCAATAAACGTTGAATCGGTGTTTTAAAATAAGTCGCCAATAACAATGCGGCAACCAAGCTGGATAAGAAGGTGAAGATATAAATCAGCACTAAATAACGCTTTTGATTACTAAAGAAGTTAATACTCAGTGCATCATCCTGATCTAAAACTGGTTTTAAACCCAAGTAACCGACCACTTCATCATTGACTAAAATCGGACGATAAGACACCTGATCATCTGACGGCTCACCTAAAATAAACTGTTGTTTTGCATCATATAAAGAAAGTCGTGAACTCAGACCCAAACGGTCAGGCAATGACACAAATATTTTTTTGCCATTCTGCGGATTTACCGTTCGCATCGGATCTCGCGTTGATGCTTCTTTCGCTGCAGAAGCTGGTGCTTCGTGTCCTGCTGAAAGATGACCTTTATCTTTACCTATAGGCGGTTTATTTGCTTTACGATCTGAGGGTCTATATAAGTTTTGATTTGAACTAAGCGGAAATTTCAAACCTTCAAAGGGTTGATAAGCTGAGGGTAAATTTTCTTCGAGAATTTTCAGTTCTTCTTTATCCAGTTGAGACTTATGAACGGCACCGTCCGTTTGTCCCAAAGTCGCCACCATTGTATGTTCTTTAAAGTAGCGTTGCTGTAAAGCGATATCATACTGACGACGTAGCCACCAGCGTGATAATTTATCATAATCATCAGGCGCAGCATCACCTTCAATTTGCAAAATCTGTGCTTGAACCGCGTTACCCCAGTCTTGATAGACTCCATATACATCTGCCAAGTTTTCGATCAGATGATCAAGTTTCTGCATTTCAACATCTGCAACATATCTGGCAAAGTTCTTTTGCATGGTCCAATGTAAAACACCCAAGCTCACTGTTGTAATGACTAAAGTTGTCAATAAAACGGTCAGAAATAAGCGTAATGCAATGGGAACTCGACGTATTTTCAAAACTGGTCTCACGTTTTTCTTCTCATTTCAACATTGTACCCAACAGTTGCTCAAAATTCTCTCCATTGTTTCTACATCATTATTATTTAATCTTTACTGTATCAACAGAACATCAAAATATTCATTGGAGTAGTAACAATGAAAGCAATGACAAAAATCGCACTGGTATCAGCAAGTATTTTAACTGCAGGGGCTTTGACGGCTTGTCAATCCAATCCTGGTCCTAAAGAAGGTCCAGATGGCCGTCCAATGATGCATGGTGGGCATCATAAAATGTCACCAGAACAACGTGAAGAAATGAAACAGAAGCGTGCTCAACATAAAGCGTTACGCCAACAAATGCAAAAAGCCTGTGATGGCAAAGCAATTGGTCAAACGGTTCAGGTGACAGCAGGTCAGCAAAACATTAATGGTACATGTAATATCGTATTCAAGCCTGATCACAAGGCGATGAAAGAAATGAAACAGGATTACCGTCGTGATGGAGAACAACGTGGCCGTATGATGCATCATGAAGGACCACGTATGAAAGACATGACCGAAGAGCAACGTGCTCAAATTAAGCAAGAATTTGCACAAAAACGAGCGGAACGTAAAGCGCAGTGGGATGCGATTCAAAAATCATGTGCAGGCCAAACTGATGGCAAGGCAATTCAAGTAAAAATGAATGACAAAATCATCGATGGTAAATGCGTTGTTAAATTCCAGCCAGAATTTAAAGCAGGCGAAAACATGCCCATGATGCCATCAAAAGTTTAATCTATCTCGGCTAAATATAAAAAACGACCCAAAAGGGTCGTTTTTTATTTGTCACGATAGTTTACTTGGAATTATCCGAAATCAAAGCCACTTGTTGGGCATAATTTAATAACTTAAGTTTAGAAGCCGCTAATTCTTCAGCAGTGGCTTGGCGGGTGATATCCCGATGAATACGCAATACATGCTGACGTAAAGAATGACTTTCTGCAGCATTGTAAGATTTACAGAATTCTTTAATTGCAGGATCACGCTGTTCAATCATTCGATCAACCCAACGATCCAATTGCGCCAACTTTTTAATCCCTTGTTTAGGGGTTAAATAAGACAAAATGATGGCTTCATCTTCATTACGCAAAAGCTTACCAATCCGTTGAAATTGACGGCGACGTGCTTCAAAAGATGTGATCAATTGCACATCAAGCAAAGCCTCAATCAACCGATCTTCAACAGGTAAAGATTCAATTTGTTTCTTCGACAACTCTGCGAGTTGTTCACCTAAAGCAGCCATACGTTGTACAGCTTTTTTCTGTTCGGTTTTACTTGCACGCCCTTCTAAAGACTCAAAATCATCTTCAGTAAAACGTTGCGGACGACGTGCCACGATTATTCTGCCTCGTAAAATTTATCTGCGAACAGTGCTTGAACTTCAGACAAAGCTTTTTCTTCATCTGCACCATCAATCACTAGACGCAAGGTGGTTCCTTTACCAGCTCCGAGCATAAGTAAAGAAAGGATATTCTTGGCATCGACTAACTTGTCACCCTTACCAATTTGAATAGAGCATTTAAATTTAGTCGTGACTTCGATTAGTTTTCCAGATGCACGCGCATGTAATCCTAATTTATTAATTACGTCAACAGTTGTGTCAATCATGACCAGTGCTTCATTTCTCTATGTAATACCTGAATAGTCCATTTCGACTCAAGAGCCTTTTTCAACCTATCCACAATATAAACCGAACGATGTTGCCCCCCCGTACAGCCAATTGACACTGTAATATAGTGACGATGACCTTCCGAAAAAGCAGGCAACCACTTATTTAAAAACTGATAGATGTCTTGATACATCTCATTTGCTTGCTCGCTGGCTTCTAAAAATTTACGTACTGGTTCATCTAAACCCGAATATTTACGTAACTCTAAATCCCAATGTGGATTCGGCAAATGCCTTACATCAAAAACAAAATCTGCATCTAATGGAATACCATGTTTATAACCAAAAGATTGCAAAATTAAAATGAGTTTATCGGACTGTCCCAGTTTGGACAATAAGGTATCTTTTAAATCGTGTACACTTTTATCCGTTGTATCGATATGTACTGTTGCTCGCAGTTGAATTGGGAGCAATAAATTTTTTTCTTCTTGAATACATTCATTCAAACTTTGGAAGCGGTTTGATAAAGGATGTGGACGTCGCGATGCACTAAAACGCGAAATCAACTCCTGATCACGAGTCGTTAAATAAATAACGTCTACACTACCATGTTTCTGTAACTGTTGAAAAACCTGATCAAAACCTTGTAAATCTTCTTTGGCACTTCGAACATCGACACCGAGTGCCAATAACTCTAAATTGTTTTCTCTATCAAGCTTTTCAACGATTTCAGGAAGCAATGCCAAAGGCAAATTATCGATACAGTAATAACCCAAATCTTCAAGCACCTGCAAAGCAGATGATTTACCTGAACCAGACTGTCCTGTTACGATAAGTATGCGCTTCATGGCATGGCGATCCTAAAAGCAAAGTTTATGTAAAATGTTTTACTTGTAAATTGTCAATCAGACGAGTCTTGCCTAATTTCGCTGCAACAAACAATACAACATCTTGGTCGAATTGTTCAACTTTTTGCAACGCTGGGCTACGTGCTTCGACATAATCCACAATCAATCCTGCATCATTTAAACTTTCACGAATTTGCGCCAAGACATCTGCAAGTGCTTTACCTGCATGTAAATCTTGTTCAGCAGTCGTTAAGCTCTTAAAAATAACAGGAGCTGTTTGACGATCTTGTTCAGATAAGTAACCATTACGAGAACTTAAGGCCAAACCATCTTCAGCACGTGCAATTGGTACACCAATCACTTCAATTGGCATATTCAAATCACGAACAACCTGCTTAATCACAGCCAATTGTTGATAATCTTTCTGTCCAAAAAATGCAAAGTTCGGCTGTACAATATTAAACAATTTGGTAACAACGACAGCGACACCATCAAAATGACCGGGACGTTGTAAACCGCACAAATCATTGGTAATTTCGCCCACACTAATATTGGTTAAGCGTGGGAATTTACCATACATTTGTTCCACAGAAGGTGCAAAAACAATGTCGCAACCCACTTCAGCAAGTAAATTACTGTCTTGCTCAAGTGTACGAGGATAATTATCAAAATCTTCATTCGGTCCAAATTGGATTGGATTGACGAAAATACTGACCACCACCACATCACATAATTTACGAGCTTCACGAACCAGATTTAAGTGGCCTTGATGTAGATTTCCCATCGTCGGTACAAAACCAATGATTTTACGTGCCGATCGAGCAGGCTGAAGTGATGCTGTTAATCCTTGAATGGTCGTTTCTGTTTTCATGTTTACAGCTCTACTTGGAAAGTATGTTCTTTGGCAGGGAATGATTGCTCTTGTACAGCAACATGATATGCCTTGAATGCATCCACGATTGCAGTTTCCCCTGCTTGTTCTTTCATAAAATTACGTACAAAACGTGCCACTTTACCAAACGTCAAACCAAGCATATCTTGCACCACAAGTACTTGACCATCGGTATCTGCACCAGCACCAATGCCAATCACAGGAACGTGTGGGAATAATTCAGCAATTTCTTTACCCATCTGTGCCGGAACACATTCGAGCAATAACACAGCGGCACCTGCCTCGACTACAGCTTTACAGTCAGCAATCAGTTGATCTGCTGATTCACGTGTTTTCGCTTGTAATTTATAACCACCAAAAACATGCACCGATTGTGGTGTTAAACCCAAATGTACACAAACAGGAATACCATTTCGTGTCAAAACTTCTACAGTTTCAGCCAGCCACTCACCGCCCTCAATTTTCACCATTTGAGCGCCCGCTTGCATCACGGTTTTTGAATTGAGCAACGCATCATTGAGCGTGGCATAACTCATAAAGGGTAAATCACACAGGACAAACGCATGTTGATTTGCACGACGTACAGCAGCAGTATGATAGGCCATATCTGCAACAGTCACAGGCAAGGTAGAATCATGCCCTTGGATTGTCATCCCTAAAGAGTCACCAATCAAAATGGTGTCAATCTCAGCAACTTCCATACCTTTTGCCATACTTGCATCATAGCAAGTTAAGCATGAAAATTTACGTCCCTGAGTTTTGAATTGTCTTAAATCACTTAGGCTAATCATGACGATATTCCTCTATCAATGAGAGTTCCTCTGCCCATTCAATCCTTTAATCAGCCCATGACTGATCTGCTAAAACACTTATGGTTGAATGTTGCACGAAATCTAACTTTTGCAATGATTGTCCATTGACTTGAAGCTCAGGATCGAGATCCAACAATGGAATCACCACAAAATCACGCTCTAAAATACCAATATGAGGTACTGTGAGCCGCTCATTTATAATGTTTTTTTCAGCATAAAGCAAAAGATCTAAATCTAAAGTACGCTCACCCCAACGGCGTAACCGTACTCGACCCGATTCATTTTCAATACCTTGCAACTCATCCAGCAAGGCCAAAGGCGCTAAATCAGTGTGTAATTCTGCAACTGCATTGTGATAATTTGGCTGATCTTGAGGCCCCATCGGTGGGCTTTGATACAGCTTTGAAACAGTAACAACACCTAAGTTTCTGAGTTTTTCTACAGCTTCCCGTAGAATTTGCTCAGAATCACCTAAATTACTGCCTAAACCAATATAGGTTTTAATCATGATTGGGTCGGTCCAAAAATCACACTGCTTAAATCACGTTGTACGCGTCTACGCTTGGTGATTGGATGATCCGCTGTAATCTCGCCTTTGTTTACTGCCGTTCGAGCATCACTTCTACTTCTAAAATCTTGAGATGATGTTGAGTTTGGTTTAGCCCGTGAACGACGGCTACGAGATTCTTGTTCTTTCACCAATGGTTCAATTTGCGTGGAAGCTGTTGCTTTTACATCTTCAACAGGGGCAACTTCAGCAAGTTTCTTACGACTTTTGGCACGCTGACGATTATAACTGCCAATTGCACGTTCTTTCTCATCAGTCGACATGTCTTGGTAAGCTTCCCACCATGCACCCATGCCATTGGTAGAAGCATCACCTGACTTCTCTCTCAACAGCAAGAAATCAAATCCTGCACGGAAACGTGCATGACCCGAAAGCGCTTCAATCTGTTGTGGTTTCGGGTTGAGCAAACGACTTTGCATTTCCCAGACTTCACGAATAAAGGTTTCGGCAAAACGAGGAATAATGGTTCGTGTCGCTTGACGTTTTAACACATCTAAGCCTGCTTGAGCTCGTGCTTCTGCAGCAACTACACCTTTAGCATGGTAGAAATCACAACGCGCTAAGAAATTATTCCAAAGCAATACCGCATAGAAAAATGCAGGATTAATGGTTTTACCCATTTGAATCCGTTGATCGGTATTTTTCGCTGCGCGCTCTATAAATTGGGTAATCTCAGGGCTAATATCAGCAAATAATTGCTTCCAAATACCAAATTCAATCAACATCGGCATCACACGATGCAAATGCCCCATGGTGAATAATTTTTGCGACTCATCATATAAACGATGCGGAGAAACATCACGCAGCAATTGTGTCATTTCTTGGGTAAAAACGTCTAATATTTTAGGATCTATACTAAAATTTAACTTCGCAGCAAAACGTAATGTACGCAACATCCGTACTGGATCTTCTTCAAAACGAAGTGCTGGATCACCCAATAGTCTTAAAGTTTTGGTTTTTATATCATCAATAGCATTACAAAAATCGAGCACTTCCCCTTTTCGAGGTTGGTAATACATGGCATTAATCGAAAAATCACGTCGAGCAAAATCTTGCTCTATTGTTCCCCAATTGTTGTCACGTAAAATCATCCCTTGTGCAGAGGTAATGGCTTTTTTCGGTGGGGCACGGAATGTCGCCACCTCAATCAATTCACGACCTGAATACACATGTGCCAATTCAAAACGTCGCCCAATAATTCGGCAACGACGACCAAATACCTCTTTCACCTGTGAAGGTGTTGCATTGGTCACAGCATCGTAATCTTTCGGATTTAAGCCAAGCATTAAATCACGTACACCACCACCGACTATATAAGCTTCATAGCCAGCTTTAGTTAAAGAATCAATAACATCTAAAATGGAGGAAGGTAATTGAGCGGTGGATAACCCACACTTTGACGCACGCAAAGTTTGCAAAAGACACTGTCTCCTACGTCAGGACGTAAAAATCATAATTGTGCTAATGATATCGCTTACACAGCTAAAGGGCAATTTGATTCTCGCAAACTTCACTTGAATTTATGGACTATTGATAATTCGTCGATCTACAGGCTCTTAAACCCATTATAAACTCAGTCGTGCCCTATTCTGCTCGAAAAGTTTCTCGCCAATCCCCTTCACTTTTTTTAAGTCATCAATACTTTTAAATCCGCCATTCTGATTGCGATAAGCAATAATCGCCTGTGCTTTCTTTGCTCCCACACCCGTGAGCTGTTGTAATTGCTCGACACTTGCAGAGTTTAAACTGACTTTTGAAGCTGAGCTGTTTAAAGATTGAGTAGGTGATGATGGGCCTTTGTGATTGCTATTCGATGGTGATGTTTTGCTATTCGGTCGCGAAAGATAGTATTGATCATCGACTTTTTTTAATTGTGCATCATGGGCCTGTTGTTGTGCTTTCCAGTTGAGATAAGCTTGATCAAACTGTTGTGCATACAAGCTCAAGGAGCAGCTCAAAAGCACCAATAAAAAAGATAATTTAATTAGTTTTACTACACGATTAAAATAAAAATACTGATTACTCATTGCTAACCTTTGATTTTAATTGTTGCTTTGCCTGATCCCAAAGGAGATCCATTTCTTCTAAAGACGCATCTTCTAATCTTTTATTTTTAAAATTGATTTGATCTTCAATATAAGCAAAGCGAGATTTAAATTTATAAATGGTTCCTAACAGCGCCATCTCACTTGAAATGCCTAGTTTACGCCCTACATTGATTAAAGAAAATAAACAATCACCAAATTCATCTATAATTTCATCAGGTTTTTCCGATTGCAGCGCCTCTTCAAACTCTGCCAATTCTTCTTTGACTTTATCGTAGGCCTGCGCCACATCAGGAAAATCAAAGCCTACTTTTGCGACATTTTTTTGAATGTTTTCTGCCTGAGATAAAGCGGGACCATGTTTTACTGCATCTAATCGAGATTGAGTTTTGCCCTGTTTTTCTTGTTGTTTAATTTCCTGCCACAACACCGACACTTGTTCAGGGGTTAAATTATCAAATTGTTGTTTTTGGAAAACATGTGGATGGCGTCGGATCAATTTTTGACAAAGTACATCGACAACATCGTTAAAATCAAAAGCCCCCTGCTCACTGTACATCTGTGATTGAAAAACCACTTGTAGCAATAAATCACCTAATTCATTTTTAATTTCATCTATATCACCAGAACGTACTGCTTCTTCCACTTCATACGCTTCTTCAATCGCATAGCGTGTTAAACTTTCAGGTGTCTGTTCACGATCCCAAGGGCATTCTGCACGTAATTGTTTCATGATGGCGAATAGCTGTTGCATTTTATGTCCTTTAAGATCAATAACAAATGACTGCACAACACTTGTTGTTATGCATATTTTATGTTCAACTCTTTGCAATCAAAATAAACTAAAAAGGATGCTGCAATGAGTCAAAGCATATTCATTAGTGGTGCTGCGCAAGGGATTGGGGCTGCGATTGCATGTCTATTCTACCAACAAGGTTATCAAGTTGGTATTTATGATATCAATGAAGCGCAGGCTCAAATTTTAGCAGATCAATTGGGTGACAATGCCAAAGCGGGCAAATTAGATGTGAGCGATTATGCGCAATGGCAAACCGCGCTTAAAGAATTTTCTCAATGGGCAAATGGTCTCAACATTTTAGTCAATAATGCTGGGATTCTGTATTCTGGAGATTTTGAAAAAACTGAGATTAGTGCCCATCACCGCACAATCAATATCAATGTCAATGGCGTTTTAAATGGCTGTCATGCCGCACTTCCCTATCTGAAACAAGCAAAATTTGCGCGTATCATCAATCTTTCCTCAGCATCAGCCATTTATGGACAAGCAGATTTAGTCTCTTATTCTGCCAGTAAATTTGCCGTACGCGGTATTACAGAAGGATTAGATATCGAATGGCAAAAATATGGTATTCGCGTACTGGATGTGATGCCGCTTTTTGTCCAAACAACGATGGTGACAGACATGGATGCAGGCGCGATTCAAAATATTGGAGTCAGTCTCACGCCCCAAGATGTTGCCGAACAAGTGTTTGCACAGGTTAAAGCCAAAGGCTCACTTTTCACGGCTACACATCGCCCAGTCGGGTTAAAAACCAAAGTAATGTTTACACTTTCTGCTATTAGCCCTCAATTTATCAATCGCTTGAGCAATTTAATACTCACGAGAAAATCTAAAACCTAAGCTTTAATACTGTAAAAACCAACCCAATAGAGACCAATTTTCTTTTTATAAATCAATTATATAAAGCAAACCATTATATTAGATAATAAAAAACTCGCATTTCGCGAGTTTTTTATTGTTCAAATCATAAAATCTGATCAAGCCAACATAGCTTAATTACCTTGAACCAAACGTCGAGCACTAATAATGCCAGGCTGTTGTTCCAATCTTGCTAAGAGGCGAGACAATTGCGCCAAACCTTTAACTTCAATCAACAATTTCATATTGGCAATACCATCTGCTTCAGAAATCGTATTCACCTGACGGATATTGATCTGATCTGAAAAAATCACTTGGGTCAAATCTTTTAACAAACCACGGCGATCATACGCTTCCACCACAATTTGCACACTTTGCCCACGTGTCGGTTGCATTTCCCAATCCGCTTCAACCGCACGATCAGGTTCTAACTTGATCATGCGCATATAATCTGGGCATGCAACCTTGTGAATACTGACACCACGATTCAATGTGATATATCCAGCAATCGATTCACCATGAACAGGCTGACAACATTGTGCAATATGTAATTCAACATTGTCCAAACCATCAATTAAAATTCCATGCGCCGACAAGGTATGACTTGCGCGTGGATTTAATGTTGGTTTTAAAACCAGCTCTGGTTCATCCTGATCTAAGTGCATGTGGCGATTGACTTGGTTGATCAAGGCATGCAGGCTAATTTCCCCACTCACCAATGACACCAAGATGTCATCCCCAGTTTTCACATTGAAATGATTACAATAATCACTTAAATCAATACTTTTCGGGTGAATCGCTAAACGTGAAAGTTCTTTATTGAGTAGCTCACGCCCAACTTCCAGATTTTTACTGCGATCCTGTTGTCTAAACCAGTGGCGTAACTTGTCACGTGCACGTGCTGTTTTAATATAACCCAAAGAGTTAACCAACCAATCACGATTGGGTTCACGATCTTTCTTGGTTAAAATCTCAACCTGTTCGCCTGTTTTTAAGGTATAGGTTAAAGGCACATAGCGTTGGTTGACCCGTGATGCATAGCACTTATTGCCGACCTCGGTATGCACGTGATAAGCAAAATCAAGCACCGTCGATCCGCGTGGTAATTCTTTAATATCCCCATCACGACTAAACACATAGATTTTTTCAAAACCTTCAAAATCTTGAATTTGTTCAAAATCTTCTGTTTCATCTTCATTGGGATGCGCACTGGTTTCGGTACGTTCTTGATAATGTTCAAGCACTGCACGTAAAGAATGCAAACGATGATTAAATGAATAGTCAGTGGTTTTCGAGCCTTCTTTATAATTAAAGTGTGAACACACGCCCAACTCTGCTTCTTCATGCATTTCTTTGGTTCGGATCTGGATTTCCAAAGATTTATTTTCTGCAATCACCGCAGTATGTAAAGAGCGATAACCATTGGCTTTGGGGTTAGTAATATAATCATCAAACTGATGAGGAATATGACGCCAAATTTGATGCACAATGCCTAAAGCGTGATAACACTCTGCGACAGATTTAACCAAGACGCGTAACGCGCGAATATCATAAAGCTGATCAAAACTCAGATTTTTACTCTTCATTTTGCGGTAGATCGAATAAATATGTTTTACCCGACCTGAAATCTCGGCCTCGATATCATGCCCAGCCAGCTCATTCTTGAGTTTATCCACCACAAACTGAATATATTGCTCACGCTCTAGACGCTTTTCATTGAGTAAAGAAGCAATCTCTTTATAACGTTCTGGTGCCAAATAACGGAAAGCAAGATCTTCGAGCTCCCACTTTAATTGCGCAATGCCTAAACGATGCGCCAAAGGTGAATAGATGGTGAGAATTTCTCGTGCAACACGCTCTTGACGTTCTTTTGAAGAATGCGCCAATTCACGTAAAGCAAAGGTCCGTTCAGCCAGTTTAATCAAGACCACTCGAACATCTTCTGTCACAGAAATCAACATCTTATAGATGCCTGTCAGATGTTCACGCTGATTATTATTAAAGTGATCTTCTAAACGTTTATTCTTTTCAATCAGTTCAGAAAGTTTACCCATCGCCAAAGTGCCTTTGACAAGGTTGTAAACTTGCTCACCGCATTGTTGCTGTATTTCCTCTAAAGTCGTGAGATCTTCACGCACACTACGATAAAGCACAGCTGCTGCCAGCGTATCTTCATCGACGTGTAAATGCGCAAGGATATCGGCCATTCCAATGCCTGTTGCAAAGGTATTGGTTCTGGAATTTACTGTGGTCGCCAATTCTTTTTGTAATACTAATTGCGCGACTTCTTCTAACTGCTTAAGTTCAGCACCGTCTAAAATTCCACGCACTCGATCTAGCCAAGTTGCTAGAGCCTGTTGCGCTTCATCGGCATGTTCTACAGTCGCTTCCTCTGATAGCTCATTGAGCTGATCAGGAAGTTGCTCACGTACTGTGACCATACCCTACTCCTCTAACTCTATATTTCATTAT
The DNA here is from genome assembly GCF_001425285.1 of Acinetobacter sp. Root1280. NCBI lineage: Bacteria > Pseudomonadati > Pseudomonadota > Gammaproteobacteria > Moraxellales > Moraxellaceae > Acinetobacter > Acinetobacter sp. Root1280. Next base: position 185,443 of record NZ_LMED01000003.1, on the reverse strand, counting down.
AAATCGTTTATCTCTAATTTCTTTTCAAACAAAGCAATCGATTCTACATGCCCTGTGTGCGTAAACATGTCCATCACACCTGCTTTAGTGAGTTGATAACCATGTTGTACCAAAATTCCAGCATCTCTCGCCAATGTTGCGGGATTACACGACACATAAACGATTCTTTGCGCACCAAATTTGGGCAAATAATGCATAACTTGTTCTGCACCCGCACGAGGAGGGTCAATCAATAATGCATCAAATCCTTGATTTGCCCAAGAATAATGCGAAAAGTCTTTTGTTAAATCTTGTGAATAGAATTTAACATTGCTTATGCGATTGTTCAGTGCATTTTCTGTACCACGCTTCACCATCGCTTCGCTACCTTCAACAGCAATGACTTTTCCTGTAGCACCCACACGTTTAGCGAGCGGCAGAGAAAAATTCCCCAATCCACAAAATAAATCCAAAACAGTTTCACCTGCTTTCAACTCAAGCAAATCACATGCCAGATTAACCATCTGCGGATTTACAGTGGGATTCACTTGGGTAAAATCTGTTGGATTAAACGCAAACTCAATATCAAAATCTTTTAAACGGTAATGCAAATGCATGTCTGCCTGAGCATCATCTAGACGTTGTACACTTTCCACACCCGCAGGTTGCAAATACAACTGCCACTGTTTCTGTAACGCATATTGTTGCAATAGGTTGACATCATGGGCTTTTAATTTTTCAGTATGGCGAACCAATAATGAAATTTCGCTATCGCCTTTGGCTAATTCTATATGACCAATGCTGCTTTTGCCTTTTAGACTTTCGAGTAATGCCTTGATTTCCGGTAAGGCCTGATCTAATTCAATATCTAAAATTTTACAGGTTTCAATTGCAGTTAAGTGGTTGCTCTGTGCTTCACGAAAACCCATCAGTAATTTATTTTGTTTAGCTAAATAACGCACCCCTATTCGGGCTTTATGTCGATAGTCGGTACGTGTTGAACGCAATGGCGCTAACCACTGTTCAGGCACTAAACCCGCAAAGTGGCTGAGATGTGACTTTAAAACATCTTGTTTTAAGCGAATTTGCTCATCTGGATGAATATGTTGCATATTACATCCACCGCAAGTACCAAAATGTGGGCAGATCGGTTGAATACGATGTGGATTTGGCTCACTGAGTAATTCAATACTGTCCGCTTCTTCAAGTTTGGATACTTGACGCGTCACTTGAGCTTTTACGATTTCACCAGGCAGTGCATAGCGAATAAAAACTTTTTTACCCTGCTTTTCACTTGGATGATTGAGTTCTGTACCATAATGCGCAATCCCTCGCCCTTCGTGTGACAATCTTTCAACTTTAAAAATATATTGTGGAAGCTGAGATGGTCGAGGTTTGGCTCTATGTTTCAAAGGGATACCTAATCGGGTGTGGAGGAAAAATCTGCTTGAGTAAATTCAGTTCGTTGTGAGGTTTCACGCCAAACATTTAAAAACTCATGTTGTTGAGTTTGTCCTTGCAAATAATGAATAGAGGCTTGAATCCATAAACGGTGATCTTGCAAAGAAATCTGACCTTTAAGCAAAGCCCATCTTAAGAAAATCAACCATGTATTTAAAACATCACCTTCGCAATAGCTGGTGAGTTTCAACCATTGCTGTGTATTCACATATTCGGGAACAAAATAACCTGAAATACCACGTTTACCGGGATAACCCAATAAATGTGCAACATCATCCAATTTCTGGAAATGACGTCCATTAAACATCGCCATGACATCCATTAAGTCGACATGACGGTTGTGGTATCTGTTCTGATAGTTATTATACCTTTTTTGTGTGTCAATCTCACCTTGATCGAACAAACTTGGCGCAGATAGTCCATGATACATGGCGCGGAATAAAATCACAGGCAAATCAAACTGTGAGCCATTCCAGCTCACGAGTGTTGGATGTCTTTTATCAAAGATAGATAAAAATTTTTGTAAAATTTCAGTTTCAGTATAGTGCTCTCGACTAAATGAAAACAGTTTCATCACACCATTTTCATCAATCCACAATCCCGAAATACAAACAATTTCATGTAAAGCCAAGCGCTGAAAATCCATCCCCGATTCTTGACGGCGTAGTTTTGCCAACGCCTGTTCTAAATCGTCCTGTGGTAAATCCAAGCCATATAAATGCGCCCCAGACTTAAGATCGGTCAGGGTTTCGATATCAAAAACTAAAACTGGAAGACGCATAAAAGCTTTACTCAATACTCAAGTTTGCCATCATGAAGCAATTTATGACTTCGAAGCAACTATTCTTCATCCTCAACAGAGAACAAACCTGTAGAAAGATAACGATCACCTCTGTCACAGACAATACAGACAATCACTGCGTCTGGATTTTCTTCAGCAATTTTAACCGATGCCCATACAGCACCACCTGAAGAAGTCCCAGCACTAATGCCTTCTTGACGTGCTAAACGGCGTGCGGTTTTTTCTGCTTCAATTTGCGGAATATCCATGATCTGATCGACACGGCTTGGATCAAAAATAGTCGGTAAGTATTCTTGTGGCCAACGACGAATACCCGCAATATTTGAACCTTCTGAAGGTTGTAATCCGATAATTTGAATATCTGGATTTTGTTCTTTTAAATATTTAGAGATCCCCATGATCGTGCCCGTTGTGCCCATAGAGCTCACGAAATGGGTGATTTTCCCTGCGGTTTGTTGCCAAATTTCAGGGCCTGTAGTCAGGTAGTGTGCTTCCACATTGTCTGGGTTGCCAAACTGATTTAAGACTAAACCTTGGCCTTCACTTTGCATTTGCAAAGCCATATCACGCGCAACCTCCATATTGGTTGCTTCGATCAATTCAGCCCCATAGGCACGCATCGCATCTTTACGCTCTTGGCTAGAGTTCCCTGGCATGATCAATTTCATTTTATAACCACGCATTGCGGCGACCATTGCCAACGCAATCCCAGTATTTCCACTCGTCGCCTCGATCAACGTATCACCCGGCTTAATTTGACCACGCTGTTCAGCTTTCATGATCATGTTATATGCAGGACGATCTTTAACAGAACCAGCAGGATTATTGCCTTCTAGCTTTGCCAATACTGTTGCTTGAGTATGACTTGCCAAACGTTGTAAACGCACCAGAGGAGTTTTTCCTACATAGTGATCTAACAAAAATTCGTCGGCTAAGAAATCAGGTTGTGTGTGACTCATCGGTTGCACCTATATCGAGGTGGGCATATTGTATGAAAAAAAGAAACATACTGCACATCTTTCCGCTTCATTTTGCTTGGAATGATCAAACTAAATTCATATATATCAACACACCCAAGTAGGAGCATGATTTTCTTTATTGAATAAAATTAAATACATATAAAAAAATAAACTTTACTTAGAATTAGAAATGATAAAGTTATCTATAAAACAGCATAACTCGTTTTCAATTCACAAGATTTTTAGTCATATTGTCATGCAGGATGATTAAAGCATGTTAATATCTTTGCCATGGGCAATGAGTTGCTGGAACAATGTCGAATTTCAATAAAAAACTCTTTAAACGCTTAAAACTCAATCACGCTTATGGTCAACTTATTGCGTTAATTTTCGTGCCAATTATGATTTTGGCATGTGTTGGAGCAGCACTGGTTCTTTCTGAAACATCAGCTGCCGCCAAGTCTAAACAGCGCTTCCAAGCCATCGCGATATTGAGCCGTTACCAATATACTGCTGAGCAACTCACCGCAGTCATGGAACAAGATCCAATTCAACACGCCAAAGCTGAAAGCATTTTACAAAAAATGTTTAACGAAAAGCATTTACTCAGCGCAGCGATTTTAGATGAAAATAACGTCAATCATTTAAGTGTAGGCTACCAAAATCAACGTGCTTGGCCAAAAATTCCAAAATCAGGCACTTTCTTTGGACCAATTCAAAATAAGTACAACAATATTTATGGGATTAAACTAAACCCCAGCAAATCTGCTGAAAATATGTGGTTGGTGATTGAACTTGATAATCAACCTTTAGAAATTTCACATTATCGCGTCATGATCGTATTGATTACGACTGCCTTATTAACGCTACTGTTGCTTCTATTGTGTCTAAATTTCTATTCAAGACGCTGGATTGCACCGATGTACGAAATTCGGATGCAATTGCAACGTTTAAATGCAGATACACTTGATCAACATATGGTGATCAACAGTACTGGGGAGCTGCGCTTATTACAGCGTGATATTGCCAATGTAGTGAAACGGCTACATTTCAGTTTCCTTGAACTAAAAGAACATACTGAACAAACGGAAGATGATTTACGTCGTACATTAGACACCTTAGAAGTCCAGAACATTACCTATAAACAAGCCCGTGATCAGGCGATTTCATCCAATCAGGCGAAGTCGGTCTTCCTTGCCAATATCAGTCATGAATTACGTACCCCATTAAATAGTATTGATGGCTTTATTCATTTGATGTTGCGCCAAGACAATTTAAGCAATGATCAAAGTTTATATTTACAGACCATCCGTAAGTCTTCTGCACATTTATTGGCATTGATTAATGATGTACTCGATTTCTCGAAAATTGATGCAGGTAAATTAGAACTCGAAACTGCACCTTTTGATCTTGAAGAAGCAATTTTCGATGTGATGGACATGCTCTCGCCATTGGCAGCACAAAAACATATCGAGATGGCATTCTATTTCGCAGACAATGTGCCTAAACATGTCATTGGTGATGCCTTACGCTTTAAACAGGTGCTGACCAATCTTATTTCCAATGCGATTAAATTCACCCCTGATGGTGAAATTATTGTTCGTGCGCGTATGGAACATGATGATATCGGGCAATGTTTGCTGCACTTTAGTGTACAAGACAGTGGTATTGGCTTAAGTGGTACCGATCGTAAACGACTATTTGAATCATTCTCTCAAGGTGATGCTTCTGTCACTCGCCAATTCGGTGGTACAGGACTCGGTTTAGCTATTTCTAAGCAACTTGTACATTTGATGCATGGTCAAATTGGCTTTGAAGATAACCAAGAACGTGCACCAACAGAAAAAGGTTCAACCTTCTGGTTTACTGCCATGTTAACGGTAAATGAAGATGAAGAAATTGTTCATCCATCATTTAAAAACTTAAATGTGGTATCTTTCTTGGCACACCCTGCAACCGCCAATGTATTACGTCATTACTTAGAAGACTATCAAGTCCAGCATACAGAAGCGCAATCAATTTTAGATCTGTTTAGCCGCCTAAATAGCTTAGAAAAAAATACTGAAAATACTTGGTTGATCGTTGATCACAGTGGAGATACTGAAGCCTTACTTAAAGAAATTCGTGGTCGTTATCAAGGTCATTTGGCGGTATATGGCTATCAAATGTCACTTGATCCAAATATGTTGACTGAATATAAAGCGCGTCCATTGTATCAACCACTGAGCCGTAGTTCAGTGATTCAACTATTAAGTAATCAGCCTGTTTTTGAACAAGAACATCATAAAGACTTTAAAGGGCAAGATTTACACGTTTTAGCAGTAGATGATCATTTACCGAATTTGATCGTACTAGAAGCGCTATTAGGCGAGCTAAATGTAAAAACCACCAAAGCTCTCAGTGGTCAAGAAGCCTTAACCATTATTCAGCAAGGGGTTGAACAAGGCGCTAAACCGTTTGATCTTATCTTTATGGATATTCAAATGCCAGTCATGTCTGGGATAGATACCACACGGGCAATTCGCTCGCTGGAATCTACCTTAGATGGTATGCGAATGCCAATTATTGCATTGACAGCTCACGCATTGGCTGATGAGAAGCAAAAACTACTCAAAGTGGGTATGGATGACTATGTAACCAAGCCGATCCAGATTGAACAAATTATTCAAATTCTCACCAATTGGACAAGCGATAAATTTATTCAACATCAACAGCCTATCGAAAATACAGTATATATCGAAGCGCTGGACTCTTATATTCTAGATTGGAAACAAAGCCTTGCTTTAGCGGCCAATAAAGAAGATCTCGCACAAGATTTGTTAAAAATGCTAGTCGACAGCTTCCCAACGGAGTTGGCTGAAATTGAGCAACTCATTGAGCTTGAGGACTTCCCGCAATTAGAACATGTGTTACATCGCTTATATGGCGCTACCCGTTATGTCGGCACACCAAAATTGCAACGCATTACGGGTGATTTTGAACAATTTATTTCCATGCTACGCAAAGAGCGCCGTAAAGCAGATGAAGCCTTTATCCAAGACGTGATGAAACGCTTTGATGAGCTTCAATTGGCGATTCATGAAGTTGAAACAGCTGCACAGCAGATTTTACCCGCTTCATAAATACAGCGCAGTTCTAGCCGATTCAGCGCTATAAACGCTTTTCTTATCGCGTTTTAAGCTGTTTTTAAACCCGCAGGATAAAACCCAAGTTGACTCTGGGTTTTATCCTGCGTATGGTTTTTATTGTTTCTTTAAAACAGCATGAATTAGAACAATCTTTTTATTGCAATCATCTTTTTAAAGATCCAATAAAATTATACAAGTCACTATTGCAATCCTGTTTTGGCTTTACTACCCAATTGGCACATCAACACAGTTTCGGTGACTCTACTGTCATGTAACTATTCAATTCACATGCTATGCTGATGACCAAGGAAAAAATGAGTCAAGATCATGGCACTACTACATATAGAAAAAAACAATGGTATCGCAACAGTTTCATTAAATCGTCCAGATAAACGCAATGCCATGAGTTTTGCTTTACTCCGTGAACTGGTAAGCGTCGCACAACAGATTAAAAAAGACCGCAGTATTCGTGTGGTGATTCTGACGGGTGAAGCCAATGTATTTAGTGCGGGTATTGACCTTGCTGACTTAAATAGTCCAAAAAATACAGCTTTTGCTGCTTGGGAACTGATTAAACCTGGTCAAAGCCTATTCCAAAAAGCATTTTTGATCTGGCAAGAACTGCCTGTCCCTGTCATTGCAGCAATTGAAGGTTTCTGTTTTGGTGCTGGGATGCAACTTGCTTTGGCTGCTGATATTCGTATCGCACACCCAGAGACTAAAATGTCAATCATGGAAAGCCGTTGGGGGCTTGTGCCTGACATGGGCTTAACCCGTTCAATCAAGGGCGTGATTGGTATTGATTTAGCCAAAGAGCTTACCCTCACTGCACGTATTTTTGATGGCAATTATGCCAAAGACATTGGTTTGGTGACGCATGTAGACGACTCACCGTTGGCAAAAGCTCAAGCCATTGCAGAAGAGATGCTGCAACGCTCGCCAGATGCGCTGATGGCTGCTAAACGTGTTTTAGATGCTATGGAACATCAACCTCAGAAATCTTTACGTTTAGAGAAGATTTGGCAGTTAAAATTACTCTTGGGTAAAAATAGTCAAATTGCACGTAAAAAGGATAAAAATCCTGAATTAAAATTTTTACCGCGCCAATACAAATAATCCAAAATTATTATTGAAAGCTTTTTGAGTTATAAAATGAATTTTGATCGTAACAGTAAAATTGCATTTTTAGGGATGGGATTAATGGGTAGCCGTATGGCAACCCGATTAATCCAAGCAGGCTTGCATGTCGCTGTCTGGAACAGAACAGCATCTGCTTGTGACGCCCTTATTGATCTAGGTGCTCACCCATTACAGCTTGAGAATATTGCAGAATATCCGATTATTCTCAGCTGCCTTGCTGATGATAAAGCTGTACAGCTAGTCTATGAGCACATTGAGCCCTATTTACAAGCCAAGCAAGTGATTGTGGATTTCTCCAGTTTATCTGTGGATAAAACCAAGCAGCTGGCTGAAAGCGCAACAACAAAACAGGTGATTTGGATTGACTCACCTGTTTCAGGTGGAACTGCAGGCGCCGAAAATGGCACGCTGGTTATTTTTGCTGGGGGCAATGCTGAGGTGATCCAAGCACTGAGCCTCGTTTACAATATCCTGTCACAGCGTGTCACACGTATGGGTGAAACAGGTACTGGACAAGCCACTAAAATCTGTAACCAACTTATCGTTGCTGCCAATAGCACCTTGATCGCGGAAGCTGTTGCGCTTGCCAGTAAAGCAGGTGTAGATACAACCCTATTGGCGCCAGCTTTGGCTGGTGGTTTTGCTGACTCAAAACCTTTCCAAATTTTAGCCCCACGTATGGCAACACATACTTTTGAGCCAGTACAATGGAAGGTACAAACGCTTTCTAAAGACTTAAATAATGCCATTCAACTTGCACAGCAATTTGATTTAGAAATCCCTGTGGCTCAACGTGCACTTGGGCAATTACAAAGCCATCAAAACAACGGATTTGCTGAGTCGGATTTAGCCACAGTCATTCATCAAGTGGAAAATAAATCGGGTTAAAATACACGGAACTACACATAAATAAGTTGAAAAATAATCTATTGCCTACTACATTGAAGATGAGAGTCCAAATATAGCAAGGAGCGTTCTTATGACTAAACTCGCAGTAAACCTATCCTTGATTTTTACTGAAGTGCCGCTCATTGAACGCTTTGCTTTGGCACATCTTCATGGCTTCCACAATGTCGAAATTCAATTTCCGTATGAATTAAGCATTGAAGAGATTCAAGCGCAACTTGAACAATATGACCTCAGCCTTTGCCTGATCAACGTTCCCGCCGGTGACTTGATGCAAGGTGGAAACGGACTTGCTGGTGTGCCTGGTCAAGAACTGGCATTTCATCAAGCCTTGGAACTTGCAATTGAATATGCAGAAGCGCTCAATGTTCCAAACGTCAATATTTTGGCAGGTAAACAACCACAAGATGCCGACTTACTCCCCTGTTTAAACACCTTATCAAACAATTTAAAACTGGCTTGTCATCTGCTCTCTAATCGTGATATCCAGCCTGTATTTGAAATGATCAATGGTACAGACATGCCGCGTTTCTTGGTTCAAAATATTGCACAAGGCCAAGAAATGTTAGAAGCAGTACAGCATCCTGCATTAAAAATGCAATTTGACTGTTACCACATGGCGATGATGGGCGAAGATGTACTGGCAGCCTTACAAGAAAATATTGATTGGATTGGGCATATCCAATTTGCTGACTGCCCAGGACGTCACGAACCAGATACCGCACAAATTGATTATTCTGCAATTTTTTCATGGTTAAAACAAAGCGCCTATACGGGCTTTATTGCAGCAGAATACAAGCCACAATCGCATTCAAATCAGTCATTTGCATGGAAAGAAAAATATTTTTCAAACAACCATAGCTATTAAATGGGTGTATGCTTAGGCAAACGGTTGCATTGTATAATTTGTATTTTTTAGACAAAAGCGCTATATTAGAAGATGAGATATTTTCTGGAAAATATACCTTATATGAATTTAGAACCATCGCCCAGCGCTTCTAATTCTCACGAACTTGCAATGAACACTCAAAATCAAGACGTACAGACTTGTTTAAAAGTCGTACAAGAAGCTCTACTTGATGTAAAAGCCAAAGATATTATTCAACTTGATGTCAGCGCTATTAGCAACGTTTCAGATGCAATTGTCATCGCGAGCGGGACATCAACACGCCATGTTAAAGCACTTGCTGACAATGTTGCTGAAGAAGCACGTAAAGCAGGCTTTCGCCCAATTGGTGTTGAAGGTGAACGAGACGCTGAATGGATCCTTATCGATTTAGGATTTGTAGTCGTACATGTGATGCTACCAACAGCACGTAAATTTTATGATCTGGAAAGTTTATGGCGTGTGACACCTGAAAGTGTTGCCTAACTTTTAATACAGAACTTAAATATGAAAAAAGCGACTTTATGTCGCTTTTTTTAGTGCTTGGCTTTTTTCAAAGCTTTTAAGTACTCAATTTTTTAACGACTTAATTGAGTATGCATTACGCAGTTTACAAATCAGTTTAAATACTAAGAATGCAACGCCAAAACTCCACACAAAATTTACCGTAATCCCAATACTTTGATCGATAACACTGGCCTTGTTGGCTAAATTAATCACGGGGTTATCTGTCAAAGAAACAGCCAGTGTGCCCCATGCTCCACAAATACCATGTACCACAACAACTTCACGAATATGCTTAGAATCAATCCAATAGGTCAATAAACGGGGTAAATAGATTGTGAATAATCCAGAAACTAAGCCAATAATCAATGCCGATGACAAATTCACTAAACCACAACTTGCCGTGATCGCCACCAAGCCACCCAAAGCACCTTTAATCATTTCAACCCATGAAATAATTTTATTGTTGAGTACCAAGGAAAAAATCAAGGGGGCAATCATTGCCCCAAAGAGTGCAGCAAAGGCATTGATGACAATGACTCCAATATCCGCATAGAGTGCTGAGATATAAACTACATTTAGACCTGACCATGCCAGCCAAAGAATAAAGCCAGCCAATGCCAAAGATAAGATTTTATAATCTTCAAAGATTAAGTCTTTTTTTAAGATTTCTTGTCGGTCTTGAGGTTTTAAAGTTAAGTAGCCCGCCAACACAATCCATGCTGCGGTGGAATGCACCACTGTTGAACCCGCAAAATCAATAAATCCTAACTCTTTTAACCAGCCCTTACCGAATAAGATATTTCCCCAAGTCCAGCTACTAAAGAAAGGAAAGATCACACCTGCGATCATTAAACCAGTTATCCAGTTGACAAATAAGGGAACTTTACTCGGAATCACTCGCCCAACCACAGTGGTTATTGTGGTGGCCATTAGGGTATAAAAAAATAATAAATTCCAATGCCAACCATGCAGCATGCCATTCATATATTTTTCGGAGGTGGCATCGCCTGCAAGGAGAATTTTTGCGCAGAAGAAACCAAAAATAAGCGTTCCTAAAACTGCTGAAACATAATTGACCCATAATGCGGAAATTGACTTATAGGTATTTTCATATCCGCCTTCAACTACAGCAAAGCCAGCTTGCATCAGAATGACAAATATTCCACCAAAGAATAAAAGCTCGTAGTTGGTAATGAGATTAAAAGCAGCAAGATCACTTTCTAAACTTGAAGCAAAACTAAAATTTGGATAAAAAAATATGATGCAAATTAAGCTGATGAAGTATTTAAATCGCACTATATAATTAATCCTAACCTATCGCTTTTTCATCGCTTTAAATTCACAATAATTAGTATTTTCGCTACTTAATTATCATTTAATTTATCAAGTATAGAGAATTTCATGGAGAAATAAACTAATTTTTATGTAAAAAATATAGCTTACAAAGTACACGCGACGAGCAAGATTGTTTGATCGTGATCGATTACTATTTATTTTTATTTAAAGATAAGCAGCTTACATTTAACTGGTTTTATTAAACAATGCCGATTTGCAATACATGTGGCTTAAGGTTGAAAATTTCAACACTTAGACGTATAGATGCCACACTCTAATATGGAATAACGTTGTTGCAATTTATGTGTTATGCAGAATAAAAACGTCTATACGGTCTTTAATCAACCATGTTGAATGATTTGAATCTGTGGAAATGCAAAGCCCTTACAGGATAATTCAGAACGCCATGCCACCGTCAGCATGACTCGGCTCAGCTGGAGATTTTGATAGGCAAAACTGCCCAATAGCGGATGCGTAGAGATTCCACCATCATTCACCACATGCACTCCAGTATTTAGCTCATTTAGACTCAAACGAATCCCTAGGCCCGATGCTTTTAAAATCGCCTCTTTGGTGGTCCATACCTTAAACCAAAAAGTAGGATCAAAGTCTAACGCTTGCCAAGCCTGATATTCTTGAGGATGAAAAGCATGTTTTGCTAAAGCGTCAAAGCGAACCTTTCGATCTAAATCCTCAACATCCACACCCAAATCTTGTATCTGCTGGCTACTCGCCAAAGCATAATGTTGCTGGCTATGTGAATGATTCACGTGAAACTTTGGATAATCAATTAAATAGGGTTTACCAAAATCTGTTTTTTCAAACGAGTGGTTACTGATTTCAACTGAAAAAATATCGGACAACAATTGATTTCTATATTGATAAATCGCCTGTTTCAGTTCTTGGATCTGCCCCTTTCGATCGATCGAATGGTAACTCGGAAGAATATTTTGAATAGAATTAACATCCAATTGAATAATACGATTCACAATCCATTCCCAAACATTTTTCATTATCTTAAATCAAAAAAACCCAAAGATCACTTTGGGTTTTGATGTGTTCAACGCTAAATTTAGCTTCTAAATTTCTTTTCAGCCTTTTTAAATTTCTGTACATAACGACGACGACGTGCTGCAACACGCTCATCAATTTGAGATTTACGGCCTTCAAATGGATTTTCAGCTGTTTTAAAGTCAACGCGAACCGGTGTACCTTCAAGGTTATACACTTTACGGAAGACATTTTCCAAATAACGACGGTAGTCCGCAGGTGTCTTATCCACCTTATTACCATGAATCACAATCGTTGGTGGGTTTTGTCCACCCATGTGGGCATAACGCATTTTAATACGTTTACCACTGATCATTGGCGGTTGATGTGCTTCAGTTGCATCATTCAAAATCTGAGTTAATTTTGCAGGTGAAACTTTTAAGTGTGATGAATCATAAGCACGGTGAATAGTTGGATACATCTCACCTACACCTGTTCCATGCAAAGCAGAAATCAAATGCACTTTTGCCCAAGGAATGAAGTCAAAACGACGATCAACATCCAATTTACATTGTTTGCGATCATACTCTGTCATGTTGTCCCATTTGTTAATGGCAATCACCATGGCACGACCAGCTTCAAGTGCATAACCGATCAAATGTAGATCTTGTTCAACCACACCTTCACGTGCATCTAAAACTACCACGATGACATGTGCATCTTTAATCGCTTGTAGCGTTTTAACGATTGAGAATTTCTCAATCATTTCATCAACTTTACCTTTACGACGTACACCAGCAGTGTCGATCAAGGTATATTGACGACCATCACGCTCAAACGGAATATAAATCGAGTCACGGGTTGTACCCGGTTGGTCAAATGCAACAACGCGATCTTCACCTAACAAACGGTTAACCAAAGTAGATTTACCTACATTTGGGCGACCAATAATTGCTAAGCGTAAACCTGTTGCCTTATCGTGTTCTTCTGGGTTTTCATCTTCAGGGACATCCACCAAGATATCCTCAAGCATTTGTTGAACACCACGACCATGACTCGCCGCAACTTGTAAGGGTTCACCCATACCAAGTTTATAAAATTCAACTAATGCAGCTTCAGCATGTACACCATCGACTTTGTTGGCAACCAAGTAAACCTTTTTACCAAGTGTACGCAACTCACGGGCAATCTGCTCATCAGAAGCCAATAGACCAGCACGTGCATCGACAACAAAAACAATGATATCGGCTTCATTAATCGCAGTTTTTGATTGCTCTGCCATATATGAGTCGATACCACCTTCATTTTCACCGATACCCCCAGTATCAACGACAATGAAAGATTTATTTTCATAAGTTGCATCACCATATTTACGATCTCGGGTAAGACCAGCAAAATCAGCAACGAGTGCATCACGGCTCTTGGTAATCTGGTTGAATAACGTTGATTTGCCGACGTTTGGACGACCAATGAGCGCAATTACGGGTTTCATAAAATAACCTTTATTCAAGATCAGCCAGTATGACTGGTCTGAACATCAGAAATGTATAGGAAGAAGAATAGGAAAAACCTAAAATAAAAACACGGGGTATTGATTTTCAATCACCCCGTGTATGGAATTCATACGGATTGCTCTATTTTAACACAAGACTAAAAAAATAGAGAATCCTAATCGTGTCTGTTGATTAACTGTTAACGACTTTGCCAGATACTCATTGCACCTTTGCGTGTCGAAACATAAACTTGATTATCAATCACTCTCAACGTACGTACTTCACCACTGGTTTTAGCACGACCTAACGTTGTTCCTGTATTTGGATCAATTTGATGTAAATAACCATCTAAATCACCCACAACAAGATTTGAACCGAGCAATACAGGGTTGCTTAAGTTACGATTGAGCAGTTGTTCATTTTTCCAAAGCTGCTGACCTGTAATCAAGTCATACGCAATAATTTGACCATCAGTTTGCGATACGATGACTTTACCATCGGTCACTTCTGGACGGTTGATACTGCTTGAATTTTCACTCCACAAAACGCGTTGTGAAGCCAAATCTAGAACAGTGACTTGCCCTTGGAAACTCGTCGTAACCACATATTGTCCTGAAACGACAGGCTCACTGTCCACATCAATCAAGCGCTGAATATCAGAACGACCTTCAGATACCGCAACACGACGTTGCAAACGCGGTACACCTGCAAGGCTATCTATTGCAAAAATATAGCCAGTAGAAGTGCCGATAAGCACGGTACGTGGATCTAAACTAACTGGAGTTGCTTGGCCTCTTAAGCTAAATGAAGCGCTTGGTAACTTATAAGTCCACGCTTGCTGACCTGTCGCAACATCTAAGGCATAAACCGTACCGTCATTTGCAACCACAATCACGCGACCAGATTGAATCAAAGCAGAACTGATAATTGCACCTGACAATTGCGCAGACCATTTGGTTTCACCCGTCGCTTGGTCTAATGCAAAAACATGCCCTTTTTGATTACCAACAATCACCACACCATCTGCTGCTTCAACACCAGAACTTAAGCCATCTTTGGTAACTTTAGCATTCCATAAGCGCTGTTTGCCTTTATAGGCAGCCACTTCACCTTTTGGATCTAAAGCAAACACAACACCATTGTCTGTATCTAAACGTAGACGTAATGCATCTTCACTGCTGGTCGAAGAGACACTGGTCGAAAATACTTGAACCAAACTCGAAGCTTGTGCAACTTTAGGCAGTGGATTTGGCTTAATCTTCACTTCTTTCGTCTTATTACTTGAACAGCCGATTAAAGCGATTGATAAGATTGCTAAAGCAAAAGGTATTTTAAAATTTCTATCCATTAAGACTCATCCACTTGTGTTGCTAAGATTGGGCGTTCAAGATCAGGATCTTCTACTAATACGCCAACACTTTCGAGTTTAATTTGTAAAATTTGACGTTCTTGTTTACGCTCAACGACCGCATTCCATGCTGCTTGATACGATTTTTTTGCATTTTCAGTGTCATTTTTTGCCACATAAATATCACCTTTTAACTCATCAGCACTTGCCTGAAAAGCAGGATCATTCACAGCTGACAAGGTTTTCAAGGCTTCATCAAACTTCTTTTGCGCCAATTGTGCATCGGCAAGTTTGATTTTTACAACTTGTAACAAACCAGCGTCTTTAATTTTAGAATTTTCAACTTTTTTCAGTTCACGCTCAGCCAATGCATAGTCATTTTTATCATAGGCAACTTTTGCCATGACAATTTGTGCTTGAATTGCATGAACAGAATCTGGATTGTCTTTGACAATTTTATCTGCTGACGCAACTAAGGCAGCAGTGACTTTAGCATCACCATTAGCTGCTCGCGCTTCATCCATCAATTGCTGGACTTTGGCTGTTTCATTTTGATTTTCAGCCAAAGTTTTCTTTTGCCAATATTCCCAACCGAAAAAGGCAATCAATGCAATGAGGACACCTGTCACCATAGCCGAGCCATATTTCTTAAAAAATGACTTCACACTATCCAGTTGCTCATCATCAGTCATTGCACTCATTTGACTCCCCTTTTCCTTATGATTATCGGCTTATTTTGACGAAAATTTTTCAATGAAAAAAGGCACAATTTCAGTGGCCTTAATTTCATATTGTTCTGCTGTCGCAAGTTCTTTGACTAAAACTTGCTGCGCTTCAGCCTCACGTGCTCCAAAAATCAAAGCATAGATGGCACCCGATTGGTCTGCCTTCTTCATTTGACTCTTCATTGAACCCTGTGAACCTGTTTTCAAACGAATTGTACTATTTACAGCTTCAAGTTGGTCACGAATTTGTTCAGCCAATACCAAAGCCTGACCTTGTGTTGCAGGATCCGATAGCAAGAATAACTCACATTCACGCACAGGTGTATTGTCTTCAACTTGTTCAAGAAGCAATAATAAACGCTCCATGCCCATGGCAAAACCAACTGCTGGTACAGATTGATCAGGCTTACCTTTCAGCTGTCCAACCAAACCATCATAACGACCACCCGCACATACCGTTCCTTGAGAACCTAAATGTGTCGTTGTCCATTCAAAAACAGTTTTGTTGTAATAGTCTAAACCACGTACTAGTTTTTGATTGATGACAAACTCAATACCTGCATCAGTTAAATACTGTTGCAATTGAGCAAAATGATTCAAACTGTCTTCTTTTAAGAAATCATGCAACTTAGGCGCATTTTCAAGAATTTGCTGAGTTCGTGCATCTTTCGAATCTAAAATTCGCAATGGATTGGTGGTTAAACGACGTTGCGAATCTTCATCCAAATCAGCATGATGCGCTGTAAGAAATTCAACCAATGCAGCGCGATACTCTGCACGTTCATCAGACTCGCCCAAAGTATTTAGCTCAAGTTGAACTTTATCTGCAACACCCATGCGTTTCCATAAACGCGCAGTCATGAGAATCAGTTCAGCATCTTGATCAGGTGTTGCTACACCAAAAGTTTCTACACCAAATTGGTGAAACTGGCGATAACGACCTTTTTGCGGTTTTTCATAACGGAACATTGGTCCAACATACCAAACACGTGGATTTGCACCACGGAGTAAGTTATGTTCCAACATTGCACGTACACAACCTGCTGTGCCTTCTGGACGCAAAGTTAAAGATTCAGGCGGATTACCCTTATCGAAGAAGGTATACATTTCTTTTTCGACGATATCAGTTGCATCACCAATTGAACGCTTAAACAAATTGGTATGTTCAACCACCGGCAAACGGATTTGCTGATAACCGTATGCATCCATAAGCGATGCTAAATGCTGCTCAAGACGTCTCCACGCAGGTGTTTGCGATGGAAGAAAGTCATTAAAACCTTTAATTGCGACAATTGAACTCATGATGAACTACGAATAATCTCTTTAGCTTTAGCTTTTTCAAGCTCTTGAACACGTTGACGAACCATGCTTTCGATTTCATCAACCAACTGATTTGTATCTATTAAGTGACTCTTTTCGCCATTACGATACACGAGTGAACGCGGACTTGCACCGACTATACCAATATCAGCTTCTTTTGCTTCACCCGGACCGTTGACTTTACAACCAATGACAGACACATCCATTGGTGTACGAATATCTTCTAAACGTTCCTCTAAAGCCTGCATCACTTTGATCACGTTAAATTCCTGACGTGAACAGCTTGGACAAGCAATAAAGTTAATCCCATTTGAACGAAGGCTCAGGGATTTTAAAATATCAAAACCAATTTTTACTTCTTCTTCAGGCTCAGCCGCCAATGAAATACGCATGGTGTCACCAATGCCATCCAACAGCAAACCACCTAGAGCAATCGCAGATTTCACTGAACCCGTACGATAGATCCCAGCTTCGGTTACACCTAAATGTAATGGATTATCAATTTGTGCAGATAATAAACGATAAGCATCCATTGTTAAAAATACATTTGATGCTTTTACTGAAATTTTAAACTCATGGAAGTTTAAACGATCCAATATGTCGATATGACGCATTGCAGATTCAAGTAATGCCTGACCTGTCGGCTCACCATATTTCTTTTGGATATCTTTTTCTAAAGATCCAGCATTGACACCAATACGCATAGAAATATCGTGATGACGTGCAGCAGCAACCACTTCACGAATCTTGGCTTCAGAACCAATATTCCCGGGGTTGATTCGCAAACAGTCTGCACCCATGTCTGCGACTTTCAATGCGATTTTATAATCGAAATGAATATCTGCAACCAATGGTACCGTGACACGTTTACGAATTTCACCAAAAGCTTCAGCAGCTTCCATAGTCGGTACCGATACCCGCATAATGTCCGCACCAACATCTGCACAGCGTTGAATCTGCGCAACTGTTGCATCGACATCACAGGTTTCAGTATTGGTCATACTTTGAATACTGATCGGTGCATCACCACCGACATACACTGAACCTACACGTATTTTACGTGTAGGACGGCGCTTGATTGGATTCTCAATCATGATCTTATCTACTCTTGCCCATTAACGTGACAAACGGAATTCTGCTTTTCCGTTCACTGTATATGGAGACAATGAAATCTGTTCATTATTAAGGCTTAATGACACAGCAGTTGCATCATCGAGACGAATTTGGAATGGTGATTGGCCATTAACGGTTAAAGCAGCCGACTGGCGACCAGTCGCCAAAACTTTTCCTGTACTATCTACAATATGTACAGAGGTTGGATGACTGAAATTCAATACCATTTGGTCACCTGAAGTCGCAGTTGCATTGTTTAAATTCAGCACTTCTACTTCTGAGGCTTGTGGTTTGGCATCGACATCAGCGCTTTTACCCGATGTCATTTTTTGAATTCCAGCAATCACAGCCCAAATCACCGCAAGCGCAACAATGGCAATTAAAATTCGCTTTAACCATTTTTTATTACGATCACTGTTTGATCCAGGCAATTTCCCCATAATCTTGATTGGGGAGTTGTTCAATGCGTGATTTGGCAAAAGCCCAGTATCATTTTGATAAATTTCATCAAAGCGTTGAATGACTACCGTTGCATCAACGCCTAGAAACTTGGCATATGAACGATAATAACCTTTAATAAAGGTTGCTTCTGGCAAAGACTTATATTCATCTTGTTCCAATGCTTGTAAGGTTTTTACAGGCATTTTTAGTTCGTTTGCAACATCTTGAATGTCTAGGTTTTTGGAGACTCGAATTTGACGCAAGTACTCACCTGGACGTTGAACATTTCCTAAGCCATTAGATGCTACGTTTGAACCTGTAGGTTGCTGTGAATTAGGATTTACTTCCATACGGCCTCAGTACTGTACTGTAATTGCAGATAACGTTGATATTCTTTACTGTCCGGGAACAATGCACGCAGTTGGTTGACCAACACTTGCATTCCCATCTGATCATTATTGGCACGTGCAATACGTAAACCAATCCAAAGCGCTCTCGCACCCTGTTTGTCCTGACCTACTAAACGAACATATTGCTCATAGAGTTGACTTGCTTGCGCACTTTTTTGTTGCAAATAGAAAATTTCTGATAACTCTACCAGAGAAATAATCGAATCGCGATTGACTTGTAAAGCTTGTTTGAATGCTTTTTCAGCATTTGCCACATCACCCACTTTTAAGTAAACCCGACCTAAATTTTCTAAAGCCTTGTAACGCTGATCATAGCCAAGCGCAGCACCAGCTATACTCAACTGTTCAATCGCGTCATTATAGCGCTCAGTAACAAATAAATATGTTCCATAATTATTACGAGCTTGTGCATTTTTTGAGTCACTGGAAATTGCTCGCTTAAAATAGCCGTCTGCTTTTTCCATACTGATCTTACTGCCTTCTTGTTGCAGTAAGACACCCATCATCATATTTGCCGCAGAATCACGTGAATCAGTTTCTAAAGCTTGGTCTAGTGCCCGTTTTGCAGCATCTAAATCACCTGTACGAATATATTCAGCAGCAAGCTGAGTACGTACTTTAACGGCTTTTTCAGGATCTTTTTTTATTATTGTGTCTGAATTTGTCGTTTGACAACCCTGTACGACCAATGCAGATAAACCAATTGCCAATATTACAACTGCTTTTTGATACATCGATTTTCTCAAAGTCAGCCCCTGATTATTTGTTGATATAAATGTATGTCTACAAATCTTTAAGCTTATGAACGAATAATCTCACCACGTTCAGCAACTTTCTTTTTCCACTGCTCTGCACGACGGGTACGATCTGCCACTTGCCCGACCAACTGCCCACACGCAGCATCAATATCATCACCACGTGTCTGACGAATCGTACACACAAAACCTGCATCAGACAAAGTTTTTTGGAAAGAAATAATACGATTTCGACTTGAACGGCCATACGGCGCATGCGGAAATGGATTAAATGGAATTAAATTAATTTTACTTGGTAAGTTTTTCAGTAACTTAATCATTTGTTGTGCATGTTCAGGATGATCATTCACCCCTTCCAACATCACATATTCAATAGTGACATGTTTACGAGAACTTTCATTACCATCTTTGGCAATATAACGCTGACATGCAGCAATCAATTGTGCTAATGGATATTTTTTATTAATCGGCACCAATTCATTACGTAACTCATCATTTGGCGCATGTAAAGAAATCGCCAAAGCCACATCTATATCTTGTGCCAATTGGTCAATTTTCGGTACAACACCTGAAGTTGATAATGTAACGCGACGTTTAGACATGCCATAAGCAAAATCATCTAACATGATATTCATTGAGCTTAATACAGCATCATAGTTGAGTAATGGCTCACCCATTCCCATCATCACCACATTAGTCACCGAGCGCTCACGTTCAGCAACAGGTACTTCTTCCATATAAGAATAGTTGGCCACCCATAACTGTCCAATGATCTCGTCAGGGGTTAAATCACGCTGAAAACCTTGCTTTCCTGTTGAACAGAATGAGCAATCTAAAGCACAACCCACTTGTGATGAAATACACAGTGTTTTACGTGAGCCTGTTTTATCTTCTGCTGGAATCAATACCGTTTCAACCAAAGAGCCCGCACCATCACCAACACGGAATACCCACTTACGAGTTCCATCTTTCGAATAGTTGCGATGCACCACTTCTGGCGCTTTGATTTCACAAATTCTTTCTAGTTTTTCACGCAACTTTCCTGAAATATTGGTCATTTCAGCAAAATCAGTGATAAAAAATTGATGCATCCATTTCATTACCTGCCCAGCACGGAATTTTTTCTCGCCGATTTCTTCGAAGAATTTTTCCAATTGCGGACGTGACATGCCAAGTAAATTCACTTTCTGCACATTTGCAGTCTGAATACGATCAGCCTGTACAGATTTTGATGATGCAGGCTGCTGTTCATCTAGATTTAACGATGAAGCGACAACTTCAGAATTCATGGGGATTACCTAAATCATGCCGTAGTAATAAAACATATTGACCAATATTTAGCCAAATAAAGCAACAAAAATAAAAAAACCAGACAAGTAGTATATCACCTATCTGGTTTCGGGTCTGTTATCAATTCATAAATCGGAGATTTATTCGTGTAGAAAAAGAGACCCTAGATACGTCGAATTAACGAGTACGTGGGCAAACTTCAGTTTGAGCGAAGAAGTAATTTACTTCACGGTCAGCAGATGCAACTGAGTCAGAACCATGCGCAGCATTTTCATCGATGCTTACAGCGAAATCTGCACGGATTGTACCAGGAGCAGCTTCTTTAGGGTTTGTAGCACCAAGAATTTCACGGTGAGCAAGAACTGCGTTTTCACCTTCAAGAACAGATACTACAACTGGACCAGAAGTCATGAATGCAACAAGGTCACCAAAGAAACCACGTTCTTTATGCTCAGCATAGAAACCTTCAGCTTCTGCTTTAGAAAGGTGTTTCATTTTAGTCGCAACGATTTTAAGACCAGCTTTTTCGAAACGAGCAAAGATGTCACCAATGTGGTTTTTAGCAACTGCATCTGGTTTTACGATAGATAAAGTACGTTCAATAGCCATGAGTGGCTCCTTTAGTCAAATTGACACGAAAATTTGGGCGCATTATACCGAATAATGAACAATTTTCTGCTTTTAATCTGTAAAAAATTTGGATTTTTCGATGTGCTGTGACGTTTAGCATCATTCAGCAACATCTCAAGCCATTAATTCGCTTCATCAATCCATGCCATTTGAATGGCTTCTAGCAGACCTTCAGTCGATTTGGTTGGATCATCACTAAATTCTGGCAATGCACAAATCCATGCATGCATATCGGTAAAACGCACCCATTGTGGATCCACATCTGGATGCGCTTCACTGAGTTCAATTGCGATATCAATTGTATCTGTCCAACGTAAGCCCATATCAGGTCTTCCTTTGCTCAATTTAATTCTGCTACTGTATCAAATCTCAATTCATTCAGAAATAAATCATTCTAGACATTTACAAGATTCACCACGGATTCAAGCGTTTAATTTACAAGACGGATTGAATTGAGCCAATTATTCAAAGTTAAAACCTTGATGATCAAAATCATCAGATTCTTTAAAAATAAAATTACAGACCAGCAGTAAGTAAACCATCATAACATCACTCCTAAATATGGTGCGCTTAACACAATCAAACTCGCGACACTTGCACCAATCAGTGCGCCAACAATGACATCGCTTGGATAATGCAGACCCAAAACCATCCGAGATAACGCCACAAGAATGGTAAAAGGCATCATAATGAACAACATAACTGGTTGAATATAGCCAAAGACAATAGTGACCATGACCGCATGTAACGTATGACCTGACGGAAAGCTAAAATGATCCAATGGTCGTTCACCCAGAATAATGACTTGATGAACTTGATAAGGTCGTGGTCTCACTGTTTTGTGTTTTAAGAACTTATAAATTCCTGTTCCTAAAAGCCCCATAACAACGACATAGAGAAGTTGCAGACCATAGATCCAGCTCTTTTGTAGCCAAATCAGAACCAACATTGCGCACCAGAAAGGACCATCTCCCAAACGGCTCACAGTTTTAAAGAACGTCGCAATACTTTGGGTATGCGATAAATTATTAAGATATAAACAACCTCTAAGGTCGAGATCGAGCATTTTTATTTTGGTATTTTTAAAATTCATTTTCCACTCTCCTCTCATTATTTGAGATGAACTAGGTCAGTCGTTTTGCATACTGCGTTACCTGGTATAGTGCTTCTTCGAATTGTTGTACGGGATGTTGCCATCCAATGCTTTGCACATCATGCATCGCTTGTTGCCCGAAACGTTTGAGTGTGCTGTTATCTGGAAGATCTAATACATGTTGAGTGAATTGCTTGATGTCTCCAATTGGACATAACCAGCCATTCTGAGCATGTCTGCCATGAAGTTGAGCGCAGGCATAGTCATAAGCAATAATCGGTAAACCACTCGCCATCGCTTCGATAACGACATTCCCAAAGGTTTCTACCTGACTTGCAAAAACAAAAACATTTGCACTCGCATAGGCTTCAGCAAGTTGTGTGCCAGTTAGACTGCCCATAAAAATCACATGTTCAGCACCCGGCATTTTTTCTAAACGACCGCGATCTGGGCCATGCCCTACCAGCACTAACTTTACTTTTCGTTGTGCTTGTTGTCGCAGTTCAGAATAGGCATCAATCACCACATTGACTTCTTTTTCAGAAGACAAACGCCCAACATAGATCAAGACTGTGGTGTCTTCATCTGCACCCCACTGTTGTCTCAACGGTTCGGAGTAGCGTTGTGATGAAAAGCGTTCTGTATCAATTCCTCGCCCGACCACAACCAATGGACAGGTCACACCAAACTCACGTAATGCCTGCTCTGTATCACTGCTTGGCACACAGGTCAGTTGCGTTGCGTTATGGAACCATCGCAAATAACTTTGAATTGGTTTGACCAAGAATGCTAAATCAAAGAAACGGCTAAATTCTTGGAATTGTGAATGAAAACCACTTGATACCGGAATTCGTCGTGTCTTTGCCGCATGCAGCGCAGTAAAGCCTAAAGGCCCTTCAGTCACGATATGTACCACATCAGGTGAAAATGCCGTAATCGCTTGAGAGACTTTTAGAAATTGGGGCCAGCCAAACTTCATGTCTGGATATTTCGGAATTGATTGCCCAGTCACCAAGCACTCTTTATTCGGGCTAAAGTCTTGACATTGGGTCTTCTGTGCAGGGCGAATCAGTAATATTTTATGACCTTGATTTTGCAAGCCTTTACACAGTTGCATCAAAGACAAAGCAACACCATTGATTTCTGGTGGCCATGTTTCAGTCACGATTGCAATTTTCAGTCGAGGTCGAAATAAGTCACGAATAAGATGGTCTTTATTCGTATCGATTTTTTTCTTGTTTGGATTAAAATAAAATTTAAAGTTATCGGGAAAATCTTGTTGTTTAAATTGCAAGGTGTTCGCGTACGGTTTATTCATACGATACCTAATCTCTTCATTTTTGAATAGATTAGGCTAAGTTTTTGACATTTTAATGATTATTTAATGACAGTTTTTTGACCATTTCAATTTTCATCAGAAATACGATTTAACAAACCATTCTGAACTTGATAAAGCTGTCCATTACCAAAATCAATTTGTTGTTTTTCACCATATAAACTTGGAAAACCAACAATTTTTTCAAGTTGCGGAGAACGTTGAAATTGTTGTGTTTTTGGATTGTACATCCAGTAAATATAGCGCTTATCATCGACTGTACGACCTTGCGACAAGTCCGACACAATGACATCATAATAACCATCAAAATTGATATCCATATAGCCAATGCTGTTTGGATAACCAGTAAAACCTGTCAAGCTCTGTACCACTGTATTGTTGGTTTTATTTAACACATCAACACGTTTTAAGGTTTTTCCATAAGGGCTATTGGCATCATCTTGACCATAAAATTTAAAGATAAAAACGGGTTTATTGCTGACTTTAAAAGCAGGCTCAAACTGTATCGACTGCCAAGCTGCATTTGGTTTCTTTAACAATGATGCTTTAAACACGCCTGTATTTGCATTTAATAGGCCAGTTAATTGATCACTACCATTTACAGAAGGGTCTGATTGAGCAGTGATCGACTTTAAATCCAACTGATCAGCTTTTTGTGTCCCTTTAAAATCTGTTGTTGTACCATCCATTAAATCCGTCAGCACACCGTGCGGATGGGCAATCCCCGCATAAAGGTTCATAAAGTATCGACCTTCGCTCGACTTAAGCATACGTTGCATCGATACGCGTACGCCACTAAAAGGCTTTAGTGCGGTATTGGTCGAAGTGGGCTGCGTTTCAGCAAAACTAAAGCATGAAATAGACAAAGTCGTCATTGCGATGAGAAGTTTAGATTTCATGCTTGAATACCACGTTTAACCATAATCAATAATGTGTAATTTATCACAAAATAAATTTTTATTAGTTAAAAATTGCTACCCTAAAAGATGATTTTAAAAAACGCGATTTAGACGCGACCAATTGGCTGCTTGGCAACATGACCTTTTTTCTTTAACTGCTCAATGTAGTTTAATTCATTACGCGCTTTTGCATCCGAGGGATCAACCTTTAAGACTTTATTAAAATATTGAGTAGCTTCATCCAGTTGATTTAATTCAATCAAACTCACCCCTAAACTACGTCTTACACTCTGTTGAATCGCCAATCTTTTTTCTTCAGGCTCAAGCAAATACAGATACTGTTCAGCAGTTTTAAAACTTTCCAATGACGCTTGCCACTGTTTTTGTGCTTGCTGAATAAACCCTGCCTCTTTTAAATACTCACTATTAAAAGGTGATAGCGTTAAAGCACTTTTTAACTTCACTTGAGCATTCTTTAGATCATTCATTTCAATAAAGGCATAAGCGGCTTGAAAGTATAAGTCCGCCCAACAACCTGAAAAAACTCGAATATTTTTTTGCTTTCCCATATCAAGTGTCAGGTATAGCAAGGTTTCAGCAGTGCCATTGGCTGCATAGAGTGTGTCTTGACTACTGTTTTGGTATTTTTCAAAATACTGAATTGCAGTCTGTAATGCCGCGATGGCCTGTTGTGGATGACCCACATTTAAAGACTGCTTGGCTTTTTCTAAAGCATTGTACGCAATCTTTTCATCGAGTAATTTATTTTGCGTATTTTGAAGCTGATTATGATTCTGCCTAGACTTTTGCATAGGATTATCAACGCTCGTGTTCTGTGCATATACTGGATATATAGCACAACAGCCAAGCAGACTGGCGATAGCGAAATATGTTTTTAATGTCATGTTGTTTTCTGCTTTATTATTAACTTTAGCTAAAATATAGCATAAAAAAACCCACTCAAAAGAGTGGGCTTTGATAAAAACTAAAAATTAGTTCTTTTCTTTATCTACGATTTTGTTGGCTTGAATCCAAGGCATCATCGCGCGCAATTTACCGCCAGTCACTTCAATACCGTGAGCTGCGTTTTGACGGCGACGAGCTGTCATAGATGGATAGTTCAATGCACCCTCTTGGATGAACATCTTCGCATATTCACCTGATTGGATACGTTTAAGTGCATTACGCATCGCTTCACGTGATTGCTCGTTGATCACTTCAACGCCAGTCACATATTCACCATATTCAGCATTGTTAGATACTGAATAGTTCATGTCCGCAATACCGCCTTCAAACATTAAATCAACGATTAATTTAAGTTCGTGCAAGCATTCAAAATAAGCCATTTCAGGTGCATAACCCGCTTCAACAAGCGTTTCATAACCCATTTTAACCAATTCAACAGCACCACCACAAAGTACTGCTTGCTCACCAAATAAGTCAGTTTCAGTTTCTTCACGGAATGAAGTTTCGATGATACCTGTACGACCACCACCTACACCTGAAGCATAAGAAAGTGCAACGTTACGTGCATTACCAGAAGCATCTTGATGAATCGCGATAAGATCAGGTACACCTGAACCACGTTGGAATTCTGAACGTACAGTATGACCTGGTGCTTTTGGTGCAACCATGATCACGTCTAAATCTTTACGTGGAACAACTTGGTTATAAAGTACAGCGAAACCATGTGCAAATGCTAAAGTCGCACCTTCTTTGATGTTTGGCTCAATCACGTCTCGATAAAGCTGTGATTGAAACTCATCTGGTGTCAAGATCATCACTAAATCAGCTTGAGCAACAGCAGCTGGAACTTCAGCAACTTTAAGGCCTGCATTTTCAGCTTTTTTCCAAGAAGTAGAACCAGCACGTAAACCAACAGTAACGTCTACACCTGAGTCTTGAAGGTTTTGCGCGTGAGCATGACCTTGTGAACCATAACCAATGATCGCTACTTTTTTACCTTGGATGATAGATAAGTCGCAGTCTTTATCATAAAAAATTTGCATTGCTGTCTCCGCTAAAATGCTGTGTTTCCTCTTCCTATCCTGAAGATTATTGTTTTGAATCTTCTAGTCTAAGTCCCTCTCCTATTGCGAGGAGAGGTTATACATGAGGGAATAAAAAATCAAATAATTAATTACTGGTTGAGGTGCAACTAGAGTGAAAGAACCTTTTCACCACGAGCAATACCAGATACACCAGAACGAACAACTTCTAAAATTGTGTTTTCTGCAAGTGCATCAATAAAGCCATCAATTTTTTCAGTTGTACCCGCAATCTGAATGGTATAAGTCGTTGGAGTAACATCAACCACTTGAGCACGAAAGATATCCGCTGTGCGCTTAATTTCAGCACGTGCAGAACCCAATGCTTTGACTTTAATCAGCATCAGTTCACGCTCAATGTGCGCGCCTTCTGACAAATCAACCACTTTAACCACTTCAACCAATTTATTCAGCTGTTTGGTGATTTGCTCAATTTTATGGTCATCACCATAGGTGGTTAATGTCAAACGTGACATGGTTGGATCTTCAGTTGGTGCGACATTTAAAGTTTCAATGTTATAGCCACGTTGAGAGAACAACCCCACTAAACGAGAAAGCGCACCAGCTTCGTTTTCAACGAGTACAGAAATAATATGTCTCATTCAGTACGCTCCCCTTTAGACAACCACATATCTTGCATAGATTGACCTGCGATAAGCATTGGATATACATGCTCGGTACGATCAACCATCACGTTAATGAATACACATT
Source organism: Acinetobacter sp. Root1280 (assembly GCF_001425285.1). Lineage (NCBI taxonomy): Bacteria > Pseudomonadati > Pseudomonadota > Gammaproteobacteria > Moraxellales > Moraxellaceae > Acinetobacter > Acinetobacter sp. Root1280. Next base: position 157,738 of record NZ_LMED01000003.1, on the reverse strand, counting down.
TATCATTAATCGCCATTGCTTCTTTAAGCTTAGATTCAAGCTCATCCGCATGGTCAATCTGGATACCTACATGACCGTAAGCTTCCATCAATTTTGGAAAATCTGGTAATGACTCAACATAAGAGCTTGAATGGCGTCCTTCATAGTTCATATCTTGCCATTGTTTTACCATACCCAAAGCACGGTTGTTCAAGCAGAGAATTTTCACATTTAAGCCATATTGCTTACATGTAGAAAGCTCTTGGATACACATCTGAATCGATGCTTCACCGGTGATACACACTACTTGTTGATCTGGGAATGCAAGTTTCGCAGCCATGGCATAAGGTAAACCTACACCCATTGTGCCTAAGCCACCTGAGTTGATCCATTGACGTGGACGTTTGTATTTGTAATACATCGCACCAAACATTTGATGCTGACCAACGTCAGAAGTAATGATCGCTTCGCCATTGGTTACTTTGTCTAATACTTCAACCACTTGTTGTGGTTTCATCACACCATTTTCACCTGGCGCATAACGCAAACCATGTACTTTGCGCCATTCGTTGATTTGTGACCACCATGCCGAGATTTCTTCAGGGTTTGGTTTAGAAACATTCATTTGTTTCAATTGAACCAACATCTCTTGAAGTACTGGCTCTACCGCACCCACGATTGGGATATGCGCCATAATGGTTTTTGAAATCGTCGCTGGGTCGATATCAATATGAATCACTTTCGCATTGGTACAGAACTTCGCTGGATTATTGGTTACACGGTCATCAAAACGCGCACCGATCGCCAAGATAACATCCGCATTATGCATACTCATATTGGCTTCGTATGTACCATGCATACCCAACATACCCAAGAATTGCTCATCATCGCCTGGGAACGCACCCAACCCCATCAGCGTATTGGTCACTGGGTAATTCAATAAATGCGCCAATTCAGTCAGTAATGCAGAAGCATTGCCTTGAACAACACCACCACCCGTATAAATGACAGGGCGTTTGGCATTAATAAGCTCATCAATGGCTTTACGAATTTGACCTGAATGACCGCGGTGAGGTGGCTGATAAGAGCGCATCTTCACTTTTTCAGGATATTCATAAGCAAATTTGTCGACAGGATTAGTGACATCCTTCGGAATATCGACCACAACAGGACCCGGACGACCTGAAGCAGCAATATAAAATGCTTTTTTAATAACGGCAGGAATTTCACTTGCATGACGCACTTGGAAACTATGTTTTACGATCGGGCGAGAAATACCGACCATATCTGTTTCTTGGAATGCATCTTCACCAATAAGATGGCTGGCAACCTGTCCAGACAAAATCACCATTGGGATTGAGTCCATATAGGCTGTAGCGATTGGTGTTACAGTGTTGGTTGCGCCAGGTCCAGAAGTGACCAGCACTACACCTGTTTTTCCCGTCACACGTGAGTAAGCATCTGCCATATGACCAGCAGCTTGTTCATGACGTACGAGGTAATGATTGATTTTATCTTGTTTAAATAGCGCATCATAAATATGTAATACTGCGCCGCCTGGATATCCAAAAACATGTTCAACGCCTTCGTCCGCCAATGCACGAACGAGCATTTCACCACCAGATAAAAGTTCCAACGTATTCACCCTAATCTTTATTCCACAGCGCTATGGGAGACACAGGCCGTGTTTCATTCATTGATTGTGCGCTCTGTTATAGCACACATATTTACTAGTTTTTGCAGCAATAAAAAAATAAATCGTCACGCAGCTGTTTGAGCTGTATGAATCACTGAAATATGTTGGGATAAACATGCTTCGGTAGAGTCATTTTCTCGGCTTAGAGAAAATGTTATTGCTTGCTTTGATATTTTTACTCGAAGGGTGATCGAAAAAAACATCTGAAACTAAAGCAAGCATTTTTGTAGTTTTAGCGAACAAAGTCAAGGTTTCTATCAGGCTTTTTATTGTTTATTTACCAAGCGTTTATTTTTAAAACTATTCCTTTTTTTTGGTTGTCTTATAAATAAAATTTTCAAAGACTTATAAGCCAATAAAATTGCAAAAGAATTATTTAAAATTTTATTTTTCCGTATAAAATAAATACGATTTCTAAAATACCCAGATCAAGCGAAAACAATCCAATGTATATTAGATAGCAGAATGATTTTTCGTTTTCATCTGAATAAAAAATGACTCAAAGGTTTTATAAAATGAAACAACGTCAACGCTTTGCACACACGGTTTTTGTATCGACAATTTTTGCCTTATTCTCTATGGTTGGGGTCAGCGCCAGTCATGCAAAACAGTATTATAAATGGGTAGACAGCAAAGGCTCTACCCATTACACCACCACACCGCCGCCGAAGAATGCACGTAGCCAAAGCAAGGTGAATACTTATGGCTATCATGGAGATTCGATACCAAACAACCCAACGCCAACAGCTCAGCCGCATACACCACAAAATCAGCCTCAAAATGGGCAACCACAAGGTACTCAACCGGTAACCCCAGCACCAGTGGTTAACCCACCGAATACACAACAGCCGAATGTTGTTCCACAAAATGGGCAAAATACACCTATTAGTGTTGCCCCAGTCAATAATTAAATTAAAAGTAAAATCACAAGTTTTCAGATTTAAAAGCGCGCAAAATTCACTTTTTGATGGATTTTGCGCTATGCTGTGTGCACAGTTTTTTAACCATTATTCTCAAATACATTTATGACTACTCATATTGACCCTGAATATCAAGCAAATGCGATTGAGCCTCAAGTCCAAAAAGACTGGGAAGATCGCAAATCGTTTAAAGTTGCCGACACTGTAGAAGGTCCACGTCGTTATATCCTCTCGATGTTCCCTTACCCAAGCGGCAAACTGCATATGGGTCATGTGCGTAATTATACTATTGGTGATGTAATCAGCCGTTTTCACCGTCTCAAAGGTGAAACTGTGCTACAACCGATGGGTTGGGATGCTTTCGGCTTACCTGCTGAAAATGCAGCGATTGCCCATCAAGTTGCGCCAGCAAAGTGGACCTTTGAAAACATTGCATATATGCGCGATCAATTGAAGAAACTTGGTCTATCTGTTGACTGGGATCGCGAATTTGCCACCTGTACACCAGAGTATTACCACTGGGAACAATGGTTATTTGTACAGCTCTATAAAAAAGGCTTGATCTATCGCAAGCTGTCTACAGTGAACTGGGATCCTGTAGACCAAACTGTTCTTGCAAATGAACAAGTTGAAAATGGACGTGGTTGGCGTTCAGGTGCATTGGTAGAAAAACGTGATATTCCAATGTATTACTTTCGTATTACCGATTATGCACAAGAATTATTAGACGATTTAGATACCTTAAAAGACGGTTGGCCACAACAAGTTTTAACCATGCAACGCAATTGGATTGGTCGTTCAACAGGTATGGACATTACCTTCCCGTCGGCAAATCCTGAAGTTTATGCAGATGGTTTAACGGTTTATACCACACGTGCCGATACCTTGATGGGGGTAACTTATGTTGCGGTTGCAGCTGAACACCCTCTAGCACTCAAAGCTGCTGCGATCCAATCAGAAGCAGGCAAGCCAGAACTTGCTGCCTTTATTGAAGAATGCCGTATGGGTTCTGTTGCAGAAGCGGATCTTGCGACTGCTGAGAAAAAAGGCATGGCAACAGGTTTATCAGTTAAACACCCTGTTACGGGTCAAGATATTCCTGTTTGGATCGCAAACTATGTATTGATGTCATATGGTTCAGGCGCGGTGATGGCCGTTCCAGCACATGATGAACGTGATTTTGAGTTTGCCAATAAATTCAACTTACCAATCAAACAAGTCATTGATGCCAAAGGCTCAGATGATGCCGAATATTCTGCGTCTGAATGGCAGGAATGGTACGGTTCTAAAGAAGGTAAATTGGTCAATTCGTCTGAATTTGACGGTTTAGACTTCCAAGCTGCTTTTGATGCATTCCTAAGCAAATTAGAACCACAAGGTCTTGCCAGCGCTAAAGTTCAATTCCGTTTACGTGACTGGGGGGTTTCTCGTCAACGTTACTGGGGTTGTCCAATTCCGATGATCAACTGTGACAAGTGTGGTCAAGTCACTGTTCCAGAAGATCAACTGCCTGTTGTTCTTCCAACAGATGTGGTTCCAGATGGTTCAGGTAATCCTTTAAATAAAATGCCTGAATTCTATCAAACAAAATGTCCAAGCTGTGGTGGTGATGCACGTCGTGAAACCGATACTTTGGATACCTTTGTAGAATCATCTTGGTATTATGCACGTTATGCTTCTCCTGATTTCACGGGTGGTTTAGTTAAACCTGAAGCTGCAAAATCTTGGTTGCCTGTAAACCAATATATTGGTGGTGTAGAGCATGCAATCCTACATTTACTCTATGCACGCTTCTTCCATAAACTTATGCGTGATGAGGGTGTGGTACAAGGCAATGAACCATTTACCAACTTATTGACTCAAGGTATGGTTTTAGCGGATACCTTCTATCGTGAAGCGGAAAGTGGTAAAAAAACTTGGTTTAATCCTGCGGATATTGAGTTAGAAAAAGACGAGAAAGGTCGTGTACTTTCTGCTAAATATTCAGGTGACGGTCAAGACGTTGTGGTTGGTGGTCAAGAGAAAATGTCGAAATCGAAAAATAACGGTATCGACCCACAAGCGATTATTGACCAGTACGGCGCGGATACTGCACGTGTATTTATGATGTTTGCTGCACCACCAGATCAATCATTAGAATGGTCTGATGCTGGTGTCGAAGGCTCAAACCGTTTCTTAAAACGTGTATGGCGTTTAGTTGCAGGCTTCCTTGAAAAAGGCAACCATGCAACAGCAATTGATGCTTCGAAACTTTCCACTGAAGCACAAGACCTGCGTCGTAAGACCCATGAAACGATTCAAAAAGTGGGTGATGACATCGAACGTCGTCATGCATTCAATACCGCGATTGCAGCTTTGATGGAATTGCTCAATGCCAGCAATAAGTTTGAAGCAAAAGATGACAACGATGTTGCTGTAGCACGTGAAGCAATTACCACTTTACTGACTTTACTTGCACCATTTGCACCACACTTAAGTCAGACCTTATTGACTGAGTTTGATATCGATTTAACTTCGGTACTGTTCCCTACGGTTGATGAGTCTGCATTAACACGTAATACACAAACCATCGTAGTTCAAGTCAATGGTAAGCTTCGTGGCAAGTTAGAAGTCTCTGTTGATGCATCGAAAGATGAATTATTGGCACTGGCTAAAGCGTTACCTGAGGTTCAGCAATTCTTAACAGGTCCAACCAAGAAAGAAATTGTGGTTCCAAATAAGCTTGTGAATTTGGTGGTTTAATTTCCTGCTTAAATCCCCTCTCCTTCTAGGAGAGGGTTAGGGAGAGGTCATTCCCCTCATCCTAACCTTCTCCCTAAGGGAGAAGGGACTTTAGTAGAATAAACAAAACCCAAACAAAGCCCGTTGTCATTCAACGGGCTTTGATTCTAAAATGGCGTGAATTTATAAAGATTAAATATTCCATATCCAATGGAATTTCATGAGGACAAAGCATGCATTTAGTTCAACGTGTTGCTGCAGTTGTATTAACTTTGGGTCTGAGTGCGGGCTTAGTAGGTTGTGGCTTTCATTTAAAGGGCACCAATGCCCAAGCAACGCCTTTGGTTTACACTAAATTACAACTGGTGTTACCAGCGAATACTGAAGATCTTGAAAAGAAACTCAGTGTTTATTTAACTGCAACAGGTGTCCAACTGAGTAATTCAAGTGACGCTTATGTATTACGAGTATTAGACTACAAGCCTGTTCGTCATGAGTTAAATGGTAAATTAGTGGAAACACTACTCCGTCTAAGTGTTACTTTCCAGATTGAAGATAAACAAGGGAATCCGATTACTGAACCTCGAACCTTAAATGCATCTCGTAGTTATCAATACGATGTTGCAACGGTCAACACAGATGATCAACAATATAAATATCTGAGCCAAATTTTGATTGATGACATTGCACAACAAATGTCGCGTCAAATTGCAGCCAATCGCTTACCTAAAGCACGTACTCTTTCGACCCAACCTGTAGCGCAATAATTCTATGAAACTTGACTATTTACAAGCCCTTAAACGTGTTGATGAAGCACGAGGTGTTTGGATTTTACATGGTCAAGAACCACTTCTAGAACAAAACCTACTCGATGCTTTAAGAAAAAGCTGGGCAAAACATGAAGTAGAAAGACAACGCTATGATCTCAATAGCGTTTCCGACTGGAAAAATGTCTTTAATGCGTTGAATAGCTTATCTTTATTTTCTCAAAATCTTGCACTTGAAGTCCATGGCAATATCAAACCCGATGCCAATGGACTCAAACAACTCAAACACTATATTCAACATAATGAACACAACTTGCTTGTGATCATTATGCCCAAACAAGACTCAAGTAGTCTAAAGTCAAGTTTCTTTCAAACAGTTGAAGCCAATGGTGTGGTGATTGCTTTAACCGCAAATTACCCGCAAGACCGTCAACGAATATTGTCAATCGAAGCAGATCAGCTCGGTGTCCAGTTAAATCAAGATGCCTGGATCTGGCTTGAACAACATCATGAACATAATCTTTTGGCTGCCAAAAACAGCCTGATGCGTGTTGCCGATACCTTCCCAGATCAAAAACAGATTTCAATTGAACACTTACAAGAATGTTTACAGGATCAATCACGTTATAGCACCTTTGATTTAAGTGATTCATTGATTGCTGGAAACTTGGCACTTTCGATTAAAATTTTCCAATATCTTGTGGAGTCAGGCGAACCCAACAGTTTAATTTTATGGACAATTAGTAAAGAAATGCGTCTTTTGATGCAGTTGTATGAACAACCACAAAATGCCTTACAGCTCGGCATTTGGAAAACCAAGATTTCATTGTATCAACAAGCACTTAGACGTTTAAATCCACATTCATTTTTAACTTGGCCACAACTGTTATTGCGTGTAGATGCAGCAATCAAAGGACTCAGCAAAGAAAGCCCAGAACATATCATTCAACAATGTATTGCTGAATTATGTGGAAAAACTTTATTTATCAATGCTTAGATAGATATTATACAGAATAATTCTCATTTCCATTTATTTTGAAAAATTCACGCTTTATCCTTATTTAATCATTATAATTTGATCAATTTTTCTCTCAGCCCAATTATCGCTATGCCAAAAATAAAACCAGCCAAAGCCATTCTTATAGCGGTTTGTCTTGCCATCATTGCCGCAATCGCATGGTATGTATTAAAGCCTAAAAATACACAACCTCAGTATATAACCTCAGAAGTCACACGTGGTGATATTGAAGATGCAGTTCTTGCAACAGGTGATTTAGAAGCAACCAAGATGGTGAGCGTTGGTGCGCAGGTTTCGGGTCAAGTTAAAAAAATGTACGTCAAGCTGGGTGACCAAGTTAAACAAGGTCAACTGATTGCACAAATTGATTCAGTGCGTCAAAGCAACGATTTAAAAACAGCTGAAGCAAGTATTAAAAATCAACAGGCTCAGTTGACAACCAAACAGGCGACTTTAGCCAAAGCTGAGGCAGAATATAACCGCCAAAAAAATATGTTTGCACAAGATGCAACCTCTAAAGCAGATTATGACAGTGCCTTAGCCGCATTTAAAACTGCACAAGCTGATATTGCTTCGATGGATGCACAAATTGAGCAATCCAAACTTACACTTGCAACATCACAAGAAAACTTAGGTTATACACGTATTGTTGCACCTATGGACGGCACCGTGGTAGCCATTGTGACCGAAGAAGGTCAAACGGTAAACGCCAACCAAAGTGCACCGACTATTGTGAAACTTGCAAAATTGGACACCATGACCATCAAGGCACAAGTGTCTGAAGCAGATGTCATGAAAGTTCAAGAAGGTCAAAAAGTTTATTTCACTACACTGGGTGATAGTGAGAAAAAACGCTATGCAACACTGCGTCAAGTAGAGCCAGCACCAGAATCAATTAATACTGAAACATCAAGCAACTCATCTTCATCATCAACAAGTACAGCGATTTATTATAATGCCCTATTCGATGTACCAAACGATGACGGTAAACTCCGAATTGATATGACCGCACAGGTGTATATCATTCTGGCTGAAGCCAAAAATGCACTGACTGTTCCTGCTGCGGCATTACAGTCTTCAAACCGCCCACAACGTGCCAATAAATCCGCAAATGGCGCATCTGGTGCAAATTCAACTCGTTCAGCATCTGCACCTCAAGGTCAAGCAAATAAAAATGGACAAAATGCTGCTGATCGCCCAGAACGTCTTGAACTCACAGCAGATGAAAAGACTTTGATTGATCAAGGTAAAGCTTCGGTTTCGATTGTTCGCGTTTTACAGGCGGATGGTAGTGCTCAACGTAAACAAGTTTTAATTGGTTTAAATAACCGTGTAACCGCCCAAGTACTTCGTGGCCTCAATGAAGGTGATCAAGTTGTACTAGCAGATGGTTCAGATACATCCAATGACTCTGCAAAACGAAGCAATAAAAACAGTGGCCCAATGAGACTCTAAGCATGGATCAGAACAATCATCAGATCAAACCTCTACTTGAGGTCAGTAATCTGATTCGTGAGTTCCCTGCGGGTGAATCCACTATTCAGATTTTAAAGAGTATTAACCTTAAAATTTACCCCGGTGAACTGGTTGCTATTGTAGGGCAATCTGGTTCGGGTAAATCGACATTGATGAATATCTTGGGCTGCCTTGATCAACCTACATCAGGTAGTTATCAAGTCAATGGACGTGAAACAGGTCAACTTGAACCCGATGAGCTCGCGCAATTACGTCGTGAATATTTTGGCTTTATTTTCCAGCGCTATCACTTACTGGGTGATTTAAATGCCGCAGGAAACGTTGAAGTTCCAGCGATTTATGCTGGTATGGATCCGAGTGTGCGTCAAAAGCGTTCACATGAAATCTTGACTGACTTAGGACTCGGTGAAAAAACTGAAAACCGTCCAAATCAGCTTTCGGGTGGACAACAACAGCGTGTTTCAATTGCACGTGCTTTGATGAATGGTGGTGATGTCATCCTTGCGGATGAACCAACTGGCGCACTAGATAAGCACAGTGGTGTTGAGGTTATGCGTATTTTGCGTGAGCTCAATGCTAAAGGGCATACCATTATTCTGGTTACCCATGATATGAATGTGGCAAAAAATGCGACACGTATCATTGAAATCAGTGATGGTAACATCATCGCGGATAAGCCAAATGTTCCCGAACATGATGATGAGATTGATGTTGTTGTCGACCAAGAACCTAAGTCAAATCGTAAAAAATCATCCAAATGGCGCTCTGCATTAGATCGTTTTGCAGAAGCCTTTCGTATGGCATTGCTGGCAATGAATGCCCACCGTATGCGTACCTTTTTAACCATGCTGGGTATTATTATCGGGATTGCATCTGTGGTCTCGGTGGTGGCTTTGGGCAATGGCTCACAAAAGCAGATTCTTGATAACATCAGCAGTTTAGGCACCAATACCATTACCGTCTTTCAGGGACGTGGCTTTGGTGATAACTCGAAAACAGCACAGTTTAAAACCTTGGTTCCAGCAGATGCTGAAGCACTCTCAGAGCAACCTTATGTCGAAGCAGTCAGTCCAACAGTCAATAGTAGCGTAACAGCGCGTTTTAAAGACACCGAAGCTTCTGCAACCGTCAATGGTGTCAGTGCTGATTTCTTCTATGTACGTGGTATGACCTTTAAATCTGGGCAAGCTTTTGATAAGAACAGTATCACTGGGCGAGCGCAGGATGTGGTGATTGATGCCAATACTGAAAAGACTTTCTTTGCAGATGGCACTAACCCTGTAGGGCAAGTGCTGTTATTGGGGAGTGTTCCAAGCCGAATCATTGGTGTGATTGATGCACAGCAAGGCTTTATGGGCAACTCAGACAGTCTCAATGTTTATCTGCCTTATTCAACCGTCATGAGCCGAATGTTAGGACAATCCAATGTTCGTAGCATCATCGTGCGTATTAAAGATGAATATCCAACTGCGGTTGCTGAAAATGCCATTTTAAGTTTGTTGGAACAACGTCATGGCGCACAAGATGTCTTTTCTCAAAACTCTGACAGTATTCGTCAAACCATTGAACAGACCACACAAACTATGACTTTACTGGTTTCAGCCATTGCGGTGATTTCATTGGTTGTCGGTGGTATTGGGGTAATGAACATCATGTTGGTGTCGGTGACCGAGCGTACCCAAGAAATCGGTGTGCGTATGGCTGTAGGTGCTCGGCAAAGTGACATTCTGCAACAGTTCCTGATCGAAGCTGTTTTGGTGTGTATTTTGGGCGGTATCTTAGGGGTCCTGCTCTCTTTAGGCATTGGACAGTTGATTGGACATATTGCCAAAGGCAGTTTTCAAATGGCGTATTCAAGCACCTCAATCATTGCGGCATTTGTATGTTCAACATTGATTGGTGTGGTATTTGGATTTATCCCAGCTCGTAATGCAGCACAGCTCAATCCTGTTGATGCACTTTCGCGTGAATAACCGAAGAATAAGGAAATTATTAATGCAAATGAATTTAAGCAAACTTGCAAGCGCCTTGATTCTTGGGAGTTCATTGGTCGGTTGTGCGGCTGTGGTTAAAACCCCATACGAGGCCCCTGCTGTGCAAATTCCAAATGGTTTTATTTATGACAATGCAAAATCTAAACACGTTCAGGCAGATTTATATGCAGATCAGTGGTGGACCTTATTTGGTGATGCTCAGTTAAATCAACTGGTCAATCAAGTGATTCAACGCAATGCTGATTTAGCTGTTGCAGGGATTAACTTACAAACAGCCCGTTTAAGAGCTGGCTTAGCGCGAGACCAACAAGGTCCTCGTGTTAATTCTGGAGTATCTACGGGCCATAGCTTTGACCTTCATTCAGGTGATGATGCTGCCAAAGGTCTATCTCTCAGTGCTGGTGTCAGTTATGAAGTGGATTTGTTTGGAAAATTAGCACGTCAAACGGAAGCATCGAAGTGGGAATCTTTAGCCACTGAACAAGACTTACAAGCGACTGGGCAGACCTTAATTGCCACAACCGCAAATTTATATTGGCAATTGGGTTATTTAAATGAACGCTATAGCTCTGCCCAACAGAGCTTAGCCGCCACTCAAAAAACCTTTGAATTGGTGCGTACTCAATATCGCGCTGGCGCAGTTTCAGGACTAGATTTGACCCAAGCTGAGCAATCGGTACAAAGCCAAAAAGCCAGTTTAAGTCAAATTGAACAGCAACGTGTTGAAACACGTACCGCTTTGGCCGTGTTATTACAAATACCTGTGCAACAGTTAAATATTCAAGAACCACAGCAATTACCGCAGATCAGTCTACCCAATATCTCAGCAGGTTTGCCGGCAGATATTTTGTCGCGCCGTCCAGATTTAAAAGCAGCCGAATTGCGTTTACGTGAATCTTTGGCGACCAAAGATGCCACCAAAGCCAGCTATTATCCTTCAATCAGTTTGACGGGGAATTTAGGTTCAACCAGCACATCATTGACAAATTTATTGAAAAATCCTGCCCTGACTTTAGGCGCAAGCTTAAGCCTGCCGTTTTTGCAATATAATGATATGCAAAAGAATTTAAAAATCAGTGAACTTGACTATGAAAAAGCCATTGTTCAATATCGCAATACCTTGTACCAAGCTTTTGCAGATACTGAAAATGCATTGTCGAATCGTACGGAGCTAGATAAACAAGTCGCCTTTCAACAAAAGAACTTGGAACTTGCGGAAAAAACAGAACGTTTGACCAATGTACGTTATCGTAATGGTGCAATTGCTTTAAAAAATGTTTTGGATGCCCAAGAAACCACACGTAGTGCTCGTTTGTCTTTAGTCCAAGCCAAGCAAAGCCAATACAATGCTTATGTCACTTTGATGCAAGCTTTGGGTGGCAGTCCGATTAAGCAATTACCTTAAGAATGTGTTGAGATAAGAAAGCCCTGAGGGGCTTTTTTTTAATGCTATGTTTTCTTTTTGGGTCAATACGCTACCATTCTTATAAACTGGGTATTGTAAAGTACCATTAAACATAGTTAACCTATTAATATAATTAAAGATAAAAATTAATTTTAATCTTTTTATTTATCTTTCACGCTAAAGAAACCAAATTTTAAATTGTCTTTCGCCGTCACTATATAGGGATCATTTTCATCTACGGGATTATCCTTTTTAAGCTGTTCGCTCCAATAGAATGATTTTGAAAAAAGAACTGTGATTCGTCGTCCAAAGAACCGAATAAATTCAGGTATGGCAAAAATAAGCGCATAGAGTGGTGTCTGAAAATGATTGATAAACACGGTTTGCCAACTTTGCTTAAAGGATTCTTTTTTCTCTTGAATATCATAACAATATGTTAATTTACTTTTATAATCTTGCTCNAAATGATTGATAAACACGGTTTGCCAACTTTGCTTAAAGGATTCTTTTTTCTCTTGAATATCATAACAATATGTTAATTTACTTTTATAATCTTGCTCTGGGTCGTCTATCCCTTTTCTGTAGCACAAGGGTTCAGGTCCCTGTTCTACATAAGTTTTGATAAATAATAAAAATCCTTCTATATAGTCTTTATGAATATTGGGTGTACCCAACTGTATATCATGTTTTATCACTTCACCATCAAGTATATAGGCATGTAACTCATACAACGGTAGTCCAACGACACCTTGCGATTGAACGATATCAAAATACAAATCATCTAATAAAAACTGAGAGGTGCTATTCCCTTCAGAGCACACTGTCATCGAATTATTTTGTCTATTTATTAAAACTGGTAAATAAAGGGGCTTTAAAAAATCGAATTTCAAAAAGGGAATTAACATTGTAAAAAAAATATACAATCCTCCAGCCATTAGCAAAATTGCACCTGAATAAATAATTATTTTTTCATCTTCGACACCATCTTTTAAAATAAAATAACTACCAAACAGAACTAAAAGAACATAAGGAATAGCCAATAAAAATAAAAAGATTAAATTTTTTCCTTTCCACACATAATTTCTATTTGTTAATTCAATATAACCAGAATTCATTTGAACCAATGAAAAATTATGATTGATCACTCGTTTCAGTTCAAAAGTATCCAGCTTAAAAAGTTGATACTTTTTTACACTTTCTCCGACTCTAGTACGAGGAACAAAATACCATGGATTTTTCATTTATCTTTCATCTCAAACATACTAAATTCAAAGTTGTCTTTAAAGCTGATTTCCTCTGGGCGTTGTAGTTCCATTTTATTTTTAAGGATGACCTCTTTATGCCATATAGGTAGAGGCATTATATTGAGCAATATTCGCCTTGCAATAAAATTACCAAGATCAAAAGGATAGGAGAATAGAGCAGGAACCCAGTTATAATGATAAATAATTCGACTTAAAAAGTTGATACTTTTTTACACTTTCTCCGACTCTAGTACGAGGAACAAAATACCATGGATTTTTCATTTATCTTTCATCTCAAACATACTAAATTCAAAGTTGTCTTTAAAACTAATTTCCTCTGGTCGTTCTTTTTCCATTTTATTTTTAAGGATAACCTCTTTATGCCAGACAGGTAGAGGCTTTATATTAAGCAATATTCGTCTTGCAATAAAATTACACACATCAAAAGGATAGGAAAATAAAGCAGGAACCCAGTTATCATGATAAATGATTCGAAATGACTTCCATGTATCTCGATAACTTTCTTGTGCACCAATGACCTGTTGGCAAAATGTTAATTGAGTAAACGGATCTATTGTTCCATACATCGGATTAGGCTTTGGATACAATTCTTCTGGCCCTTATGCATAAAATGACATATAAATGACCATAAGCCTTGGGTGTTATCCCAACCAATCATTGGAAAGCCAATGACAAAAGTATGTTTTAACAGACCATCTTCAACAATATGCGCTCTCAGTTCTCTTAAGGTAAATCCTGAAAGACCAAAGCTTGTACCCATTACATAAACAACATCTTTCCAATCTCGCTCTATATACTCAGCATCAGTTAAATAAAAAAACACCTTGCCTGTTTTTCGGTTAAATAAAATCGGTTTACAAATAGGTTTTTTATGATCATGGTTAAAGTATGGTATAAGAGTAGAAATTAATGGAAGTAGCCATATCAAAAATATTATAAACATTATTAAAAATGAGATGCCAAAATTTTTATCCCCACCTATATTAAAAATAAAATATATAAAATGAAGTGAAATTAAAAATACAGGAAACAACATTATTAAAATACTGACTCCCTTCCCTAACCTTGCATAAGATTGATCTATAAGCTCTATATAATCATCATTCATTCTTAAAAAAGACCAGTTATGATTACGTTTAAACTCATCATGAGGATTTAACAGTACATCACCTTTATCTAATTTTGAAAAAGGTATGTTTTCTTTAAACACATCATAACCAAACACATGTTTTTTAATTTTATTTTTCATCATGTAACCATTTTACTGATGCTTCCAAATATCAAGCTATCAAAAAATATAATTTTCTTTTTAATTCCAAAAAATCAAAGCGCTTGCGCGCTTTATCATTTATCTTTCATCTCAAACATACTAAATTCAAAGTTGTCTTTAAAGCTGATCTCCTCTGGACGTTGTTGTTCCATTTTATTTTAAGGATAACCTCTTTATGCCATACAGGTAGAGGTTTTATATTAAGCAATATTCGTCTTGCAATAAAATTACCAAGATCAAAAGGAAAAGAAAATAAAGCAGGAACCCAATTATCATGATAAATAATTCGAAATGATTTCCACGTATCCCGATAACTTTCTTTTGCACCAATGACCTGTTGGCAAAATGTTAATTGCGTAAACGGATCTATTGTTCCATACATCGGATTAGGCTTTGGATACAATTCTTCTGGCCCTTTATGCATAAAATGACATATAAATGACCATAAGCCTTGGGTACGGAATATACCCATCATCGGGAAGCCAATGACAAAAGTATGTTTTAACAGACCACCTTCAACAATATGCGCTCTAAGCTCTCTTAAAGGTGCACCTGAAAAACCAAAGCTATTCCCCATCACATAAACCACATCTTTCCAATCTCGCTCGATATACTCAGCATCAGTTAAATAAAAAAATACTTTGCCTGTTTTTCGGTTAAACAAGATCGGTTTACATATTGGCTTTTTATAATCATATTTAAAGAAAGGATTCAAAAATGCGTATAGTGGTAAAAAGAAGGTAATCAATGCAGAAATAACGACAAATATTGAAAAATAAATAGACTCATTAGGACCTCCACCAAGTGTAAAATACAAATATAGGATATGAAATATTAATAACAATACAGGAAAACATAAAACTAAAAGACTGATTCCTTTCCCTAACCTTGCATAAGATTGGTCAATAAGCTCAATATAGTCATCATTCATGCTTAAAAAAGACCAATTATGATTACGTTTAAACTCATCATGAGGATTTAACAGTACATCACCTTTATCTAATTTTGAAAAAGGTATATTTTCCTTAAAAACATCATAACCAAACACATGTTTTTTAATTTTACTTTTCATTATGCAACCATTTTTACTTGTATTTCATAATTTTAAATTAAATCTAATCTTATAATAGCAATGAATTCGACTATAAAAAAGCTATTGTCCAGTATCTTAACGACACAATTGCTTTAAAAAATGTTTTGGATGCCCAAGAAACCACACGTAGTGCTCGTTTGTCTTTAGTCCAAGCAAAGCCAATACAATGCTTATGTCACTTTAATGCAAGCTTTGGGTGGTAGCCCGATTAAGCAGTTACCTTAAGAATGCGTTGAGATGAGAAAGCCCTGAGGGGCTTTTTTTTAATTACTATTTGAATAACACAAACACTCTTTCCGAAAGATTCAATTTATCTTATGATTGATTTATATTTAGTCAACTCCATAATTTAAAACAATATAATGAAACACAATATAATCGCTATTTTACTCTCAAGCTTAGCCTTATCTGCTTGTGCAAAAACAACCAACGAGACAAATACCAATTCAACAGCTCAAAAGTCCAATGAAAAAAATGATGTTGAGTTACAGGAACGAATTAAAACACTGGTAGACAAAACCAAAAAGAACATGATTTTTGTACAGGGTGGATCTTTTATGATGGGGGACTTCGGTGAACTCGTGAATAAAGGAAATTTACCTTTTGATGGCGATGGACATAGTAAACCTTTACACAAGGTCACTTTAGATAGTTATAGCCTAAATGCATATAAGTCCAGTTATGAAGACCTAGACACTTATAGCGCAGCAACAGGAGAGCCTAAAGTTATGGATGATCCTGATTTGCAAGATCTACGATATAAAAATGCAGCGGCTGGACTGAATTGGTATCAAGCTCGTGATTATTGCCAATGGTTAGGCAAGCAATTAGATGTACCTATGGACTTACCAACCGAAGCACAATGGGAATATGCTGCTCGTAACCGCGGGCAACAAGTCGTCTATCCAACCCATAATGGTAAAGTAGAGTATGGTAAAAACTTTAATAGCTATGAACAACAACAAGCATTTACAGAAACTGTTGCAGAGAATTCGATAATACTCATCACTCAACTCGGTACCCATCAGCCTACTCCATTGGGTTTTTACGATTTAATCAATGAAAACTTAGAATGGGTCGCTGACTGGTATGCGCCTGACTATTATGCTAAATCGCCTGAAAAAAACCCCAAAGGGCCCGAGACAGCTACTGCAAAAGTACTTAGAAGTACCAATATTAATGATGAATATATGATCCGTACTGCTTTTGGTTTTACATTTTCCAGAATGTTTAAAGAACCTGGTTTAAAAGGAAAGGATTTTTCTCGCTATTACACTACTTCAGTTAGATGTGCTGCCAATAGCCCTACACCTTTATCCTAAATTGTCTTTGTTATAAAACTCAAAGCTCGTTTGACCTTAATATTTTTTAACAGAATCAACCTTTATATCGTGCAAATTAGCAGTTAAAATAAAACTAAAATACTGATAATCTTATTTAAAAATAATGAAACAAAATCTGGTCCTAATACTACTGTCTACTTTTGCTTTAAGTGCCTGTGCAAAAAGTACTGAATCTAAACAAGCAACAAATAATACTCAATCCAAAGAAATCATAGCTATTGCTCAGTTAGATTCTGAACTACAAAAAAAAGTACAAGGCTTATTAGAAAAAACGCAAAAAGAGTTCATCCTTGTTAAAGGTGGAACATTTATGATGGGAGATTTTGGCCCACAACATAGTAAAGATAAACTTGCTTATGATGGGGATGCCGTTCCTCTTCATAAAGTTACTCTAAGCGACTACAAACTCAGTGCAACCAAAGCCACTTATGCTGATTTTGATATTTATACAGCAGCGACTCAACAAAAGCCTGTAGGTGTATTTGATGAATATTCTAAAAAAAATCGAATACCTGAAGTAGCGGCAGGTATCAATTGGCAACAAGGACGTGACTACTGTAAATGGTTGGGTACGCAACTAAATTTAAATATGGATCTACCGACTGAAGCCCAATGGGAATATGCTGCTCGTAATCGAGGGCAAATGGTTATGTATCCCACCAATAATGGCAAACTTGAAAATGGTAAAAATATTTGGAGTTTTGATCAACGCAATCAAACTACTTCTAAATATAAAACTGTAGAAGTTGTACCTTTACTAAAACAGTTTCCGCCAACTGCTATGGGCTTCTATGACATGGTTACCGATAATTATGAATGGATGCTGGATTGGTATGATCCTGAATATTATCGTAAATCACCTGAACATAACCCTCAAGGACCCTCTACAGGAACAAAAAGGGTGGTACGTAGTTCTTTTCCTGATGATGGGCAAAATATAAAAATGTCAGGAGGGTTAACTATTAGCCGTCATTCAATGCATCCAATAGCTGATCCCAAATTAGCTAAAGAGTTAAAAGAGCTAGATTTTAAAGATGGTGAACACGACTTTAATAAAAATAACTCCGTACGATGTGCTGTAAATCTCTGATAAAGTCTAATTGGGTATAAGAATTATACCTTATACTCAATTACATCATTAGCTTTACTTTGTTTTTCAAAAGGCTCCAAAATTTGCAAATTACTGGCCATTAATACTCTATCTTCATTTCCCAGAGCACCTGGTAAATTTTGTTGTAGTTCAAGCTCACGAAAACGCGGATCATTTTGATTACGTACAATCATATAATTCATATGATTTCTCACTTTCTGCGCCCCTTTACGGTACTTCAGATATAACTCTAACCAGTGGTTAAGATCATCTCCCTCATACTCTTGGTCGGTATTAATACAATGCTTATGTCACTTTGATGCAAGCTTTGGGTGGCAGTCCGATTAAGCAATTACCTTAAGAATGTGTTGAGATGAGAAAGCCCTGAGGGGCTTTTTTATTTGATTATTTTTGCAAATGTATCAAGTTGGTATGTTGTCGAAGCATCAACAACATAGGGGTCTGTAGCATCAACCTGACATTCATTTTCCACATTCTGAGGCCATTTTGGTTGTTTATCAGCACGAATAAATTTGTTCCGAGTATTCCCTAAAATTTTGATCATTGCTCGTGAGTAGAATGATCGAATTTCACTTTGATAGTCTAAAGCAACGATTTCCTTACTGGTTTCTAAAGACTCAGGGTGTACTTCGATATTTAGACAATAACTTAACTTTTCAGAGGGTAGGCGATGAATTACACCTGCTACCTTTTTATTAAAATAAAGTTTCTCAGGTCCATTATTCATATATTCTTTGATAAATTCCCATATCTCCAGTGTCTCTTGTTTTTTATTCTTACTGAGTGCAAAGGCAAAGGTATAAACTATCAAATCTTTGTTATCCTTGATAAACCCTTTGACTTCCCAAAAAGTACCCTCATATCCACCAAGTCGACTATTTAAAATAAAGTCAATTTTATTCCAATCACCTATGAATATTTGGCCACTTACATCATAAACATAGACTTTTTGATTTATTCTGTTGAATCGGATTGGATAATAGTTATAGCCTAATTTTTCATACTTTTTAAAATTCTGAAAGCCTTTATAAAAAACATAAAGAATACAAAAAAATAAAATATGCATTGGAGAAAAAACTACTATAAAAGCTAATAAACTTTCATCATCACGAATTACTGTAATATAAAAAAATATAAGCCAAACAATTAAAATAACCGGAACTGCTACAAAAAAAACACCGAGCAAATTAAAATAAGAATTCCCCTTTAAGAAAAAGCTATTATTCACACATTCCATATAGGTAGAATTCATTTTTATAAAATTATAGCTATGAGAAATATTTGATTTATAAGTGGCTCTTTTGGAAAGAATGTTGTCCTTTTCTTTTGGGGTTAGATGTCTATCATTCTTATAAACTGGGTATTGTAAAGTGCCATTTAGCATAGTTAACCTATTAATATAATTAAAGATAGAAGCGCTTACGCGCTTTATCATTTATCTTTCATCTCAAACATACTAAATTCAAAGTTGTCTTTAAAGCTAATTTCCTCTGGTCGTTCTTTTTCCATTTTATTTTTAAGGATGACCTCTTTATGCCATATAGGTAGAGGCTTTATATTAAGCAATATTCGTCTTGCAATAAAATTACACACGTCAAAAGGATAGGAAAATAAAGCAGGAACCCAGTTATCATGATAAATGATTCGAAATGACTTCCATGTATCTCGATAACTTTCTTTTGCACCAATGACCTGCTGACAAAATGTCAATTGAGTAAAAGGGTCTATCGTTCCATACATCGGATTAGGCTTGGGATACAATTCTTCTGGTCCTTTATGCATAAAATGACAAATAAATGACCATAAGCCTTGGGTATTACCCCAACCAATCATAGGAAAGCCAATGACAAAACTATGTTTTAACAGACCATCTTCAACAATATGCGCTCTAAGTTCTCTTAAGGTAAATCCAGAAAGCCCAAAGCTTGTACCCATCACATAAACAACATCTTTCCAATCTCGTTCTATATACTCAGCATCAGTTAAATAAAAAAATACTTTGCCTGTTTTTCGGTTAAATAAAATCGGTTTACAAATAGATTTTTTATGATCATGCTTAAAGTATGGACTCAAAAAACCATATAATGTAAAAAACAATAAGAATAAATAAACAAATACAATAAATATATATAAGAAAACACCTTCATTATAAAATGGTTTAACCAACATGTAGACCAAGCAACCAATTATAAAAAATATTAAAGGTGATATAAAAACTAAAAGACTTATTCCTTTTCCTAACCTCGCATAAGATTGATCTATAAGTTCAATATAATCATCATTCATGCTTAGAAAAGACCAGTTATGATTACGTTTGAATTCATCATAGGGAGATAAAAGTACATCACCTTCATCTAATCTAGAAAAAGGTATATTTTCTTTAAAAACATCATAACCAAACGAATGTTTTTTAATTTTTCTTTTCATTATGCAACCATGTTTACTTATGCTTCCAAATATTAAGCTCAAAAAAATATAATTTTCATTTTAATCATTAAAAATCAAAGCGCTGACGCGCTTTATCATTTATCTTTCACACTAAAAAAACCAAATTTCAAATTGTCTTTTGCTGTCACAATATATGGATCATTTCCATCTATAACGTGCTCCTTTTTAAGTTCCTCACTCCAATAAAATGGCTTTGAAAAAACAACTGTGATTCGTCGTCCAAAGAACCGAACAAATTCAGGTAAAGCAAAAATAAGCGCATAGAGTGGTGTCTGAAAATGATTGATAAACACGGTTTGCCAACTTTGCTTAAAGGATTCTTTTTTCTCTTGAATATCATAACAATATGTTAATTTACTTTTATAATCTTGCTCTGGGTCGTCTATCCCTTTTCTGTAGCACAAGGGTTCAGGTCCCTGTTCTACATAAGTTTTGATAATAATNAGCAAAAATAAGCGCATAGAGTGGTGTCTGAAAATGATTGATAAACACGGTTTGCCAACTTTGCTTAAAGGATTCTTTTTTCTCTTGAATATCATAACAATATGTTAATTTACTTTTATAATCTTGCTCAGGATCATCTATCCCTTTTCTGTAGTACAGTGGTTCAGGCCCCTGTTCTACATAAGTTTTTATAAATAGTAAAAAGCCTTCTATATAGTCTTTATGAATATTGGGTGTACCCAACTGTATATCATATTTTATCACTTCACCATCAAGTATATAGGCATGTAACTCATATAGCGGTAGTCCCACTACACCTTGTGATTGAACGATATCAAAATACAAATCGTTTAATAAAAACTGAGTGGTGTTATTCCCATCAGAACACACAGTCATTGTCTTTTTTTGTCTATTTATTACGACTGGTAAATAAATAGGCTTTAAAAAATCGAATTTCAAAAAAGGAATTAACATTGTAAAAAAAACGTATAATCCGCCAAATGCTAGCAATATAGCACTCGAATAAATAATAATTTTTTCATCTTCAACACCATCACTTAAAGTAAAAAATAATAGATAAATAATTAATAGAAAAATAGGCAAAGCAAAAACAGATAAAAATATTAATACTTTCCCCTTCCACGCGTAATTTTTATTTGTTAATTCAATATAACCAGAATTCATTTGAACCAATGAAAAATTATGATTGATCACTCGTTTGAGTTCAAAAGTATCCAGTTTAAAAAGTTGATACTTTTTTACACTTTCTCCGACTCTAGTACGAGGAACAAAATACCATGGATTTTTCATTTATCTTTCATCTCAAACATACTAAATGGCATTATATTGAGCAATATTCGCCTTGCAATAAAATTACCAAGATCAAAAGGATAGGAGAATAGAGCAGGAACCCAGTTATAATGATAAATAATTCGAAATGACTTCCATGTATCTCGATAACTTTCTTTTGCACCAATGACCTGTTGGCAAAATGTTAATTGAGTAAACGGATCTATCGTTCCATACATCGGATGAGGTTTTGGATATAGTTCTTCAGGTCCCTTATGCATAAAATGACATATAAATGACCATAAGCCTTGAGTACGAAATATACCTATCATTGGGAAGCCAATGACGAAAGTATGTTTTAACAGACCATCTTCAACAATATGTGCTCTAAGCTCTCTCAGTGGTATACCTGAAAGTCCAAAACTGCTCCCCATCACATAAACAACATCTTTCCAATCTCGTTCGATATACTCAGCTTCAGTTAAATAAAAAAACACCTTGCCTGTTTTTCGGTTAAATAAAATTGGTTTACAAACTGCCTTGTTGTAGTCATATTTAAAAAAAGGGTCTAAAAATGCATAGAGTGGTAAAAAAAAGATAATCAACCCTGAAATTACGACAAATATTGAAAAAGAAATAGACTCTTTAGAACCCCCACCAAGTGAAAAATATAAATATAGAATATAAAATATTAAAAATAATATAGGAGAACATAATACTAAAAGACTTATTCCTTTTCCCAACCTAGCATAAGATTGATCTATAAGCTCTATATAATTATTATTCATCCTTAGAAAAGACCAGTTATGATTGCGTTTAAATTCATCATAGGGAGATAAAAGTACATCACCTTCATCTAATCTAGAAAAAGGTATATTTTCTTTAAAAACATCATAACCAAACGAATGCTCTTTAATTTTACTTTTCATCATGTACCCATTTTACTGATGCTTGCAAATATTATGCTCACAAAAAATATAATTTTATTTTTAGAGATCAAAGCGCTTGCGCGCTTTATCATTTATCTTTCACACTAAAAAAACCAAACTTCAAATTGTCTTTTGCTGTCACAATATATGGATCATTTTCATCTACGGAATTATCTTTTTTAAGCTGTTCACTCCAGTAAAATGGTTTTGAAAAAACAACTGTAATTCGTCGCCCAAAGAATCTAAAAAACTCAGGTATAGCGAAAAAAATTGCAAATAATGGCGTCTGAAAATGATTAATAAATACTGTTTGCCAGCTTTGACTGAATGGTTCATTTTTCTCTTGAATATCATAGCAATAAGTTAATTTACTCAGAACTTCTTGCTCAGGATCATCTATTCCTTTTCTGTAATATAGTGGTTCCGGACCTTGTTCTACATAAGTTTTAATAAATAGTAAAAAACCTTCTATATGATCTTTATGAATATTCGGTGTCCCTAACTGTATATCATGTTTTATCACTTCACCATCAAGTACATAGGCATGTAACTCATGTAGCGGTAGTCCCACTACACCTTGTGATTGAACGATATCAAAATACAAATCGTCTAATAAAAACTGAGAGGTGCTGTTCCCATCGGAACATACGGTCATGGTCTTTTTTTGTCTATTTATTACGACTGGTAAATAAAGGGGCTTTAAAAAGTCAATTTTTAAGAAAGGAATTAACATAGTTAAAAGCATATATAATGAAATAAGAAAAACAAATATTAATGAAATTAAAAAACCTAGTAAATCACCAATACCATCTTTTAAAAATAGATAACCACCGAATAAAACTAATAGGACAAAAGGAATACCAAAAAAAGATAAAAAAATTAATTTCTTTCCTTTCCATACGTAATTTCTATTTGTTAATTCAATAAAGTTAGAATTCATCTGAATAACAGAAAAGTTATGATTGATCACACGTTTGAGTTCAAAAGTATCTAGCTTAAAAATTTGATACTTTTTTACTCTTTCTTCCACTTTAGTACGAGAAACAAAATACCATGGGTTTTTCATTTATCTTTCATCTCAAACATACTAAATTCAAAGTTGTCTTTAAAACTGATCTCCTCTGGACGTTGTTGCTCCATTTTATTTTTATAGATAACCTCTTTATGCCATACAGGTAGAGGCTTTATATTGAGCAATATTCGTCTTGCAATAAAATTACCAAGATCAAAAGGGAAGGAAAATAACGCAGGAACCCAGTTATCATGATAAATGATTCGAAATGACTTCCATGTATCTCGATAACTTTCTTTTGCTCCAATGACCTGTTGGCAAAACGTTAATTGCGTAAACGGGTCTATTGTTCCATACATCGGATTAGGCTTTGGATATAGTTCTGCTGGTCCTTTATGCATAAAATGGCATATAAATGACCATAAACCCTGTGTACGGAATATACCCATCATCGGAAAGCCAATGACAAAAGTATGTTTTAACAGACCATCTTCAACAATATGTGCTCTAAGCTCTCTTAAAGGTGCACCTGAAAGACCAAAGCTATTCCCCATTACATAAACAACATCTTTCCAATCTCGCTCTATATATTCAGCATCAGTTAAATAAAAAAATACTTTGCCTGTTTTTCGGTTAAATAAAATCGGCTTACATAATGGTTTCTTATAATCATATTTATAAAAAGGACGAAAAAAAACAAAAAAGCAAAACCATATTATAAAAACAACAGAAGTTACAATCAAGAAAGTTATAAATATTGAATCATTACTATCACCACCAAGAGTAAAATATAAGTATAAAAAATATAATGCAATTAACATCAGTGGAATTACAAATATAAATGGGCTTAAGCCTTTTCCAAGTCTTGCATACGACTGATCTATAAGTTCTATATAATCATCATTCATGCTTAGAAAAGACCAGTTATGATTGCGTTTAAATTCATCATAGGGAGATAAAAGTACATCACCTTCATCTAATTTAGAAAAAGGTATATTTTCTTTAAATACATCATAACCAAACACATGTTTTTTAATTTTACTTTTCATCATGTAACCATGTTTACTTATGCTTCCAAATATTAAGCTCACAAAAAAATATAATTTTCATTTTAATCATTAAAGATTAAAGCGCTTGCGCGCTTTATCATTTATCTTTCACACTAAAAAAACCAAATTTCAAATTATCTTTTGCTGTCACACTATATGGATCATTTTCATCTACAGTATGCTCTCTTTTCAGTGCTTCACTCCAATAAAATGGCTTTGAAAAAACAACTGTGATTCGTCGTCCAAAGAATCTTACAAATTCAGGTACAGCAAAAATAAGCGCATAGAGTGGTGTCTGAAAATGATTGATAAACACGGTTTGCCAACTTTGCTTAAAGGATTCTTTTTTCTCTTGAATATCATAGCAATATGTTAATTTACTTTTATAATCTTGCTCTGGGTCGTCTATCCCTTTTCTGTAGTACAATGGTTCAGGTCCCTGTTCTACATAAGTTTTGATAAACAATAAAAAGCTTTCTATATAGTCTTTATGAATATTCGGTGTACCCAACTGTATATCATGTTTTATCACTTCACCGTCAAGTATATAGGCATGTAACTCATACAAAGGTAGTCCAACGACACCTTGTGATTGAACGATATCAAAATACAAATCATCTAATGAAATTTGAGTGGCGTTGTTCCCATCGGAACATACGGTCATTTTCTTTTTCTGTCTATGTATCAAAACTGGTAAATAAAGAGGCTTTAAAAAATCGAATTTAAAAAAAGAAAGAAACATCGTAATAAATATATAAAGAGCACTACATATTACAATTATTGCACTGGTGTATATGACAAATACCTCATCCTCTACACCATCTTTTAAAAAAAATATGCTGAGATAAATAGTTAAAGTTAAAATAGGAAGTGCAACAAGGAGAAAAATTGTTACGATCTTTCCCTTCCAAGCATAATTTTTATTTGTTAATTCAATAAAGTTAGAGTTCATCTGAACAACTGAAAAATTATGATTGATTTCTCGTTTCAGTTCAAAAGTTTCCAATTTAAAGAGTTGATACTTTTTTACATTATCACCAACTTTGGTACGAGGAATGAAATACCACAGATTTTTCATTTAAATAGTCCATTTAGAGCTGATAGCTGTGTTTCATATTTTCCAAAAGAAATCATTCCTTCGTTAGCATCTCCCAAGAAACTTTTTCGCAACCATTTTTGTAATTCTTTTTCTCTTTTATATAATGCATACACAGCCAACCCTATACTTATTGCTAACAATATGAGTCCAATTGGATGAGTAGCAAATCCAAAGAAAATAAATGCTGATGATATTACCATTGTTAAACCACTAAATCCTAAAAGTGCTCCGTACGTCCTTTCACCACTTTTGTAAGCGTTTACTCCACCAATCATATCAAACACACCAAATACAACACCTACTAATGCACCTAATGTTCGCCATCCTAAATGTTTCATACTTGTGGCATTGGCTAAATCTTTTGAAAATACAAATAGTTTTGTATTTTTCAATGGTCCAACAGCCATCTTTCTTTCAAAATACTTACTGAGCATCATGGATGTTCCTTCAGCTAACGCCATTCCCATACCTGCTAATGATGCAGCCTTACGCCCACCTTTTTCTGAACCACTTAAATTTTGATCAGTCCAAACTGTATACATGGCAAGTGACTGGAAAACGAAGTTTCCTGTAGCAACCAGATGCTCAAATGATATTTTTTTATCTGTAAATACGTTTACGGGAATTTCTGTTTCGATTTTAAGCTTATTAGAGGTATTTACTTCATTTGGAACAGCATCACTTGAATAATTCCCCAATAACATGCTGGATATAGTATTAATAAAATGTGCTTTTTCTCTAGGTAAATTTTGAGTGCTAACATCAAGATAAGGCAAATTAATTCTTAATTTTTCCCGAGAAGCATTCCAAAGTGGATCATTGGCTATTTTACTAAGCATACTATCTCTACTGATCTTAACATCTGCTCCAAATGTATCTTTATAATATGCAATCAATAAGTCAGCGAGTTTATTATTGAATTGAGAAACATTTTTCGCCTGAATAATTCCTTCCTTAACTGGTGCTTGCGTGTAGCCTCCTAGCATTATAGTGAGAGGATTCAATTGATTAGGATGAAGTTCGATTCCACGCATAGCGACAGGAGATAAATGCAAAACAAACTGACTTATTGAACTTTGTAAATATGCTATTTCAAAAGAATTTAGTGATGAAATCACTGAATTCGTGCGAGAAATTAAATCTCCCCATGGAATTGTAGATAAGTTTGAGTAGTTAATATAGCTTGATACACTATTTTTAATATCAGAAGAACTACAGCATAATGCATCAGAAATCAAACTTTTATTACCTGAAATTAAGTAAAGCTGTTTTACAAAATAGTCTAAACATTTAGGTAAAGCTTTACAAAACTCAAGAATAGAGGAACTCAACTCATAATTACCTGACAAAGATTTTGGATTATCTCTTTCTGTAACATAAAAATAGTGTTCATTTATAATATTATTCATAAATACTTTTAATGCCCACTCATCCAATGAATCAATTTTTTTAGATTTCTGATCATCTTTTTCGTTTTTTGATTTAATTGCATCTGAGTAAATTTTATCATTTAAACAGCTTTGATAGTTTTTATTCCAATCTTGTAGTTTATATTTTTGTTGATTTGCTTTATCTCTAATTTCTTCTTCTGCGATCTGTTCAGGTGTTTTTTTCTTCTGCATTTGTTCTTTTAGATATTTTCCAAATTCATTCGATAATTGCTCAGAAGGATCTAAAAAAATAGGATCTTTATTAATTTCAGCTTTTTCAGCTTCTGTAAAATAAATATCTTTATTTATTCCAAATGCTAATTTAAGTCCTTCAACGTCAAGTAAAGTTTTTTCTTGATCTGTATATACTGAAGTATCTTCCAATACAGATAGTGCATTAGAAGCAATATCTTGAATTATGCCGACATAATCATCCAAACAAAAAATTGCACCTGTAAATAATCTCGTTTTTTTATTATCAGATAAAATATCTTTTAATTCTGTTACTTCATAATTATCATACTTATTAATTACTGATGAATCTTCGTCATTATCAATAGCTTCTGATGAGCAACTCTTAAAATTCAAATAATCAAAGATCTGATTATAATGATTTTCAAAATTAGTTGATACATTACTCAAAGTCCACGGAGTTTGAAGATATGCGCTAGACTTATTAGAATCTAAAAAAATATATTGCTCTAAATTGTAATTTTTTATTAAGTTTAAGTTATGCTCTGTGATGGGAAATTGTCGATCATCACTCCCCTGTCCATTTAAATATGCTTTTACATTGAATACATTCATATTTTTTTTGTATTTATTTTTATTCTCAATTTTTTTCTCCTTACTCCATTTTAATTCTGAATATTTCATATAAATTTCAGTTGCTTCAGAAGCTTTTGGGATTGTAATCATGAGCGCTCTTGCACGATGAACTGTTTTACTACAAGGCTCTTTACTTTGTGAGTTGCTGATCGTTTCAGAGAAGTAATTATTATTATCAATTCTTTTTAAAAAACCCTGCTGAGATATTTCATATTCATGCCACTTATCTATATGTTTCATAAATACATATAAATATCCAGCTCTCAAAGTAGTCAGCCCATAAGCATATCCTTCTGTTGGAGCTATCTTATTAACAGTTTTAAAACAAGATTTTTCATCCAAACTTGCTGTAACTGATATTGATCGTAGTGGTTTGGTAGGTTTTGGCTTACCACTACCATTTATATAATTTGCATGTGCTTTATAATAAGCATTGCTTTTTTTACGAAACTCAAGTTCACTCTTTATGCTATTCTCAACACTTGTTAGATTTTGTAGCGCAGGATCATTCTTTTCATAGCACGATAAAACCGTATCATCCTCATTTTCTTCAGGATAAGTTCCCTTTTTTGTCACAACAACATATCTTGTTAATAGGAGTTGTAGCCCTTCATCTCTCTTACAAAAATCACAAGGATATTCTTGATTATCAGTAGTCATACATCACCTTATTTTTTAAATTTTCATCATCAATATTTTGTTTTTTAAAAAAGTCATCCCACTCAGACGTTGAAAGCTGTTTGCTTGCTTGTTCATAGCCTTTGGGACTTTCTGTTAAACGTTGAAAAAAATGGGTTTCAAGAAAACTTTCGCCGATTAAATCTGTATGAAAAATGGATGCTACAGCATCATCCTTTGTCAAAATCCCTTTATTTTTTATTAAGTCTGCATAATTAAAAATCTGATTTACTTTTAAAAAGTATGCTGGCAGGTCGTCAGTCTTGAATTTTAACTTTTCAAATACTCTGTTGTTTACACTGATTTTGTCCAATAAATCATGATCAGGCTGTTGAATAAAATCCCCCTCAGATCCAGCGTCAAAGCACAATGTTTCATTTAAGAAATTAAATTCAATATTTTTAAAATATTTATTGATCCATATAAAATCCTGACTCTCAAAATAATTGAGTAACATCCAAATTTTCGGATCAAAAAACCGATACAAATACTTCTTAGTGCCTACTTCATAGACTAAATTTTGTTTTAAGTGATTAACAATATCAGGTTCTCGAGTTGGAACACTTTTAAACGTCATTAGAAAAAAAGGTGAAAGCCCCGCTTTGATCTGATTTTGATCATGTTGCTTTATTTCATCAACAAGCGAAGCATCAACTGAATTTAAGCGCAATAAATACGGAAAAACATGCTGTACATTCTTCGCATAATCAGGTGCTAAAGACTTAAGTTGAGCTTCCACTTCATAAAAATATTGCGCATTTAGATTCGGGTCAATAATGACGTAATCATACTCAATCACCTCTTTTGGATGTATAGGCTCTAATAACATTATGAAAGCTCCACAGAAGCATCACCTTTTGCCGCAGCACCAGAAACACGCATTTCACAAATAGGAAGCTGAGGAATGTCTGAATTAATCTTCGCACCACTGGTAAACTTCTGTTGCCCCGACTTCACCTGAAACAAACCACCTGTAGTTGAAAATACCCCTGAACCATTAATCTTTAATTCAGAACCATCACCAATCAACTTAATCTCTTTCGGACTGATGATATAAACCGCGTCTTCGGTCGAAATGATTTGAATACCTTTGCGTGCAATCACATCTGCACCACCATCTTGAGCTTGGATCTCAACTTTGCCTTTTCCAGCAAATAACCTTGCCCCTTCCTGTGCCGCAAAAAGACTGATCTTAGCACTGGCATGCCCAATCAAAGCCTTTTGTGTACTTAGGTTGATACTGTCGCCTGCGGTATGACTGATTTGCCCATCTGCTGATAGATGAATATCTTCGTTACTGGCAAGCGCAATCGAATTAGGGGAAGCCAACATCATCACCGCAGACTTAAATGCATTTGCTTTTTTCGGATCTTGTTGGTCTAGTGTATTGATAAACCCTTTTATTCTTTCCAACACCTCCAAAGGATCAGTTTGCTGATTCTTAGCAACTTCACTTAAGGCTTTGGAATTATTTAGACTACTTTCTAACTGACTTTTGGCGGCGGTTGCATCGAGATGGTTACCTGAGGCTGAATCTTGAGCATAGGTACTGAGTAGTAGGCCTTGCCCAGCTCGTAACGCTCCCCATTGGTCTGTTCTTAGTTCAAAGCCTTCGCCTCGTCCTTCACTGGTCTCGGTTTCTTTAGGATGACTCAGATTACCAAGGTTAAGTTGACTCGCACCGTGACTACTTTGTAGCTGGCTGCTGATTTGCTCTGTGGTATCGTCAAATCTAAGCTGGCCATAGCCACTGCCTTTAACTTCTCGACTTTTGATCCCCGCCAGTTTTTTGGTATCAGGCAATTGGCCTTTGTCATCAAATTTAGTTGGGCTACGTTGTGCTTCATGGATACGCCCCACCACAAATGGTCGGTCAATATTACCATCAAAGAAATCTATCACCACAATCTCACCAATCCTCGGTAAGAACCGCGCACCATAGCCTTCACCTGCCCACGGGGTCAGTACATCCACCCAAGCGGAATCAGTATCGTTGTCATTGCTCCCTGCACCACCATCATGACTATGATCTTCATTGCGGGTAAATAGGAAGCGAACTTTAATCCGTCCCCATTCATCCACATTGATTTCTTCTCCACTTGGCCCAACCACTTTGGCTCGTTGTGGATGGGTACTAGGACGATGTTGTAGTGGGTGGTATTCAGGAACAGTGGTGATATTACGGCGTTGTAGTACCAATTGATTGGCTTGGCGTTCTTGGTTGTTTGAGTCTACATTTGAATTGACCCAATTGCTTTGTTGGAGCAAGCGATTGATTTGCTCACTCAGGTCTTTGGGTAAATTGTTCTGGTTATAAAATGTCTTTGATGTGATCAGAAATTCTTTGTCTGAGCCACTGTGTTGGTCTATTTCTGGGTGTTCGTTTAACTCAAACCAATACCCCACTTGTGCATCACGTACAGTGGAGTTGGCTATAAATTGTTTGGATTGAGCATCGTAATAATGGCTGAGGTTTTGGTTAATCTTTTCAATCTGATTGTTGTTTGAGGCAGTTGCTTGATCTTCACCATTCAGGTCTTGAATCCATGCTGGACTGATATGCCAAGCTTGTTCTAAACCGAGGCTGGCATTGTTTTGGTTTTGACTGTGTTGATGTTTGCTTTGGACACTGCCTGCACCTTCTTCTTGCTCTAACACATCTGCTTGCCAGCGTTGTACGTGGACAGCAGTSGGTTGTAAGCTGCGTTGTCCGATAAAGCTGGTGATGCTGTCTTGTTGTTCTGTGGCACTGCTGCGATGGAAGCGGATCTTTCTTCGTTCTAGCGCTTTGTATTCNGGTTGTAAGCTGCGTTGTCCGATAAAGCTGGTGATGCTGTCTTGTTGTTCTGTG
This sequence comes from Acinetobacter sp. Root1280, assembly GCF_001425285.1. Lineage (NCBI taxonomy): Bacteria > Pseudomonadati > Pseudomonadota > Gammaproteobacteria > Moraxellales > Moraxellaceae > Acinetobacter > Acinetobacter sp. Root1280. The sequence goes on along the minus strand of NZ_LMED01000003.1, from coordinate 126,123 downwards.
GCACTGCTGCGATGGAAGCGGATCTTTCTTCGTTCTAGCGCTTTGTATTCGCTGTTATCATCTACCAAACGCAGTTTTTGTGGCTGAATTTGAGTCGCAGAACTAGGTACAATCAATTGTGCTTCATCAATCAGCCAGTTGATCCCTTCACTGCGCATCAAGCGGGTTTTTCAGTCCACTTTTATCTAAACTTAGACTCGATGCAAAGAGTGGGCTTTTGTCTTGCCATTCTTTAAACAGCGTTTCTATGACTTGAACAACCGACTTATTCATAAACACTCGGCTGTTACGGCGTTTATGCCACAGTGAAGTGGCATCTTCGAGTTTGAGTTTATATAGCGTGAGTGCGCCATCACTCTGCCCTTGTGCGGCCTCAGTAATCACCCCAGTGCTACGAAACAGTTGCCCATGATCTGTGACTTGATCAATGGCCACTTGGCTACCGATAAATTGTTTAAGTGGAATCACAGCCGAAGTGGCAAGGCAAATCAGTTCAACAGACACACCTTGGTTTAGACCATGTTGTCCATCGATACGTTGTAAGAAGACTTGAGCAGTCAAATCAGGATTGCTAAATTGGATATGCAAGGCTCGTTTTTGTGCAGTCAATCCAAGGTGTTGCAGAGCCGAAAATATATTGGCAAAATTCATTTTCTTATCAAACTTAAAATAATATTAATATTTATGAATATTTAATCAAAAAAAACGATTGAATCCTAGTTTATTGATCGGTTAATTTTTTAAAATTTGTAAAAAAATCTCAACATTAAATGCTTAATGTTGAGATTTATGTTTTTAATTCAAATTGTTATATAGACTAAATGCTATTCACTGTCCATCATTGACTGGCTCATACCGACCGTATTAAAACCAGCATCAACATATAGAATTTCACCAGTGATCCCATTTGCCCAAGGTGAGCATAGGAATAAGGCTGCGTTACCAACATCTTCAATCGTAACATTACGTTTTAACGGTGCAATTTTTTCATTGGCATCTAACATTTTACGGAAAGATTTAATCCCAGATGCCGCTAAAGTACGGATTGGACCTGCTGAAATTGCATTTACACGGATACCCTCAGCACCTAAGCTTGATGCTAAATAACGTACACCTGCTTCCAAAGATGCTTTCGCCATACCCATAACATTATAGTTTGGCATAACAGACTCTGAACCTTGGTAAGTTAAAGTCAATAAACAGCCTTGGCGAGCCAACAATAAAGGTTTTGCCGCGCGTGCCATAGCAACAAAACTATAAGCGCTGATGTCATGGGCAATTTTAAAACCTTCACGATCTGTGACGTCCGTGAAATCACCATCAAGTGTATGCGCAGGTGCAAAGCCGATTGAATGTACAACACCATCCAAACCATCCCAATGCTTCGCTAATTCAGCAAATGCATGGTCAATTTCAGCATCCACAGCAACATCACAAGGGAAAACTAAAGTAGAACCGAATTGTTCTGCAAAATCATCTACACGTTTTTTTAGTTTATCGTTTGGATAAGTAAATGCGAGTTCTGCACCTTCACGATGTAATGCCTGAGCAATACCAAATGCAATGGATAATTTACTTGCAATACCCGCGATTAAAAAGCGTTTACCTGCCAATAGTCCTTGTGCCATGAAATTCTCACCTGATCAATTTTGTAAGCATAATGCCAAGTCTTGACCCATAACTAAATTGCATAATGCATCTTTTTTTAAAAGTTTACTAAAAACATAAAAAAAGCGCACTGAATCGAGTGCGCCTTTTCAAATCTATCAATCGATATAAAGGGAATGATTAATCATCACCTTGCAACAAGCTCAATAAACGTAAGAATGAATAGTACATCCATACCAATGTTGCCAATAAAGCGATACCACATAACCATTCATAAGCTTTCGGTGCACGTTGTGCAGCAGCAGATTCAATCAAATCGAAATCAAGAATCAAGTTCAATGATGCGATCACCGCAACAAATGCAGCAAAACCAATACCTAAAATGCTGCTTTCAAATAAGAATGGAATACTTGAACCAAAAGCCAAACGCATAATGAACTGCACTACAAAAACCAATGCAATTGCGATAGATGCTGAAATCACAATAGATTTAAATTTTTCAGTTGCACGAATAATTTGGAATTTATATAAACCAAACATCACTAAAGTTGTGATAAATGTAGCTAAAAGTGCTTGTAATGGTACGCCCGGAAACTTCAGTTGGAAGATCACTGAAACACCACCCAAAAATGCACCTTCAAAGAATGCATAAGGAATAGCTAAAACACGTGCCGTATTCGGCTTAAATGTAGCAACCAATCCAAGAATCAAACCACCAATTGCACCGACCATTGCGGCAGCATAGGCAATTCCAACATTCATTGTGGTAAAGCTATAGAAAAAAATTCCAACACCGAGTATGGCCGCAATAACAGTCAATAAAACTGATTTTTGAATTGCGCCTTGTACAGTCATTGGCTGTTCATAATCTGCATACGTTTCCGCACGCGTTAAAATTGGGTTATTACTTTGCATAGTCAATCTCTTTGTAATAATTCAAATATATATAAGGATATTAAAACGTTTTTTATGCAAACAATTTGAACTGCTTGCTATTTTTTGTAACGAGTTGTCAGAGGACATCAGCTTTAGTATAGCTTAAAAAACCAAAATGCATAGCAAAAAAAGAGGCTAAAAAGCCTCTTCTTTCAATCTGATATGTAATGAGATTTAACCACTCAAATGATTAATCTTGATTGGCAATAAAGAAATACTGACGATAATATTTAAGTTCAGCAATCGAATCGCGGATATCATCCATTGCCAAATGTGAAGCATTTTTCTTTAGACCGCTCATAATTTCAGGTCTCCAGCGTTTTGCTAACTCTTTCACTGAAGACACGTCCAAATTACGATAATGGAAGAATTGTTCAAGCTCTGGCATTAAACGGTGCATAAAACGACGATCTTGGCAGATTGAATTACCACACATTGGCGAAGTTTTAGGATTAATCCATTTCTTCAAAAATTCTAACGTTTGCTGCTCTGCATCTTGCGCTGTGAGTTTACTACGACGTACCCGTTCAATCAGACCTGACTGACCGTGTTGTTTGGTGTTCCACTCATCCATGGCATTGAGGATAACATCTGATTGATGCACTGCAAGCACAGGCCCTTCCGCCAAAATGTTCAAATGATCATCTGTTACAATTGTCGCAATTTCAATGATCTTGTCATTATCTGTATCTAAACCTGTCATCTCTAGGTCGATCCAAATTAAGCGGGTATCCGGAGTGCTGCTCATATAGTGCAATCTTATTAGGCCAATAAAAAATGAATAGTAGCAAATTTCTTGCATCTTCGCTGTAATTCATTCGCCTGTCATGGTATTTTTGCCTTCTCATTTTTAAGGTTTTTAGGATATGAATGGCTTTAATTCGTAAACGTCGTTTAACTGAACAGCAGCAACGCCGCATTCAGAAACAACATAAAACACGTCAAGAAGAAATCGACACTTCCAATGACCTTGAAGGTCTTGTTGTTCAGCATTATGGACGACAACTCGAAGTACAAGCCCTTTCTGTTCCTACTCAACATCCGCAAAAACCCATCGTCAATGAAGGTGATCCAGAGCCCTTTTGGAAACCGATTGAATTAGGCAGTGTCTGGCGCTGTCATACACGAACCAATTTAGAGCTGTTAGTGACAGGCGACAAAGTTCAGTGGCAAGCAGATCCAAATACAGGTTTAGGCATCATCACTGCCATTCATCCAAGGACTTCATTGTTAACGCGTCCCGATCGTTATCATAAAGTTAAACCTGTCGCAGCCAATATCAGTTTAATCGTCATTGTCTTTGCAACTCTGCCTGAGCCAGCACCCACGCTGATTGATCGCTATTTAGTGGCATGTGCAGATGCGGATATTCCAGTCCTTTTGGTGTTAAACAAATCAGATTTACTCAAAGAAAATGATCCTATTTTAGATCTCATTAAAGAATATCAAGACTTGGGCTATGAAGTACTGATCACTCAGTCTGAAGGTGATATTAGCGAATTAAAGCAACGACTCGACAACGAAACTGTTGCTTTCGTTGGGCAATCAGGTGTCGGCAAAAGTACCCTGATTAATGTCATCGTTCCTGATGCAGAACAGAAGACCAATATTATTTCTGAAAACTCAGCACTCGGACAACATACAACGACCTCTACCCGTTTGATTCGTTTTGGTGAAAATGGTGCTTTGATCGACTCGCCCGGCATCCGTGAATTTGGGCTTTGGCATTTGAGTCTAGAAAAGATTGATGCAGGCTTTCCTGAAATCTCTAACTTGATTGGACATTGCCAATATCGTAATTGCACCCACACGCATGAGAAACAGTGCGCAATTAAAAAAGCGGTAGAAAATGGTGAAATTCTAGCCAGACGACATGAAAGTTATTTACGTTTAATTGAAGAAATCACTGATGCGCAACAAAAAAATTAAATTTCTTCTTTGAGAACCTTGAAGCGGTGATTTTGATCACCATATATATACGCTATACTCGACGCAATTTTTGATTGTAATTAGGTGACTTGTGGAACGTTGGTTTGAGTTTATGGGGAATCACCCCTTCTTATTTGGTATTTTAGGGGTACTGGCGATCTTGTTCTTTATTTTTGAAGGACAACGCAGTGGTCGTAAGATTTCACCACAATCACTTGGTATTTTAGTGAAGGCTAAAAATGCGATGTTGATTGATTTACGCGATGCTAAAGATTTCCGTGAAGGTCATGTGAGTGGCAGTCGCAACATTCCATACAGTCAAATTGCCAGTCACATCGAAGAGTTAAAAACTGCTGACCGTCCTTTAGTATTTATCTGCAACTTAGGTCAAGTTGCAGGAAGTGCTTTACAACAAGTCGGCCATGCAGACAGCTATCGTCTTGATGGTGGTATCAGTAACTGGAAAGCCCAAGGCTTGCCATTAGTTAAAGCTAAAAAATAAGCTTAAGGAGCTCAACATGACTGCTGAAGTAAAAGTATATTCAACAACTTTTTGCCCATACTGTGTACGTGCGAAATCTCTACTTGAGCGTAAAGGTGTTGCTTTTACCGAAATCAATCTCGATGAAGAAGCACCTGAAGTTAAGACTGAGCTGATCCAGAAAACTCGACACCGTACAGTGCCACAAATTTTTATTAATAATGAATTTATCGGTGGTTTTGACCAGCTTTATGCTTTAGAAAAAGCCGGCAAACTCGATGAGTTACTTGGTTAATCCACAACTTAATTAATGAATCACTTCTTAAAATTTAAGGAATAAAGAATGAGTGAAGAACAACAAGCTCAACCACAACTTGCTTTAGAACGTATTTATACAAAAGACATTTCTTTTGAAGTACCTGGGGCTCAAGTTTTTACCAAAGAATGGCAACCTGAATTAAACATCAACTTGTCTTCTGCTGCTGAAAAAGTGGATGCAACCCACTTTGAAGTGTCTTTAAAAGTTGTTGTGCAAGCGAACAATGCTGGCGATACAGCATTTATCGTCGATGTAACACAATCAGGTATTTTCTTGATTGATGGTATTGAAGAAGACCGTCTTCCATACATCTTAGGTGCTTACTGCCCGAACATTTTGTTCCCATTCTTGCGTGAAGCAGTTAATGATCTTGTAACGAAAGGTAGCTTCCCTCAATTACTTCTTACGCCAATCAATTTTGATGCAGAGTTTGAAGCAAATATGGAACGTGCCCAAGGCGCTGCTGCTGAAGGCCAAGCTTAATTTCTCAATAATTAAGTTTAAAAGACCGCACTATGCGGTCTTTTTTATATTTGATCAGATAAAAATCACCCAAACTTCACAACCGTGGGTGATGCAATTTTTTATAATTTAAACATCACAATAAGCATGAACAATAACAATGCCATTTACTCCCTTACATTTGGGCTTAGGCGCAAGCTGTAAAGCCATTGCAAATAAAAAATTTAGCTTGTTAATTTTCTCTGGTGTTCAGGTTTTGATGGATATAGAACCTCTATTTGGCATCATTCGAGGCTGGACCACACTCCATTTATATACCCATAATTTACTTGGTGCTTTGTTGATTGCTTTGCTTGCAGTCCCCATAGGTAAAGTAATGAGTGAGTTTTGCTTACGCAACTTATTCAAACAAGCAAACTGGCAGATCACATGGCAAGTGGCGACAGTCAGTGCTTTGGTCGGGAGTTTTAGTCATGTTTTTTTAGATGCATTGATGCATGCAGATATGTATCCCTTTTATCCGCTGAGTTATTCTCAAGTTTTACTCAACATGATTCCCTACAATTTTATTTTTTATGGAAGTTTAGGGTCTGTTGACATTTCATAAATGGCTTGCGTTGTAGGCTAAAATTGAGCAGGCAAGGCAGGAAACGAAGAGAATAGCGAGACTATTTTCGAGTTTCATAACGAAGGCTGAGATAATTTTAGCCACAACCCTTCGGGACTAGTGTGTTTTTTGCCGCTACGTCGTTACGAACTACTCATTTAGAATGACTAAATTTCGTATTTCGTGCCTAGTATCGTCTAAAAAACACACGTAGTCGCAAACATAGACGAATTGTCAACAGACCCTGGCTTTATTTTTGCCGCAATTGTTTGGCTTATCCGTGAGGGAAAATCATGATTCATCGATTGTTCTAAAGGTTAGATTAATCCGAGCCGTATGCACTTTCTTTGTTGGGGCTAAGCGGTGCAACCAATATGTTTGTGTGGTGTCTTTCATGACCAGCAAACTGCCATTTTCGAGAAAAACCTCAATCTTTTCTTGGCTATTTTTATGTTTAAAGGCAAATTTTCGAACTGCGCCTAAACTTAAAGATGCAATTGCACCATTCTTTTTTAGATCTGTTTCACCATCACTGTGCCATGCCATACCCTCTTCACCTGTATGGTAAAGATTCAGCAAACAAGAATTAAATGTTTCACCCGTGATCAATTCAATCTGTTTTTTCAGTTCGAGTAATTCTTCAATCCATGGCAAGGCATATTTGGAGCTATTTGAATAAGTGTATTCAAAAGCGCGATCTCCATACCAAGCCACTTTCCGTTTGGTGATAATCTTTTTGCCAAAAATAATCGCTTGGTCATTTTGCCATTCAATATGTGTAAGCAATTGCTCAAAATAATCATTGGCGATGGCTTCATCCATGATTTTTCCGAAATAATTCACTGTTCCATCTTGTGGAAGCAAATTCTCATGGGGATCGGTTAGAAACTCAAGTTGTTGCATTTTTCCATTTCACATAGGCTGATTTCATACAATGTCCACACGGGCGAAATTGCAATGCCAAGGCTTCGGCTTCACTACTAAAGAACACCCGATTGGCTTTTAACATACGCTTGCCCGAACCACAGTTTAAACGTCCATAAATTTTTAGCTTTTGATTGCCTGCAAATAAAATTTCAGCATTCCTGATTTTTCGATATAACGCCAAGCGCTCAATGTCATCATGTTTAATCATCATTTAACTCACAGCATCATGAAAAATAATCCCCAATGTATAACGCTCCCCTGTACATACCTGACTGACAGCATGCTTCATATTGACTCGATAATAGCCATGAGTGCTTTTCTTCGGTCTAAACTGCGTGGTAAAAATTAACACATCCCCTTGATCAGGTTGTAAAACAATGGCTTTTGACTGTGCTCGTGGTACTTGCTCAGTCAACACCAACTCACCACCGGTAAAATCGCTATTGACTTGACTAAGAACAAATACCATTTGGATCGGAAAATAGACCTCGCCATATAGATCTTGATGTAAGGTATTAAAACCATCTTGCTGATAGTGCAAAATCAAAACAGTGGCCTTATTTTGACCCACTTGTTGGCATTGTTGTAAAAATTCAAGATGTGAATCTGGATATTGTCGATCCAACTTTAAAGCATCAGACCAAGCATTGGCGATAGGAACCAGATACGGATAAAACTGAGTTCGAAGCTGTTGAAGCAAGTTTGGTAGTGGATAATTAAAATATTTATACTCGCCATATCCAAAACGATGTTGCTGCATAGTGACGGTTTTTCGATACAGTTGTTGATGGTTATAATGACTTTTGATCAACTCACACAATTCATCAGATAAAAAGTCTTTAAGGATTGAGTAGCCTTGTGTATGCATCTGAGCATGGATTGACTCCCAATCTAAACCCTCAATTTTATTGAGCAACGCTGTTGCTTGTTGTGAATTAAACGCTGGCATGTACTTGCACACCTTCCCAGCCAATCATTGCGGCTTTACGTGTTTTACCCCAATGATATTCACCTAAAACACCTGTCGCTTGAATCACACGATGACATGGAATTAAAAAAGCCACTGGATTATTGCCAATCGCAGTACCGACTGCACGGGAAGCTTTTGGATTTCCAATCTGTTCTGCAAGGTCTGCATAGGTCGCCAATTGTCCCATCGGGATTTTAAGCAAACTTTCCCAAACTTTAAGCTGAAAATCAGTACCTTTTAGATGCAGCTTAATTTGGCTCCATGGTTTTTGTTCAGATGAGAAAATGGCCAAAGCATGTTCATGTAAAGCATCTGCTTGCTGATAAAATCTTGCTTTAGGAAATTTTTCAACGAGTGCGCTATAGGCATCTTGCGCATGCTCCACAAAAGACATAAAGCAAATCCCTTTGGCTGTTGAAGCCACTAAAACGGTTCCAAAACGTGTTTCAGCATACTGGTAGTGGATGGTTAAGTTTTCTCCGCCACTTTTGTATTCAGCAGGTGTCATCCCTTCAATTTGTATAAATAGATCATGCAAACGACTGGTGCTTGATAGTCCTGTGTCATAAGTCGCATCAAATACCGAATGCTCTTGTTTTAACAAGTTTTTTGCATGTTCAATACTGATATATTGCAAGAACTTCTTAGGGCTGGTTCCAGCCCATTCTGTAAATAAACGTTGAAAATGTGCAGGGCTTAAATGAATATGCGCAGCTACCTCATCTAAATTCGGTTGCGCTTTAAAATTGTGTTTAATGTATTCAATGGCTTTTGCAATACGTTCAAACTGATGGTGCTGTTGCATCGCATTTCTCCTCACTTTTCTACATCTAACTTAACAGGTGTTATGCAATGAGCAAATCCGAATCATGCTGAGTTTAGTGATTCAATATCGTTTAAAAATCTCCTCACAATAAAAAACCGTTAGTCATTAAAACTAACGGCTTTTAAATGGATAAATCTATTCTTCGAAATTACGTTCGTCAAAAAACAAGTAGTCCATACGCAATCTATATAAATTTACCTGTTTCTTTGTATTATTGAATCGTACATGGTCGATCTATCGTGTGGCGACATGGATGTCGCTGTTGGGCGGGGGTACAGGACGTACCCCTCGCCCAACGGAAGATTTTTGTCACCTTTTCATCTCTGAAAAGTGAGGCATCGCCTACGCAAAGCTATTTAAACTTTAATTGTAAAGTGTGGCATTGCAAGCGTTATACCCATATGAATCACGTTAATGAAAGTATATAAATATATGATTTATAATTTTGACCTTATTTATAAATCATCTAAATGCATATTTGCGCAATAAGACTATTGATAGATCTTATGCCCTTGATCACGTATTTCAGCAATTTTCTTACCTTCCATTTTGGCATGATCTAAATGACCGCCTTTGACTAGCGCTTGAGTCTTATCAATTTGCGCAATCAATTGATCATATAACTGAGTCGAAGTCGGAGCACTGGCATCACCACGACCTTTAAGTTTGACTTTTTTAGCGTCCGTTGCAGCAGCACGCATATTATCTAAAGCTTTATTTGCTTCAGCAGCATTATTGGTTTGATTAAATGCTTTATAGTTTTTACCTAATGCCTGCATATTTTGTTGTAGCGTTGCAGCAAAAGTCATTGAGCTGAAACCTAAAGCAGAAATCATCATGACGGTGGCTAAAGTTTTTTTGATCATTATGATCTTCCTTAAAACTGTGGCTATTGTTGGGTGTAAAAAAGCCCATTGTGGCTATTGTCCATTTCCAAGATTAAACATAGTTTAAAAGCACAAAAAATAGCAAATAAAAATGCAACGAATTCGTTGCATTTTTATATTCAGAAATAATCAGAGAAAGGCTTAAATTGGTTCAATCTCATGGTGTAAGGCATCGTGGATCGCTTCAACCAATTGTTGTGCAATCTCTTGTTTCGAGGCTTTCTCTAAATCACGCTTTTCCATCTGATACTGTTCTGCAAAAAACACGGTCATCGCATTTTGATCAGAAGCAAAACCAATATCAGCACGCGAGACATCATTGCAGGCAATCATATCGAGTTTTTTTGCAACCAGTTTTCCTGCTGCATATTCCTCTACATTCCGAGTTTCAGCCGCAAAACCCACCATAAATGGGCGCTTTGACTGTTGCGCAATGGTCGCCACAATATCAGGGTTTTTCACCAACGAAACATTCAGCTCATCACCCGCTTTCTTAATCTTATGTTCCGAAACTTCTGCCACACGATAGTCAGCAACAGCCGCGGTTGCAATAAACACGTCACAGCCTTCCTCAAGCTGATGCATGCTTTCATCAAGCATTTTTATCGCAGAAGAAACATTGATACGACGCACACCATTCGGGGTATCCAAACTGACTGGGCCAGCCAATAGCGTCACTTTTGCCCCTGCTGAATAACAGGCTGCTGCAATGGCAAAGCCCATTTTCCCTGTACTGTGATTGGAAATATAGCGCACAGGATCAATCGCTTCACGTGTTGGTCCCGCAGTAATCACCACACGTTTTCCAGCAAGCAAGCCAAACTTTTCAGCAATCGCACGTTGTGCTTGATGGAAGTAATTTTTAACTTGTTCAGCTAAATCTTCAGGTTCAGGCATACGCCCTAAACCAACATCACCACAAGCTTGTGAACCCGCTTCAGGCATAATCACATGTACGCCATCTTCAACTAAAGTATTCAGATTACGTTGTGTCGGCTTAGCTGCCCACATTTGCTGATTCATTGCAGGCGCAACCCAAACAGGTGCTTTGGTTGCCAGATACAAAGTACTGAGCAAGTCATCAGCCAAACCCGCGGCGAACTTTGCGATGGTGTCACAACTTGCAGGTGCAACTAAAATCAAATCGGCCCAACGCGCCAATTCAATATGCCCCATTCCCGCTTCTGCTTCAGGATCTAATAATTCGGTATGAACTGGATTGCCTGATAAGGCCTGAAAAGTTAAAGGGGTAATAAATGCCTGTGCACCTTTGGTCATTACCACGCGTACATTAAAGCCGTAATCCTTTAAACGACGTACCAGGATTGCACTTTTATAGGCGGCAATACCGCCTGTTACAGCGAGGATAATATTTTTATTAGAAAATACACTGAGATCAAAACTCACTATCAGGCTACCTTTCAGTTGCAGTGGCGCTCACAATATCATTAAATAGTCTATCTCCCAAGTCATTCAAGGGAGAAAAATCAGAAGTAAAATAATTTTAAAATGTGAAAAATAATGAATCATTCAATCAAACAATGGCCTGAACAAGAACGTCCACGTGAAAGATTACTCTTACAAGGGGCGCACAGCTTATCTGATGCAGAATTACTTGCGATTTTTCTACGCTCAGGCTCAAAACAACACTCCGCTGTTGAATTAGCACGCTTGCTCATTCAACATTTTGGTCATTTAAATGCTGTATTTGATTCGTCTTTAGACGATTTAAAACAATTTCATGGCATTGGCGAAAGCAAGTATTCACAACTGATGGCAGTGAAAGAACTGGGACGGCGTTACTTGAAACATCAACTAAACCAAGGTTTAGACTTGAGTCGTTCTGATTTAATCCGAGATTATTTACGTTATGAATTGATCGGAGAATCTCAAGAAGTCTTTGCTGTACTGTGTTTAGACAGCCAGTTACGTAAATTGAGTTTTAAAAAACTATTTTATGGTTCAATCAATTACTGCAATATTTCCATCAATCAATTATTACGATATGTCATACAAAAACATGCGACTTTTATCGTTATTGCCCATAATCGCCCTAAAGGTTTTGCCAAGCCTTCACGTGAAGATTACGATTTAACTCAAGAAATATTAAAAGCCTGTCAACTGCTTGAAATAGAATTATTGGATCATATGATCATTGCTGCTGAGCAAAGCTACTCCTTTGCTGAACACGGACTCATCAAACCCAAAACTTTCCCTACAAATGTGATTGACAAGCACCTTTGAAGCGGTGAAGATCACTAAAAAATATAGATTTAAAAGTATGATTGTCCGCGATCAAAACGATACCCTTAAAATATTACTCTCTTGGCGTGGTACGATTTTACCCAAAGTGCTGCCACCGCTTGGTTTTGTGATGCTGATTTCTGCAATTGTGGGTGGCATTGAGTATACCAATTTATATCGTTTTCCTGAATTACCCTTGGTTGGCTTTACCCTGATTGGTGTGGTGCTTTCTATTTTTCTAGGCTTTAAAAATACCGCCTGTTATGACCGTTGGTGGGAAGCGCGTAAACTTTGGGGAATGCTGATCGCCAATGCACGTCACTTTGACCGTGATTGTCGTATATTCCCTCAAGGGCGTCGTGAACGGATCATTCAACATGTGATTGTATTTGCAAACTTATTAAGAGATCGTCTGAGACATCAAACAGCAAATCCAGATGCGCTGGTGGAAACCAGTGGTATGAGTCAACAGGCACTGACACAGTTGTATCAACAAACCAATGCGCCGCAATACACGCTGAGTTTGATCCAATGGGAATTGATGCAAGCGCTCAAAGAAGGCGAAATTTCCGACATTATCTATACCCAATTAAATGAACATGTAAATGAGCTCAGTTTGGTACAAACCGGTTGTGACCGTATTGCAACCACACCTTTGCCTTTTGCTTATTCAGTTTTATTAAATCGTACGGTCTATTTTTTCTGCTTTATGCTGCCCTTTAGCTTAGGTTCATTACTGGGTTTAGCAACACCTTTGCTGGTGGGTATTTTAGCCTATACTTTTCTGGGGCTAGATGCTTTAAGTACCGAGATAGAAGAACCTTTTGGTACGCAAAGTAATGATTTACCTTTAGATTCAATGGTAAGAATGATTGAAATTGAATTATTGGGAACTCTAGGGAAACCGACTCCTCCACCGATTCAAGCCCATGATCACAATTTACTTTAATACATCAGTTTCTGATTTTATTGCCCTTTTTAAAGAGAAGTTAAAGTAAAGGCCGAGCACTGAAAATGAAATATGTGGTTATCTTTAAGGCACAGATCAATACGCTTGATCAACAGTATTTTCAAACTGCACAACTTTTACGAGAGAAAGCATTGAGCCAGTTTAACTGTCAAAAATTTGAGTCTCTTTGTGAAAATGATTTTGAAGTTGCGCTTTCTTATTGGAATACACTTGAAGATATCCAGGCTTGGCATAAAGATGCAGAACATCAAGCAGCTCAACGAATTGGTAAACAACAGTGGTATAAAAAATTTAGTGTTGAGATTTGCCAAATTCAAAAAAGCTATTAACTCTAGATCACTTAAAAATCGGTCTATTTAGGAATGTAGATACTAAAAAATAGAATCAAGATAATCCCATTACATCTTGTTCAGTTTCTAGCGCACTTCAAATTCAGATTCAGCTGGGTCAAAACGCCAAGTGCGCACAATCCGCAGTTCAGAAATATCTTTCATTTTTGAATCAAAACGTCCAAAAGGTGCCCCTTTACGCACTGAGTTTTTGGCAGCTTCATCGAGGATTGAATGACCTGAGCTTTCAATCAATCGTATAGCACGAATCCCACCCTCATTATTGAGAATGACCATTAAACGGACCTCACCCGAAAGACGCTGCTGTTTGGCAAGATCTGGGTAATATCGGTTTCCATACATCTCAACTTTTTCGCGAAATTTATCTAAATATCCAGCAGATGCATCTTGTTTGGCTTGAATACCATCTAAGGTTTTAATTTTTTGTTGTTTACTAAAATTTTGTTGTTTCTGCAAATATTGAGCTTCTAAACTCGCCACCATTGCCGTTTTAGCTTGCATCTGGCTCTGCAACTCTTCCATGGCCTTTTTGCGATCGTTCTGTTCCGCCTGCTTTTGCCAGCTAAGAACCGTCATTAATACTTTCTCTTCGAATTTCAATTCTCGTTTTTGCTGAATTTGTTCTAAAGCTTCGAGTTGCTGATCACCCGCACTCTTGTCTTCTGCTTGTGCTGGCATATCACTTGAAATACGATGCTCTTTACGGAATGTTCCAGAGCCTTGCTGATTTGCTTGTGCTAAAAAGTCTGCATCTTTAACTTCATCTTCACTTGGACGAATACTGATTGCGATTTCTTTTGTGCTGGTATTATTTTCTTGTGGCATTCCAAATTGAACAGATAAAAAAAGTACATGTGCAATGACAGCTGCAGAAACAGCTCCAACAAATAATGAGTCTTGCCACCAATACTCAGAATGCTGTGTATTGGCAAATAATTTTTTTATCATGACATTAATCCGACAAAATTCCCCAATCGCCAAATTTAAAATTTATTAAAATAAGTTTAACTTTACATTATTCACAAACTTTGTGACTTATTTAGTAAAAGTAAAAACGTAATTTTAAAACACTCAAAATGGTGCAATGTTTTTTGTTAAACTGCAATCGTTAGACTTGTATTTTTTTAATAATCGACAAGTTTATCGCCTTAAAAAATGATGATGATTTGGGACAATACTTATGCCGACGCTACTTTCTAACATTGTTAAACGTATTCGACAAGTATACCAAAAAGCAGAAGGTTTTATAGAAGAAGAACGCGAGTTTCCAGTATCACAAGTATTTTTAAATGCGACCTTTAAACGTTTTGTCACCGACAACGTCAAAATTTTAGAAGATTTACATGCCGACCTGCATGATGATTGGTTAAAACTTTATGCCACACTCAATGTCAAAGGCATGCATTTGGTTCTTTCTGTAGATCTTAAGTTAGTTCAAATGGAACTCAACAAAGATATGCAGTTGATTGTTTTTGAACAAATCAGCAACACCCAAGTGATCGAAGCTAGCTATCCCAATGTTTGGTATAAGATGGGCGTAAATACTGCTTTATTCTTCTATCAAAAGGTACTGAAAAAAGATCCTTTAGGAATGATCCTAGAAAAATTTAATGTCATTACCGTAAAAGATGAATTACTTCACTTAGATCTGAATCGTTGGTTAGGAAAAAATCGTTCTATTATGGACACATTAAACAAAGTCCATGTGAACCATGCAGAATTACGTGAAACTGAGTTGGTGGTGATTGGTAATGTGAACCTAACCGCTTTATTTAGTAAATTTAGAGAAGATAAAGACCCAGACTGGGACGAAGATGATTATCTTGAAACTGAAGTTACACCGATTGAGCAAAAGAATTAAGTCTCAAATTGCAGATTAGATTTCAAGTTATCGCAATCAAAATGTATACATAAATTCACAGGATTAGAAATAAAGTGAATATTTTCTCTTTAATTACACCGCATAATAGGTGTCATATCCAAAAATACTTTTAAATGCATAGGACATTTAATGATGGCAAAAACGTTATTTAAAACATTAAGTATGGCAACTGGTGTTTCAACTGCAATGTTATTGGTTGGATTTTCAAGCAATGCTCTTGCCATGAGTCCGTTCCAAGCAAGCTACCAGTTTGCCTATAATGGTAAAAACTTAGGTACTGCGACCCGTACATTGAGTCAAAGTGGCAATAACTGGACCTATGTATTTGCAGCAAAAGCAGCAGCAATTGCTTCTGCAAGTGAAACAAGCCGTTTTAGCTTTACCAATGGTCAAATTAATTCAAGTAGTTTTAGTCGTACCAGTAAAGTGTTGGTACATAATGACACCATGACCATTAACTTTAATCCAAACAACAAAACCATTAACACCAAGAAAAAAGATCAGGCACGTTCTTTCCCATGGAAAGCAGGTGCTTTAGATGAGTTAAATGCTGAATTACAAGTACGTGAAGACTTAAAAGGTGCAGGTCTAAAATCAAGTTATTTGATTGCAGATGCAAAAGGTTTAGATGCGCGTCGCTTTGTTAAACAAGGCACAGAGTCAATTAAAACCCCTGCGGGAACCTATAACACGGTCAAAGTTGTACTCACCCATGACAATGGTGAAAAGAGTTCAATTTTCTGGTTAGCGCCTCAATTAGACTATTTACCCGTGAAAATGTCACATGTTGATGGTAAAACATCTTATAACCTAACCTTGACCAGTTACAAAAAGTAAGACATTTTTCACCTTTTGATCAATTTCAGCTTGCATTTTTTTTAGTGCTTTTTAAAATACGCCTTTGCTTTAAAAAGCACCTTGCCTCTAGAGGATTCTCCCTGTGCACGCACTAGAACAGAAAATCTTAGCTGAAGGTATCGTTCTATCTGATCAAGTTCTGAAAGTCGATTCTTTCTTAAATCACCAAATTGACCCTGTGATGATGCAGCTCATCGGTCAAGAGTTTGCTCGTCTTTTTAAAGATGCAGGCATTACCAAAATCATCACAATTGAAGCATCAGGCATTGCGCCTGCTGTGATGGCTGGTTTGGAACTTGGTGTACCCGTTATTTTTGCACGTAAATATCAGTCTTTAACCCTTAAAGATGATTTATATCGTTCAAAAGTATTCTCTTTTACCAAGCAAATTGAAAGCACCATTGCGATTTCTAAGAAACATATTAGCAAAGGCGATAAAGCTTTGGTTATTGATGATTTCTTAGCGAATGGTCAAGCCGCTTTAGGTCTTGCTGACTTGATTCATCAAGCGGATGCAGAAGTTGTGGGTATTGGGATTGTGATTGAAAAATCTTTCCAACCAGGCCGTCAATTGTTATTAGATAAAGGCTACCGTGTTGAATCATTGGCACGTGTTGAATCTTTAGCAAACGGTACGGTAAGCTTTGTAGAAGAATAAGCTGGTCTTACTTCAAAAGTTTTCATTAAAAAGAGTGCCTTAGGCGCTCTTTTTTATGCTTTTTGATCAGTAGCGTCTTTGTTTTGCCTTTTATTTTGATCAAGCCCTCAGCTATATTGTGTAAATAAAGAGATAACTCAGGTAAATAATAAATGAGATCAATCACTCAAAAATTAGTTGATCTACTCGACGTACAACAATTGGATGATGGTCTATTTCAAGGGCAAAACACACGTTTATTTGGATCACACCTTGTGGGTGGGCAATTGGTAGCACAAGCATTGATTGCCGCATCAAAAACCACCACTCGACCAGCACATTCATTACATGCTTATTTTATTCGCAGTGGTCGCACAGATATTCCGATTTTATATAAAGTTGAAAATTTAAGAGATGGCAAAAGTTTTTCGACTCGCCAAGTTCATGCTTGGCAAAACGGCCATATTATATTTTCGGCCATGGTTTCATTTGCCAATATTGAAGAGGGTTTAGAAAATCAGATTGAACCGCCTCGCTACCCTTCGCCAGATGAACTGATCCCTGAACAACAACTGAAACAAATGATTTATGAGGATGTTCCTGAACCTGCACGCGCAATATTTATGCGTCAATTTTTTATCAACATCCATCCAGTGCAGCCATTCAATCCATTTGAACCGATAAAATCAGACACAAATTATGCTGAATATTTTCAAACCTTTGAAACTATTCCCACTCAACAAGATACTCCCATGATGCACCAAGCAATTGCTGCATATTATTCTGACTATAACCTGCTGACGGTTTCACTTAGACCGCATGGTGTCAGTTATGCGAACGGCGGTGTACGTAGTGCAAGTTTAGACCATAGCATTTATTTTCATACAGATTTTAGAGTAGAAGAATGGTTACTTTATGATATGAATGCCACCGTATCTAGCCAATCCAGAGGGCTTAATTTCGGGCGGATGTGGCAAAATGGTAGATTGGTGTGTAGCGTTAATCAGGAAAGTTTAATGCGACTGAAGCAATAACAAAATGTTTCTATAAGCTTATGTCAATCATTCTATCTATTACATTCACACAAAATATAAAGACTGATCACGGTATTCAGTTACAATCAAAATCATGTCATATCCCTGACATGATTGTAACGATAGCGATAAGCATGACAAAAATGCCAGTAGTGAACGTGAATATAACGCTTAACCATAACTTAACGAAGACAAATGGACTTTGTTGAGTGAGTAAAAATCAATGACTGATGAACAAACAGTAAAGTGCCCAAAGTGTGGCGCTACAGACTTAGAACGCCGTGACCATGAACAACTTTTAGGCAAAGCAGGCAGTGTATTATTGACTTCTGCAGGTGCAGCAGCAGGAACTGTAGGTGGCGCTGCCTCTGGTGCTTCAATTGGTGCGGCTATCGGAACGGTTGCAGGTCCTTTAGGCGTTATTGTTGGTGGAACTGTAGGAACCTTCGTAGGCGCAATCAGTGTTGGAATTACAGGTGGATTTCTAGGAAATCGCTTTGGTAAACGAGCAGGTGTGATTGTTGATCAAAATATCTTTTTTGATTACCAATGTAAAAAATGTAATCATCGCTTTAATCTAAAATAACAAAATATAAAATATCAATATGATAAAGAACTTCTCTTTTAGTCGATTAGAAACGAGCAAAAAGAGAAGTCTTTAAATTTTTATCTATATCTCGCAAGAGCATCAAAAATTATGGGTTTAACTTTTTAACCGTTTCACCCAGACGTTTGCCCTGTTCTGCACATAAAGCTTTTTCATCGGAACTTAAGTTTTGGTCATGACGTGGTCCACTGACATGACTGACCCCATATGGCGTACCGCCTGATTTGGTATTGGATAAGGCTGGATTGGCATTGGTCAGTCCCATGATCATCATGCCATGATGAAACAATGGCGGTAACATCGTTAATAATGTGCTTTCCTGTCCACCATGCATTGACCCTGACGCGGTAAATACACAAGCAGGTTTATCGTGTAATGCACCATTTAACCAAAGGCTGGTGGTTTGATCCCAAAAATATTTCATTTCAGATGCCATATTGCCAAAACGTGTTGGTGAACCTAAAGCCAATCCTGCACAATTTTGTAAATCATCCAATGTACAATAAATATCGCCATGTTCTGGAATACTGGCTTCCGCTTCTTTCACAACAGTGGAAAGATTAGGCACAGTGCGAATTTTTACTGCGACACCCGCTGCTTCTACGCCGTTGGCAATCAAGTGTGCCATCTCTTTGGTAGATCCATATTTACTGTAATAGAGTACGAGAACATAAGCTTGCATAGAGATTTCTTGATTTCAACATAAGAAAATAAAACTATACGGTATTTTTCTGCTTTTTTGGGTAAGCTAGACAATGAAAATGCAAGATATGCCGAAAAATAATTGAGATCAAAGATATATATGCTTGAATTACTTAAAAAACTACCCTTCTATGAAAAAACTTGGTTTCAATTCATTCTTTTTGTACTTGGTCGTTTTGAAGCAGATCGTTGTCGTGAACAAGCGGGATCGCTGACCTATACGACATTATTTGCTGTTGTTCCAATGTTGACTGTTTTCTTGGTTATTATCTCATCAATCAAAGCCTTAGAGCCTGCTAGACAGCAACTCCAGCAGATGATTTATAGTAATTTCTTGCCGAAAACCAGCATTGCTTTTGATAAAGCTTTTAATGTCTTTACCGAGAACTCAAGTAATTTAACTGTTATTGGTGTGCTGTTTTTATTCATTACCACAGTACTGATGCTTACCAGTATCGAAACGGTTTTTAATCGGATTTGGCGTGTTCAAGAAACGCGTAATGGCATCATTGGCTTTATGCGTTATTGGACCATTATTTCTTTAGGCCCGATTTTATTGGGGAGTGCCTTTGTCATTTCATCAACATTGGCCTCTATGAATGTTTTAAGTAATAACTTTGCAGGTTATGAAGTTGATGGTACAGCGTTACTTGGGGTCATTTCGTTTGCACTGACTACTTTAGGCTTTTTCATTTTATATTGGACGATTCCAAATCGCAGTATTCCTGTTCGAGCGGCCGCGATTGCAGGTCTTTTTGGTGCGATTGCATTTGAGCTACTTAAAAACCTATTTGGTTTTGTTATGGCAAATTTCACCAGCTATACCCTTGTTTATGGTGCTTTTGCTGCTGTACCAATTTTCCTGTTGTGGATCTTTTTATCGTGGAATATCGTCTTATTGGGTGTGGAAATCAGCTATGCCCTTACCGCATTTCATACTGGTAAAATCCAAACCCGCCATCCTGTGTTGATGATGCTCGATATTCTAGAATTATTTTATAAAAAACAGAAAACGGGTGACGTGGTGACTGATGCAGAAGCATTAAATATTTTAGGTCGTGGTGAAATTGGACGCTGGCCAGTTTATATCCAACTTCTAGAAAAACAGAATTTGGTTAAATGTACTGACAATAATGAATATGTGCTGGTCAGAAATTTAGATGAAATTGATTTCTGGTCATTCTATACATCATTGCCTTATACCCTCCCTCGTCGTCATGATGTTGAACATGTCCATGATGATGATGTTTGGATGAAACATATCGGTCCAACTTTAATTGAATCCGATGAATATTTGGCCGCTAAATTATCAATTCCGCTTTCAACCATTTTGGATGATAAGTAATTTTAACCCAGATAGATAAACAACGTCCCTTTCCAAGCAGTGCCCATTGGAAAGGGACGTGATATTACTTTTTCGATGAATCGCTATAATTTCGCAATAGCCAAAACCACTGCATAAAGCGGATAAAAGACACCACAATGGTATTAACCTGTCTTTTTTATAGGATATAATTCAAAGTAGACAAAAGATCTTTTTATTCAGGCAATCTTTGCATGACGATAACAAAAACAAGCGATAAAAATATACTGACTCAACTCAGTACCAATGATGAAATTGTTGCACCGCTGTGGCTTATTTTTCGACATGATCCTGCGCTATCGGTTTATCCTGAACATGGGCATGCTTGGGGCGAATTTATTTATGCCTTTAATGGGGTGATGGAAGTCAATATTGATCAAATTAATTATATTACGCCACCTCCATATGGGGTTTGGTTACCACCAAATACGCAACACAGTGGTTTGAATCGAACTCCTGTTTCCCATGCAACTTTGTATATCCACCAATCGTTATGTAGTGCCTTACCTCAACAAGCAGGGATTCTTTTAACCTCACCCTTGGTTTCAGCAATTTTACAGCACATCAAACAGTACCCAATGCAAGCCTCTGAGCCCGAATATTTGCGGCTATTACAGGTATTACTTGATCAGTTACAACATGCTGAGTTAATCGGTAGTTATTTACCCCATACCAATCATGCTGCCTTAAAACAAGTTTTGGATTTTTTACATGCCCACCCTGCTGAT
This sequence comes from Acinetobacter sp. Root1280, assembly GCF_001425285.1. Lineage (NCBI taxonomy): Bacteria > Pseudomonadati > Pseudomonadota > Gammaproteobacteria > Moraxellales > Moraxellaceae > Acinetobacter > Acinetobacter sp. Root1280. The sequence goes on along the minus strand of NZ_LMED01000003.1, from coordinate 104,796 downwards.
CACAGTACGCTAGAGGCTTTAGCCCAACGGATTAATATGACTGAACGTACCTTGGCAAGACTGAGTCAAAAAGAGTTGGCAATGTCACTCAATGAATGGCGACAACGCCTTAAAGTCATGAAAGCCATGTCTATGCTCAATGAGGGAAAAACGGTTGAAAGCATTGCACTGGATTTAGGTTATGCCAATGCTTCTGCTTTTATCAATATGTTTAAACGTTGGATGATGCGTACCCCAGATCAGTTTAGAAAATTGTTGCGTCACTAAATCAACTTTTTAAATTTTGAGTAGATGAAGTGGAATGATCTAAATACTGATAATAAACAATCTTCCCGACCAATCTAAATGTCGATCTAAAAATGCATGAGCTGAATTTAACTTTGGGTTATGTAGTAATTTACCAAAGTCATCCAGCTTTTTTGCTTCTTCGCTATCAAAGCGTTTCGTCCAAGCTTCTGCACGATAGCTAAAAAATAGCGATGCTGTAAATTTCAACTGATAAATAAAGCGGGATATATCCCAAAAGTTAGTGATGAATTATTGTTTTATAAAACTGTAGATAATAAAAAACCCAATGCGTATTGATTATAAATAAACACTGGGTTACTTGAATTTTAAATGCTTATTTTACAAAAGTTTTCCAAACAAAATCTTGGCTTTGACCATGTAAAGTCATACTCAATTGATCACCAGAAGCCAATGCTGCAACACCTGCAGGTGTCCCTGTCATCACCACATCCCCTGGTTCTAAAGAGAATACTTGGCAGATGTCTGCGAGTAAGTAAGCAATATCAAAAATCAATAAAGCCGTATCGCCTTTTTGTCGAACTTCATCATTTACTGCAAATTCAAATGTAACAGCCGACCAATCTTTAATTTCATCCACACTGACCCAATCTGCCAGTACACATGAGCCATCAAAAGCTTTTGAACGCTCCCAAGGCTGGCCTTTGCCCTTTAAGTCATCTTGGAGATCACGTAAAGTTAAATCTAAGCCTAAAGTCACCGCACCAATCGCATCCAATACTTTATCTAAATTGGTTTCGCCCTTAAGTGGCTTGTCGATACGTAACGTCAGTTCACACTCATGGTGGCAATTTCCCCACGCCTCATTCCAAGAGATACCGTCTTGCAATGAAATCAAACTACTGGGCGGCTTGATAAATAAGACTGGACGATCTGGAATTGCGTTACCTAATTCTGCTGCATGCGCTGCATAACTACGACCGACACATACAATTTTAGATGGACGTGTACTCATATTGTTCCCTTCTTATTGCTCAGCGTTAAAAACTTTATAATTCCAAATTACTTTTTAAAAGTATTGATAAAAATCGTTTGATCTGCGGGTGTAGCAAATGCTCGTTTAGGCACAATCACCACAGTACGATTTTTTAATTCGATCATATAGGTAAGCTTGCCTTCTGCAAATTTATCTACATCTGAATAATGATGAACTTGTTTTGGACGGCCACTACTGAATAATTCCATATAGTCTTGAAATAATTCAATACCTTGTTCGCTTTTACCAAATTGATATTTAACGAATTGGCGTTTAAACATCATCGGTAAAAACCAATACCGCATCAGCATTTGCAGAATTAAGAAAAAAGCACCTAAGCAAACATAATATTTACCCACACCCTCTAAACCGAGGTAAATCCCCCAAACCATGATTCCGATGCTGACCAAAGGCGTGAGAAATTGGCTAATTTGCTTTTTACCAAAAGTTGCCAGTTTAAAACCATCTTGAGATTCTTCTAAATTAAGATAATAACGTGCAGATAATGCAGGCTGGGTGTCTGACATAGTTGCTTCAATACAAATGTTTTACGATACCAAGATATTACACTAGATTTTTCCAGCGAGATGCGGATTTTCATCTTGTTTTACAGAACACCTCTATTTTTTAAAAGTGAATCCTTTTAGGGTCTTTCATACAAATGGTTTTTATAAAAACAAAAGATTGCCGCTTATCAAGGTACAAAAGGAATTGTGATGAAAGCTTTTTATTTAAATATCGGTCTCGTGCTCTTAATCGGTATCAGTCAAATCAGTTTCGCGAAATTGGTCACTTGGACCGATAATATTCCCAGCGCGTTAAAACCATTTGACAATAATGCTCAGCAAATCGCAGCAATTGCACAAGACAATATTTTAATTTATGCCCATCCAGCGACCAAGACGTCGCTACCGACATTCAGCAAACAGCCTCAACCTATAGCTAAATTTTCAACAGCAGCCATTGTTGTGCCTGTAAGTAGCCAAGAAGTGGCTAAAACCTTAAGCCATTACACGCAATATGTTGGGTTATTCCCGACTTTAAAATCAGCAAAAGTCATCGAAACAGCAGGACCTGTCAGTCAATTGAAATATCGTATTTCCATCCCGACACCGATACCTGTATTGAATTTTAATGAAGATGTGGTGATGCAACATCAAATTGGACAAAATAGCATTTCAACCATGGTGATTGATGGCCCAATTCCTTATGCATTAGGGAAATTTGAATGGTTCAATTTAGCTGACAACAAAACCTTAGTGACTCTGACACAATGGGGTGATTTAAACCAACCGCAGGGTTTCCTATTTAAGAAAATTTTAAATGCTTTCCCTGAAGTAAAACTGGCGATTCCAAATGGTTCGAGCGCCTTTGTTTTAGAAGCACTCAAAAATAAATATACGGCTAAAAAAGTGACGGCATTAAATGCAGGGCAACTGCCTAGCCCACAATTAAATACAGCTCAAATCAATAAAATTGTTCAGGTCAGTGCCAACGCGCAACAGCCCGTCAGTATTGTACTTAATCCTGTCACTGTACCTTATACCCATGGTCGGGAAGTTTTACGCTTTACCACAAGCTATCAATATTTAAATGCCACCCCGCAACAATTACAACGTTGGACACAACCCTTATCCTATAAAGAGATTTTTCCAAAACAAATCAAAAGTATTAAAACCACAGCGATCAACACACAAGGACAAGATGCAGACTTTAAAGTCAGTGTCGGATTGGGGGTTATTAGCATCCCATTTGATTTTAAAATGCGTTTTAGCTATCCCAAAGCCACTGAAAATAACTTCTATGCCAATGGCGGTGATCTACGTTATCTCAAAGGTCAAATTCAATTTTTACCCCAAGGCAATAACACCTTACTCAAAATGACCACCACCATCAAAATTGATGAAAAAGCACCATTTCTACTCAAAGCAGCACGCAGTTTACCCTACCATGAAATGTTACCTGCACTGGGTGCAAATGCAATTTTTGCTCAAAAAGTAAAGTAGTGCTGATTGGGCTTTTAAAACTCAATTAATCAGCCAGATGTTTGATTGTTGTGCCAATATTAAATAGGAAATATAACGGGATTGCGACCAGATCACCGACTAAAGTGACTGGGGTTAAGGCGACTTTCTGCAACAGTGTTTTAGAATGTAGTGAGTATTTGGTTTTTCCTTGTGTATACATCGCAATCGTATAGTTCTGATTAAAGTTTTGAAATTTCATATTTTTAATTTCAGCGTTTAAACCCACAATACGCCCAACCAATCCAATTTTTCTTTGATAAAATTCAGAGTTTTCCTGACCATATTCGTACTGACTCAGTCCAAGTCGAGATAACCTATTTTCTTCCTGTTCAGTTAAATTGTTTTTTGCATAATACAGTTCAATATCACCGCTAAATTGAGTTGCTTGTGGATTTTTTTGATCATCGCTTTCAGGCATTAAAGACAAGCTAAAATGCTTGTCACTCGGACGGACTGGTTTGATCCGCCAATACTTGGGGTCTAAATCAGATTGAATGGTCTCTAAAATTTCCTTATTTCCAATATCAATCATATACGCATATTTTTGCCCAACCACGATTAAGGAGCGATCTACATTGTTTCTATCATGGCTATTTTTTGAGGAGGCATTTTCTTTTAAATAGGCAAAACCGACAATTTGATCCTGATCTACAATCACACGATCTGCATGGGTTGAAACCACTTTACCCGTCGCCAACCTGCCAGAATCACTGTTATTCCACAGAATGGCGGTACATCCGATCATTTGACTGATGACCAGCACGATAAACAATGAGAAATATTTATGCATGAATGATTGGCCTTATTTTTATTATCTCGCTCATTGTGCCATTTTTAGGCACAAAAAAACCGCAATAAAGCGGTTTTTTTAAATATTTTATCAAGTTGGTGCGCTCAGAGAGATTCGAACTCCCGACCCCTTAGTTCGTAGCCAAGTGCTCTATCCAGCTGAGCTATGAGCGCGACGTCTTGATGGGACGCATTATACGCCTTTTCATTTTTTTGTTAAGGATTATTTCAATAGTTAAACACCAAGTGTTTAGTATTTGGGCTATTTATCTTTAAATCGACAAAAAACCTAGGATTTATGCATTTATACACTGCTTGCATGCTGTTTCATTTGAAATTGAATTAAATATTTTTCAGTAAACAACCAAAATAAATAGCCAACTACACTCAATAGGACTCCAGCCGCACACACGGCATACCATCCCCAATGACCATAGAGTGTTGTTGCTAGTAATGATCCCACAGCACTGCCCAATGCATAAAACAACATATAAGCACCAACCAATCGCCCATGTAATCGAATATCCGCTTGGAAGATCAGACTTTGATTAATCACATGAACTGATTGAATGGCCACATCCAATAAAATAATCGCTAAAATAAAAATCCAAATTGAAAAATATAAGCTGGTTAAAATGACCCAAGCTCCAATCAGTAATAGAAACGCATATTGTGTAACACGCTGCGCATAGCCTCGATCAGCCAACCCACCAACACGGATTGCCATAACCGCACCAATAGCACCAATGATGCCTAAAAAACCAATCAAACTATGTGAATATTCAAAAGGCTGGACAGATAAAGGAAACACCAGAGCATTCCAAAACAGATTTAAATTGACGAAAATGATGAAAGCAAGTACGCCTCTAATCTGTAACACTCTATTTTTAAACAATTGTTCAAACAATGAAAAGATCATCTGGGAATAAGTAGATTGCTGAATAGGATCTTTTTCGATACGGATAACAGCTAAGTATTTCCATAAAAACATACTGATCATACTCATACATAGTACAGAGAATATATATACCCCTTGCCATCCAAACCAATCAGCTAAACTACCAGACAGTACCCGAGATAAAAGTATGCCAATCAACACACCAGCTTGGACTGTACCGACGATTTTGCCGCGTTCATCAGCAGCTGCCAAAACTGATGCATAAACAATTAAGCCTTGGGTCATCGCTGTGCCCAACATGCCCACAATCAGCATACTCAATAACAACGTGAAAATATGATCTGAAAAAACCAACGAGATTAAAGCTAGGCATAAAATGATGGACTGAAACAACATCAAAGATTTTCGTGGTAATAAATCGCCTAAAGGCACAATAAAAATTAATGCAATGATTGATCCCACTTGAGTCAATGAAACAACTAACCCCGCCCACGAATAATCTAATTTAAAATCTTGGGCAATCAAATCCAGCAATGGCTGTGCATAATAAACATTTGCAACACTCAATCCAGCAGCACACGCCAACAGCATCACCAAGGCTGGAGAAAGATGGGATTGCTTTTGCTCTCTTGTTTTATTGCGCTGATGATGATCTGTTTTGTTCATTTTGCACCAATCTGGTTTTAATTTGCAACCAGATTAAATTACGCAATCTTGTTTTAAATTGCAACTAGACTTATAGTCTATTTTTTAAGATGAAAGGAACGACTGATGAATCAAGACAGATATGAAGCTTGCCCAGTTGCACGGTCAGTGCAATTGATTGGAGATCGTTGGGCTTTATTGATCATTCGCGAAGCTTTTGATGGGGTAAAACGATTTAGTGATTTTCAAAAAAATTTAAATGTCGCCAAAAATATTTTATCTGATCGTTTGGCTAAACTTATTGATGCTCAAATTCTAAAGAACCAACCCGCTTCTAATGGCTCAGCCTATTTGGAATATGTGCTCACTGAACAAGGTTACGCACTGTTCCCGATCATCGTGGCATTACGTCAATGGGGTGAGCAATTTTTATTTGCTGAGGATCAACCACATTCTATTTTACTTGAGAAAAACACAGGTGATGAATTAGCACTTATGCAACCTATGACAAAAAAAGGAAAACATCTACTTGCACAAGAGACCTTTGTGAAAAAGATCAATTAAATGCAAATCATGTTTTCCCAGTTAAAGTCGATGATATTTTTAAAAGAGCAAACTTAAGTTTTAAGGGTTTTACTCAACCAATAAATCTTTTGGATTAATGCTATCACCGTAGACAGGTTTTAACGTCTTTTCATAGGCTTGCTGGATAACCCCCGCTTTAGATAATTTTTCTAAGTCTTGATTCAACCAATCCAATAATTCTTTATCGCCTTTTTTGACTGCAGGTGCAATTAAATCATGCTGACCTAAGCTGGTAATACCCACGGTGTAATTTGGGTTCTCTTTTGCCCAAGCCAGTACCAATAAATTGTCATGTGCCAAAGCCACACCACGTCCATCTTTCAGCGCATCAAAGGTCTCTGTATTCTGCTCGTACTTTTGTAATTTAATTTCAGGATGTGATTTGCTAAAGAATGAGTCTGCTGTCGTGCCTTTATTGACCAATAAAGTCTGCTCTTTAAGCTGCGCAATATCTGTAATCGGCTTAGCTTTAGGTGATACAACGCCCAAAGAAACCTTTAAATAAGGCTTGGCAAAATCGACAACTTCCTTGCGTTCAGGTGTCACGGTGAAATTGGCAAAAATAATATCCACCTTATTGGCTTTAAGGTACTCCACACGATTGGCAGCTTCCGTTAAAACAAATTGAACTTTGTTTTCATCTCCCAATAGGTCTTTGGCAACATGCTTGGCAATTTCCACATCAAAACCTTGGTTTTTACCTTGTGCGTCCAAGTAACCAAAAGGCGGCTTATCACTAAACACCCCGATACGAACCACACCATTTTTCTTAATTTGCTCGATACTTGAGCTGGTTTTTTCAGGTTCAGCAGCTTTTTCAGTTGTTGACGCGTTTTTATTACACGCCGCTAACCCTAAGCTAAGCACTGAGGCCGCAAGTAGATGAGTCAGCTGTTTTATTGATATATTCATTTAATTTTCCTCTGATCTATTTTCATATTTAAACAATGATTTCTTTTCATAGTTAAACGCTTTAATGCAATTTTTATTTCGGTGTCACATCCAAAAAGACTTGAGCATCCACAGTTCCACCGTAAACAGGCTTTAAGGTCTGATCATAAATCTTCTGAATTTCACCTGTTTTTTGTAAGCTTGAAATTTCAGTATTGAGCCAATTTAGAAGTTGGCTATTGCCCTTTTTCACTGCAGGTGCAATAAAGTCTTGATTACCAATTTGTTGAATTCCCGCCGTAAATGTGGGATTCTCAGCTGCCCATGCCAAGGCATAAGTACTGTCTTGAGAAATTGCATCACCACGACCATCTTTCAATGCATTAAAGGCATCAGTATTTTGTTCAAACTTTAATAAATTAATTTTTGGGTAATTCTTAGTGAAATAAATATCTGATGTCGAGCCTTTATTGACGATCAAGGTTTTGCCTTCAAGCTGCTGAATATCTGTAATCGTCTTGGCTTTAGGCGATACGATGCCTAAAGCCGCCTTTAAATACGGTTGAGCAAAATCAACCACTTGTTTACGTTCAGGAGTGACTGAAAAGCTGGCAAATACCGCATCTGCTTTACCCGATTTTAAAAACTCCACACGGTTAGCAGCCTCAGTCACCACAAATTCAACTTTATTTTCATCCCCAAGCAAATCTTTGGTCACTCTTTTTGCTAAAGCGATATCAAAACCTTGTGGTTTACCTGCACTGTCCACATAACCAAATGGTGGATTATCTGCAAAAACAGCCACACGAAACACACCCTGCTTTTTAATCTGATCTAAAGATTGATCATTCTGGGTATTTTGCTCCGCTGACGCATTTGGCTCAGTTGGCTGACTACATGCGCTCAACACTCCCATACATAAGGCCACACTTAATGTTCGAACAACGTTGGAAATATTAAAAAAATTCGATGGTTGAGTTAAATAAGATAAAGCCATACATCCTCATTTTTATAGATCATTATGTGTTGCTATTAGGGTGAATATTGATGTCTAAATTATTTTTAGTAATTCAACATATTTAAAAAAGCTTTTGCCCGTTCAGTCTGTGGATGCTCAAAAAATTGTTCAGGTGTGGCTTGCTCAATAATTTTGCCTTTATCCATAAAAATAATTCTGTCTGCGACTTTTCTGGCAAAAGACATTTCATGAGTCACGATCAACATGGTCATTCCTTCATGTGCAAGTTTTAAAACCACATCTAATACTTCACGTACCATTTCAGGGTCTAAAGCAGCGGTGATTTCATCTAGCAGAATCACTTGAGGCTGCATCACCAATGAACGCACAATTGCGATACGTTGCTTTTGCCCACCCGATAACTGTCGCGGATAATCTCGCTTACGATCGTATAAACCGACACGTTTCAATAATTCGTCTGCGACTTTCTCAGCTTCAGCTCTTGTTCGTTTTTGAACTTTTAAAGGGCCTAATAAAATGTTATCAATCACATTCATATGCCCAAAAAGTTCATAGTTTTGAAACACCATGCCAATTTTTTGACGTACATCCACCCACGCTAAATCTTTGCCCAATACACCTGAGCCAGCTAAATTGATTGTGCCACCCTGAATTTTTTCCAAGCCATTGATACAACGTAACAATGTGCTTTTCCCACATCCCGATGGACCAAGGATCACCACGACTTCACCCTGTTTTACGTCCAAATCTATGCCTTGTAAAATATGACTTTCTGCAAATGATTTCTGTAAATGTTGTATAGATAACAAAGTCATGATTACTCCCAAACTTTTTCTAAATGCGTCGCTAAACGGGATAAGGGATAGCAAATGATGAAATATAAAATAAAGATCAAACCATAAATCCAAAGAGATGCATTCGGAACAATTAACAGCGAATTTTCAATAATTTGCTGTCCAACTTTAATCACTTCGACCACGCCAATCAGCACTGCCAAGGAGCTGGTTTTAATCATACGCGTGAATAAATTGATTGCGCCCGGTGTGACTCTTTTTAAACTCTGCGGGAAAATCACATAGCCCAAAGTTTGGATAGGACTCAGGCCAAGTGCATGTGCAGAATCGCGTTGATGTTGATCTATCGATGTGATGGCAGCACGGACTAAATCGCCCATTTCAGCAGTCCCCCACAATACGAAAACCACAATACATACCAGTACCGCTGAGAGCTGCCAGTTAAACCATGTTGCAAAGCCAAAATAGAAAACAAACAATAAAACCAGAATTGGAATAATCCGAATCGCTTCTAAATACAGTCGACACAAACTTTTAATCAGTAAATTTTTCGACGTCATAATGACACCGAAAATCGTGCCAAAAATTGCTGAAAAAAATACTGATATAAAGGCAATTTTTGCAGTAACCCACAGCCCTTCCAGTAATCGTGCAAGATGACTGGGTTGAAACAAATAATCAAATTCCATGGCTCACCTTCCGACTGCGGTATTCCAGATAACTGGTGAGAATAGACACAGGCAATAAAATAATCAGATAAGACATGATCAAGAGAAACAATGCTTCTGTGGTTTTATAATCCATACCAATTAAGTCTTTGGTAACAAACAATAGTTCCACCACTGCGATGGCACTCACCACAGAACTTTCTTTAATCAGAAATAAACAATTTGCACCAATTGCAGGAATTGAAATTGCTAGAGCTTGAGGGAAGATCACATATTGAAAAACTTGCAGTGGATTCAGTCCAATACTTTCACCCGAATCAATTTGCCCTTTGGCCACAGCTTGTAAACCTGCACGAAAGGCTTCAGCCATATAGCTTCCACCTAGAAAAGTTAGACCAATGACCCCACAGCTAAATCCATCAATTTTAATCCCCAGTTTTGGTAAACCGTAATAGAGAAAAAATAACTGAATCAATAAGGGCGTATTGCGTGATAATTCAATGTAAATTTTGGCAATTTTGTCAAAGACCCGTACCCGATAGGTAATGAGAATACTGCAAATTAAACCAACCAATATTGCGAGAATAATACTGATGATTGAGATTTTGAGTGTCATCACCATTGCCGAAGCAAACTGTGGCATCACACTGTAGATATATTGCCAATTCAAAGAAATCGTCCAAAATAATTATTTTATTGTTACGCTCTAAAGCAGAAAAAATGATTTGGAACTATCTTACAGTGAGAATTTTTTCTAAATAAATATGATTATCAGATAAGCTTTTCTATAAAAATAATGCTGGATAATGCTTACTTTTTTACGATGAAAAAATAAGCGTAGTTAAAATTGAACAATCATCAATCCGAAGCAATTATTCGGCATTCACCACGTCTAACAATTCCATACATTCAGCACAGAAGATGACAGATTCATTTTCTAAACTTTGGATTTGCAGTTCATAGACAAAACCTGTCAGCGTGCGATTACAGCCATCACACTGTTGCAGGTTGAAATGACAAATAAAATCAACATGCTGGTAAATATAATATCCATCTGTATATTTCTTCATGTTCTTCTTTCTAAAGCTCCGGTTATTTTATTATTTTAAAGTTTTTAGCTCTAGAATAGATGTTGCAATCCTTACTCTGCGACAAGAATAGACGTGTATAAATTTATAAAATGTTCTGGATCTAAACACAATTGTCTTATTATACTAGTCAATTAATACTTCAATAAAAAAGTAAAAACAAAATGGGACACTACTCGAATTTACGAATTTCTTCAAACCTAGACCAAACAGAAGAAAAAAAATCCAATGATGAAATATATATAGAAGTTAAATACTTAATTCCTTTATTTTGGTTGGCTTTATTTAAGCTAGAAGATATCTCAGCACTAAAAGATCAATACAACGAAACCTATTACGTCTTCCGTGCAACGATCTTAAAAAGCTGTGGAACGTTTAAATCTAGACTCAATTTATGGTCAAAACTCTATAATGATGAAAAGGCAGAAATTTTAGCAAAACTATTTTTACAATATTTAGAACATATACCTACACTTTCAATTGAGTTAAATATCAATGACCTTCTAGGAATGCACTTAGATATTAATAGCATAGATGCGAAAAACGAAATGACTGATTTAATCAATTTTATTGATAATATTCAAATTAATCCTCAAAACCATTCATTGTCAAATGATTGGATTACACCTCTATCACTATTATCTCTTGAAATACCTCAGGATAGAAAACAACTTGATGGATTTGGTGAGACACTACTTCCCTGTCCTGAAGTCGATGAGTGGTTGAATCAAGTTCATTAGAACTAACGGTTTATTCACAATTTAATTTTATAGATTACCAATTATATTATTTCATAAATATTCCTATAAAAATTCAGATGATAAAAGGAAACAATGGGACATTACTCAACACTTTTAATTTCATCCGATCTCGATAGAACCACGGGTGAAATGGATGAAAATGAAACCTATCAAGAAGTTAAATACTCTATTCCATTATTTTGGTTGGCCTTATTTAAAGTTGAAGACATTACCACTCTTCAAGATGAAGATGGCTTAAGCTATTACGTCTTTCGGGCAACGATCTTAAAAAGCTGTGAAACGTTTAAATCCAGACTCAATATATGGTCAGCACTCTATAATGATGAAAAATTAGCAATTTTAGCTCAATCATTTTTACAATATTTACAACGTACTCCAACATTTTCAGTCGAGCTTAATATTACCGATATTATGGCAATGATGATTGATCCATTTAGCATAGAAGCTAACAATGAAATGGTGGATATGATCCATTTCATCGAAGAAAAACATCGAGATCCCAAAAGTCCATCACCATCCAAATATTGGCTGCCAAAATCTTTTGAACTTAAAACACCCCAAAATCGATATTTAGATATCGATGGTTTTGGAGAGTCTTTACTGCCCTGTTTTGAGGTGGATAGATGGTTAAATAATCATGAAAAAACACAACAGACTGTTAAAAATAAACTCAATGCGTCTTTTGATGAGATCCATTTTTATCGAATGCTGCTGTCCAAAGCTGAAATCTCGCCAAACAGTTCATTTGGCTTTAAACATCGGTTTTTATTTCTGACGCGAATTAAAAATAAGGCATTACGCAAATGGCTCTTTCAAGTATTCTTCTTTAATGAAATGCTATTTTTCTGTTTATTGTGGCTTAGTCTAAGTTTAATCAGCATCTTTTTTCTTTTTAAAATTAGCACTTTTTCCTATTTAGAGATAACTGGCATTTTTATTGGGCTTATTGCATTTAGCTATTTTATTTTTCGAAAAATAGCCAAGAGAATTAATATATTCAACCAACTAAAATCACCGGCCTAAAATCATCGATCTAAATTTCAGGCACAAAAAAACCGCAATGTATGCGGTTAATTCTTCAAGTTGGTGCGCTCAGAGAGATTCGAACTCCCGACCCCTTAGTTCGTAGCCAAGTGCTCTATCCAGCTGAGCTATGAGCGCAATACTTGTGTTGCCAAAAGGCATTCGTTACATCATGATTAACTTATTGGTGCGCTCAGAGAGATTCGAACTCCCGACCCCTTAGTTCGTAGCCAAGTGCTCTATCCAGCTGAGCTATGAGCGCGTCATAAGTAATCGTTGGCGGTGAGAGAGGGATTCGAACCCTCGATACAGTTACCCGTATGCATCCTTAGCAGGGATGTGGTTTCAGCCACTCACCCATCTCACCGTAACGAGCCGCCATAATACAAACTAAAACCCGATTCGGCAAGTGATGACATTAAAAAAAATAGAGAAATTTACTCAATTAAATACTTTTTAAGCGATTTTCATCATTTTGTTGTTTTTTTATGCTGCAAAATAATCACAATCTACAAATACCTAGAAATTTTCTCTAAAAACTAAATTAAAAACACAATATTGCAATCAATTACGTGCAGTATTCCACTGTATGTCTTATGCTAATCCTATCTTCTGACTAGAAACCAAATACATCATGAAAAATTGGGTCGATCCTGAAGCCAAAGCTGAAGCTGAGCGTTACGACAATCCCATTCCAAGTCGTACCCTTATCTTAGAAATCATTGAACGAAAACAAGAAGCATTGTCACATGCAGATCTTGTTGAACTGCTTGAAATTGTCGATCAAAAAAGTATAGATGCGCTCAGCCATCGTTTAAGTGCAATGGTCCGTGATGGTCAGTTGATGAAAGATGGTTTTAAATATCAGCTGATGGCAGATCAACCTACCCTAGACGCTACTGTTTATGTCAACGCTAAAGGTTTAGGCGTTGCAAGCTTAGATGGTAAGAAAGATGAATTCCTTCTGCCTGAGCGCGAATTACGTCAAGTCTTCCATGGTGACCGCGTTAAAGTCCAACAAACTTCTGTAGACCGTAAAGGTAAAGCTTGGGGCTATATTACCGAAGTGACTCAACGTCGAGTTAAACAATTGATCGGTAAAGTTGCAGAATTTGAAGGTGAATACTTTATTCAACCTGCACCTCCCAATGCACATCAACCCATAACTTTAGAAAAAGAACTGATTGAACATGCCAAAGCCAAAGTCGGCGATGCATTACGTGTTGAAATTGATGACTATCCAACTCGAGATGAATTTGCGACAGGTCATGTGATTCAGTCAATGGCGGATAAAGCAGATACTGAAATCATTATCCCGCAAACCATTTTAGAATATGGTTTACCTTATGAGTTCCCAGAAGAAGTCATCAAAGAAGCTGAAGCATTTAAAGAACCTTCTGCAAAAGATCGTCAAGGCCGTATAGATTTACGAGATTTGCCTTTAGTCACCATTGATGGTGAAGACGCACGTGATTTCGATGATGCAGTCTATGCGGAAAAACGTCCTGGTGGTGGCTATCGTGTCGTTGTCGCGATTGCAGATGTCAGTCATTATGTCCGTGTTGGTAAACCTTTAGATGATGAAGCGCAAGAACGTGGTACATCAGTGTATTTCCCACACTATGTATTACCAATGTTGCCTGAAGCACTTTCAAATGGCTTATGTTCTTTAAATCCACATGTTGACCGTTTATGTATGGTGTGTGATTTAAATTTAAGTCGTGCTGGTAAAGTGACTAAATTTGAATTTTATCCGTCAGTGATGCATTCAAAAGCACGTTTAACCTATACCCAAGTTGCACAATATTTGGATGGCGACAGCAATGCGATTCCTGAAGATCGTGATGTCCGTAAGTCAGTCAATACGCTCTACCAATTGTATGAAACCTTAAAAGGTTTACGTGCACAACGTCATGCAATGGAATTTGAAACCGTTGAAACCTACATGACTTTTGATGAATTGGGTGGAATTAAAGAAATTTTACCGCGTTCACGTAATGTTGCGCATAAGCTTATTGAAGAATGTATGTTGCTTGCTAACGTTGCAGCAGCAGAATATTGCTTAAAAAATGAAGTTCCAATGTTGTATCGTGTGCATGAAGCACCAGAGTTTTCACGCATTCAAAAAGTAAAAGACTTTGTGAAATTATTGGGCTTTAAATTCCCTGACCAACCGACACAAGCCGATTACCAAACGGTGATTGAAGCAACCAAAGATCGTATTGATGCACCAAGTATTCATGCGGTGTTATTACGTTCAATGATGCAAGCCTACTATGGTCCAAAAAATGTGGGGCACTATGGCTTGGCTTATGAAGCATATACCCATTTCACTTCACCAATTCGTCGCTACCCTGACCTGCTATTACATCGTGCGATTAAAGCCAGTTTAACCAACAAAAAGTATCCACTTTCAGGTGCGGCGTTAGAAGATGCGGGTGAACATTTCTCTGCAACTGAACGTCGTGCAGATGAAGCCTCGCGTTCGGTTACTTCATGGCTGAAATGTCACTATATGCAGCAACATTTAGGCGAAGAATTTGTTGGTGTGATCAGTGCAACCGCTGAATTTGGTTTATTTGTAACCCTAAAAGACTTATATGTGGATGGTATGATTCACGTGAGTCAATTGGGCGATGACTACTTTGTTTATGACCAAGTTAGTCAAAATTTAGTCGGTCAAAATCGTGGTCAAGCCTTTGGCTTGGGTGACGAAGTCAAGATCAAAGTTGCTGGGGTTAACCTAGAAGAACGTAAGATTGATTTTGAATTGTTACAACAACTGTCGCATGCGGGCCGTGTAATCCGTAGTCGTGCACCACGTGTTGCAAAACCCGTTGCCAAAGAAGAAGTCTTTTCTGAACGTCCTGTCAAAGTTAAATCTGAATCTGACAGTGGGAATGCCAGCGAAGATGGGGAACGTCCCATTCGAAAGAAAAAGCCCAAAGGAAAACCCAGCTCTTACAATAAAAAACCTGGAAAAAGTGCTGCAACTCAGCCTGAAACAAAGGCTAAAGATAAAGTGAAGAAAAAGGCTAAAGCAAAAAAGAAAAAGTCGAACGCAAAAGCAAAGACTGAGTAATTTTACTTACCACAAAATCAGAGAGCTTCGGCTCTCTTTTTTATCATTAAAATTTTAAATTTGAATACGTCTAAAAATACTTTTCTTGTACCCTCATAGAGTCTTCCTTATTTTATAATGCATCTATAGCGACTCAAATAACTCTAGAAATAACAGCATGAAAATTAAAAATATACTATCACTCTCAATACTGCTACTCAGCTGTGTAGCCTCTGCTGAAACCATCACCTTTAAAACCCAAACTATTCCCTCAAAATACATAAACTTTTCAGGAAATTTTCCCTTTATCCAAGGCAAAGGTTTTGAAAAAATCAACCAACAGATCAAACACGAACTTTTGGCAGATGATGCTACACGTATCGACTTTAGTTCAGGAAAGATCTATCAGGATCAAAACTATTTAAGTGTTTATACCCATTTAGAAATTGAAGGCGGACAAAGCTATTTTCGTGAAAAGTATTATGTGATCGATTTAAAAAATAAACAGTTCGCAACATTGTCACAAATACTACAAAAATATCAATTGTCCGCAGCACAAATCTCAAATGAAATTGCTCAGCAACTTGACCCATGTATTGAAAATAAAACAGCAACGCTTTCTAAAACGTCTAATGACTGTGATAGCGCAGATCTGCAATACCTATACCGATACTATGCTGAAGATCGAAATTTTATTGCACTAAAAAATGCAAATGGCTTTTATCTTAAAAAAGATATTTTGGGCATCAGTTTTGATGCGGGCGCATATTCTATCCCTTTTGAATACAACCTCAAAACCAAACAAGTCCATTAACATCTGTGTTAATTTTATTGTCACACCTTGATTTCCCCTGCCAGAAGCCCTACATCTATCTATAACTTAAGAAATGATTTGGCATAAAGCTCATGACACTAGAACAGGCAACGTTGCCAGTACCGCAATTTGATCAAATTAGTTTAGATCAACTCAAACAAAATATTGAAAAAGCCATCCAAGACGGTCAAAAATTTTTAAATGACTTGGTGCAAGTCCCTGAAAGCATTCAACAACAACTTGCTGTGATCGAAAATGTAGATTCACTTGAAAATAACATGAGTGAATCTTGGGGAATTTTGTCACACCTCAACGCAGTGATGAATAACACTGAAACGCGTGAAGTCTATCAAGCCTTATTGCCAAGTCTAAGTGAATACTACACCCAGATCGGTCAACACGTTGCTTTGTTCCAAACTTATCAAAATGTTTATGATCATGCGATTTTTAGCGACTTGCCAACGGCGCAACAAAGTGCAATTAAGCTGGCTTTACGTGATTTTAAACTTTCAGGTGTTGCCCTCGAAGGTGAAGCTAAAAAACGCTATGCAGAAATTTCAGCACGATTATCACAACTGTCTTCTGATTTTTCTAATCATGTTTTGGATTCAACCCAAGCCTATAGCAAAACTTTAACCACGGATCAGCTTAAAGGTCTACCGCAAGGCAGTATTGAATTACTCAAACAATATGGTCAACAACGCGAACTAGATCAGCCTGTTGCTACCTTAGATATTCCATCTTATTTGGCCATCATGACCTATGCAGAAGATCGCGCGCTCCGTGAAGAAATCTATCACGCTTATGTTACACGCGCCTCAGATCAAGCCAGCGATACGCAATTTGACAATGCACCCGTGATGGTTGAAATCCTCAGCTTACGTCAGGAAATGGCCAAGCTTTTAGGTTTTGACAATTTTGCAGAATACTCACTTGCTTCAAAAATGGCACCCGATGTGGCCACTGTTGATCAATTTCTGGTTGATTTAGCAGAGCATGCACGTACACCTGCATTAAAAGAAATCGAAGAACTCAAAGCCATTGCCAAACAAGATGGCATAGATGAGCTAAAATCTTGGGACAGCGGTTATTATTCTGAAAAACTAAAAGTTCAACAGTTCAACCTTTCTCAGGAAGATTTAAAACCATACTTCCCTGCGCCTAAAGTGATTCAAGGCTTATTTAATGTGGTCAATCGTTTATATGGAATTCAAGTCATTGAACGCCAAGCACCACTTTGGCATACAGATGCTCATTATTATGAACTAGAAGACCAAGGCACTGTGATTGGTGGTTTTTACTTTGACCTCTATGCACGTAACGGTAAACGTGGTGGTGCATGGATGAGTGGTTTCCGCTCGCGTATGCAAACCGAAACGGGGTTACAAAAACCAATCTGCTATATGGTTGGGAACTTTACCCCACCTGTCGGTGATCAGCCTGCCCTATTAACGCATGATGAAGTGAATACCTTATTTCATGAGTTTGGTCATGGCTTACACCATATGTTGACCGAAGTAGACAATATTGCAGTTGCTGGAACACACGGCGTTGCATGGGATGCCGTGGAGTTACCTAGCCAGTTTATGGAATTTTGGACATGGGATACGGAAAGCTTGGCTTTAATCAGTGAACATATTGAATCTAAAGACTCACTTCCTGAGCATCTTTTAAAAGCATTACTCGATGCTCGTTTCTTCCAGTCAGGTATGCAAACTTTACGACAAATTGAGTTTGCACTGTTCGATTTAACCATTCATAAACTTACACCTGCACTAAATGCCGAACAAATCCAAGCAACTTTAGATGATATTCGCCAGAAGTATGCAGTTTTAGCAACAGCACCTTATAACCGCTTCCAAAATGGTTTTAGCCATATTTTTGCGGGCGGTTATGCTGCTGGTTATTATTCTTATAAATGGGCAGAAGTTTTAGCAAGTGATGCTTTTGACCGCTTTGAAAATGAAGGTGTGTTTAATACCCAAACTGGACAAGAGTTCCGTAAGGCAATCCTTGCAGTTGGCGGAAAAGATACAGCACTTGATGCATTTATCAATTTCCGTGGTCGTGAACCTAAAATAGATGCATTATTACGTCATCAAGGTTGGACGAATAGCTAAAAAAACGCTTAAACTAACGGCCAAAATTGTTTAAAGTGTGGTGGGTGTATGAATATTAGACGTCGTTTCATTGCTGGTGCAAAATGTCCAAAATGTGAAGCGATGGATCGTATTGTTATGCTCACCCAAGGCGATGCTGAATGGATTGAATGCATCGAGTGTGGATATTCTGAAAATCGCCCTACCCATGTAGATGCGCCTGAAGAACCTGCTATACCTGATGAAATTGGGGTCATTCAATTCAAGCCTCGCTCTTCAAAATAGATCGGACCGAATAAAATGCATATAGAACAAAGAAACAATTCAAAATTAATGTGGATTATTGCAGGCGGGTTGGGGGCAGTTATCGTTTTAATTGCTATTTTTTTCTGGTTAAATAACACCTCTGAAAGCACCCAAATCAATGAGCCATTGAATCAGACTACACCTGCTGCGAAGAAAGTGGAAACAACGGCACCCCCTGTGGCAACGCCTGTTGAACAAAGTGCTGCTTCAGAGGCTGCCAATGTAGAATTGGTCAAAGCATCAATTTTAAAAGATAAAATTCCTGAAAATGCCAGTTTAGCGAAAGAAGAAGTGGCTAAACTAGAAGATATCCAAAAACAACTTGATGATCAGCAACAAAACCTCAAATCACAACATGTTGATGCGGATCAATTGATTAAACTTAAGGAAGAGCAAATCAAGCTACTTCAACAGCAAATGGCCGCACAAAATCAATAATTTTTGATCATGTGCAAAAATGACGATCTGATATCAGAAAGCCTTAACCTCTTTATAAGTTAAGGCTTTTTTCAATTTGAACAATAGACATTTCAATATTTTAAAGTGAGTCCAATGACTGCTGTGTTGATTTTTTCCATTGGATTGGCTTTTGGATAATTTGCGCCAATAGAATTCCACAGAGTGTTAAACCACCACCAACCAAATGAAAAACTTGTAAATGTTCACCCAAGAGCACCACGGCAATTAAAGCTGTAAACACAGGCAATAAATTCATAAAAATACTATTTTTATTGGGTCCCAAATGTCTTACACCTTCAATCCATAGATAAGACAATAAAATCGATGAGAAAATACTGGCATACAAAATCAAAGGAATGGTCTGTTGATTCAGTTGCATTTGTGATGCGGGTAAAAAGATAAAAAACGGCAAAACATATAAGATGGCAAAGCTCGACATCACAAAATTCGATTGCCATGCAGGGATCGGCATTTTCCAACGTTTTAACAGCACACCATATAAGGCGTAGCCAATTGCGGCAAGCAACATCAAGCCATCTCCAAGATGCATACCTTGGCTAAAAACTTGGGCAATATGCCCATGACTCAATAAATACAAAATGCCATAGAATGATAAGAAGCCTCCGATCACTAAGCCATAGCTAATCTGATCTTTTAAAATCCATGTACTTAAAATAATCGTCAATAATGGAATCAATGCTGTCACAATCGCCATATTGGTCGCTGTTGTGGTTGTCGCTGCTTGATAAGACAAAAATTGGAATAAGGATACAGAAAGAAATCCACCTAAAGCCAAATGTTTCCAATACTGGCGAATAATATGGCGATTTTTCCAAGTGGGAATCAATACAAAAGTACTCATCACCGCGAGCGCAAAAACCAAACGATAAAATGTAATCGCCACAGGTGAAATTGCATGACTTGCCATTTTAGACACAATCACATTTCCAGCCCAAAATAAAATGGCAAACAATGGGTAGAAATAAGCTTTTTGAAACATGCTGCTCTGCCTATACAGAAAGATTCAACCATGTTAAAAAATAATCATTTTGTATTTGTACGACAAAATGACAATAACTATCGCAAAAAGGACATTATGCTTGAGGACTAAGCAATTCCACGAATGTGTGATTGGCAGTGCCGTATTGAATGAGGAGTAAATCGTGGGGAATAATTATGATCATGGATTTTTAGATTATCCAATTTATGCCTTTACTGAAAATTATTCCCATGGGCATATTGAAGATTGGCATAGCCATGAACGTATCCAACTGATTCATACGCTTTCTGGTGTTCTCCGTATTCAAACGACAGAAGGAACATGGGTCACGCCACCGGGACGCGGTGTATGGATTCCAGCATATAAGGCTCATGCCTTACTGATCAGTGGTGATGTGCAAGCTTATGGTGTATTTATTGAGCCAGATGCGCGTTCAAAATTAGTCAATGAATGTCGTGTTGTCACGATCTCGCCTCTGCTAAAAGAGCTTATTCGCTCAGCGATGCAGATTCAAACCACAATCCATCCTCAAAGTCGTGAAGCACGATTGCTTGAACTAATTTTAGATGAGTTGGAGCTTCTCCCTGTTCTACCATTTAACTTACCTGAGCCACAAAATATTAAATTGCAAAAGCTTTGTGCTGAAATCAAACTTGATCTCAGCCATACATGGACACTCGAACATGCCGCCCAATTTTTACATGTTAGTCCGAAAACCCTTACTCGGCATTTTCAGAAAGAAACCAATATGCATTTTAGTCATTGGGTACGGCAGGCAAGGCTGATGCAAGCCATGACTGATTTGGCAATGAATAAATCTATTTTCAATGTTGCACTTGATTTGGGCTATGACAGTGCCAGTGCCTTTAGTGCCATGTTTAAACGTGAAACCAGCTTGACGCCGAGTGAGTACATTCAGCAGTTTCAATTTAAAGATCACTAAATCTATTCAAAGCCACAGACAGAAAAAAAGCGCCCGAAGGCGCTTTTTAGACATTCAATTATTTACTGGCATACCAGTCAAACAAGTTAAACATGTACGGCGCATAGGTCACAATCACCAATGCTGAGAACAGCACCACGATTGGCAAAATCCAACGCTCATAACGATAGTAGAAGCTTGTATATTTGGCTTTTGCCTCAGCATCGGCGGCGGCAACCTCTGCATCACCGACTGAGAGCCTCGTCAGCAAATGGTTGAGCGCAACAGGTGGCGTAACATAACCAAACTCAAATGCAACCAGTACGATCATCCAGAAGTGAATCGGATGAATACCATTTTCAAATGCAACTGGCGCAATCGTCGCAGCAACAAGAATCACCGCACCAAATGGATCTGTTGTCATACCAATTAATGCAAGTAACAATGCCATAAAGCCAAGTGTCACCAAGATACTACCCAGATGCGTTGGAACCATGGTGACGATTTCACTACGTTCAATCAGACCACCAACACTTGCAGATAACGCCATTAGAATAATTAACGCACCAATATGACCAACACTTTCCGATGTTGCAAAACGAATTGCGCTACGGAAGCCACGTTTTGTTTCAGCGGTATCACCATGCTCACGTAAGTATTCAGAATTTTTTTCATGCTCTAGAGCAAGCGCTTTATTTGGGTTTTCTGGTATCGGTAATTTATTACCAAATAACTTATCAAATAAAATAAATGCCAATAACATGATTGGAAGAATTACAGGTGCGGTAAATTCATCCATTTTCGTGTCCAGACCAAACTGATAGAAGCCAATCACGACAGCAACAATCAAGATATATGGAAGCACTGGAACGAAAGCACGCAACATACCAGGGACAGCAGTTTTCGGTGAGTTAATACGGAACTTATTCTCAGCAAGGAATAACGACACCCCTAAGAAAATAAATGCGGTTAACCAGAATACATAAATACCATGATCAAATAACTCGTCTGAAGTTACATGACGGCTATCCAGCATTGAAATTAAGATCACCAATAGACACGGACGTAATACAACACCAAGTGAACCTGACATTGCTGAAACAGCCAATGCATATTGACGACGTGCACCTGAATTCCACACTTCTTTATAGATAATCGCACCAGCAGCAACAACGAAGATTCCCGAAGCACCTGTATATGCGGTTGGAATTGCTGCACCAATCAAAATGATCCATGTCAACGTTTCAGGCGCTAAGTTCCAAGGACGAAGAATCGCCAAGAAAAGATCCATCACACGTGTTTGGGTCAATAACATCCCTGCCCAAATAAACAGTGCTAAGTTAAGGAAGATATTTGAAAATTCAGTCAACAAGCCAAGGTAAATACCTTGCCCCATTGGGTAGTCCATAAAGAAAGTAAACGCAATACCTGTCACAATTGCCATAAAGGCATATAAAGGTATGCTCAACAGCGCAAGGCCAAATTTACCGCCTTCTTCAGCATTTTCTGGTGTACGGAATAATTTAAACAGGCTGATGACTGTTAAGACCACAAACAGAATCATCCATAGCCAATAGACTCCAATCGTTTCAATGGTCGATTCAACACCAGAATTGAGTACTGAACGATATTGGCTAATGACCGAGAAGCTCAGTAAGGCATTCCCCAGTACCATCGCAATATTATAGACTTTAAAATCAAGCTTAGTACGCGCTGGACGTAGCCCAATATGATGCATCTTCAATGATGCTGTAATTGCAGCAATCACCACCATCAAAATCAGGATGAGTACGCGATGTTCAGAGCCCCATTTCAATATCCAGAAGAAACCCGTTTCCATCGAACGATATGAACGAAGGGATGGATGATCTTCCATATGTTTGATCGATTTATCATAGAACGCATACTTCTGTTCACAATCCGTTTGAGCTGAAACGAATGAAGCGCGAACATCTGCTTCTGGTGTTAAACCAAAAAATGCCGCATCAGGATCACTGGCTTCCTGTTGCATTTTTTCTTTGACAAGCTTATCGATATCTACATTGCGGTCACATGAAGGTTTGTTGGGCTCAGCACGTAAAAAGGAATATTGCATTCCTATTTTTTCGTCTCCATATAGGCGTTCACCTAAACGAAGCATTTGCCCATGAATCATATCCCCTGTCCCAATGATCAAGGTCAGGAGAAGCAGAATAAGGATGGAAAAGGTTGAGAACCACTCATTCCAGAGATAACTGAGTAGACCTAATCCCGATCTATTATTTACAGGTTCTTGCATTGTTATTCCAGTTTTTATAACCAGTGTACAATCGCTTGCACAGCTTATCTTTTATTATTAGGTGAGAGGTAAAATCCTTTACCAATACCCATTCCTATCATCACCACTCAAATTTGCCCTAATTTTCCTAAGAAAAACATGACAAAGATTAATTTTTTTGGCGAGCTTTTTGTCAACTCATCTATAGTCTTATCATTAAATGTGAAAAAACAACTAAGTACTTATATTTTTTACAACCAAAATAGATGTAACATTCACATAATTAACCACAAATGAGAATCAGCATCCATTCATTACAAAGCATTCATTCAAATTTATTTTTTAAATATCTTTACACTTCTATGTGCTTAACCTCATCAAAATAATGAAATTTTATAGAATAATACTTCATACAAATAATATTCTTGATTCATTTTCTATTTCATAACATTAAGTCGAAAAATTAAGCTCAAGATGGCACAAATACTTCCAAAAATCACCCCAAGCAAATGCGCCTGTATTAAAACAGGATGACCAATCAATTGTTCAGTTTGTAGTGCACCAAAAAAATGTTCCCATGCGATTTTGCCGAAGATGCATAACAATACGATGAAGGCAAAATTTCGTTCTGGCTTTTCTTTTAAACTGACGATTGCACAAAATACAAACAGACCATGAAGAATGCCAGACAAACCTGCATAAGCAAAAATATGAGGATAAATCAGATAAAAACAGAGACTGAGTAAAGGCGGTAAAATAAGCAATAAAGCAATAAAAACTTGCTTTTTAATGTTTGGAAATAAAAAGGGTAAACAAGCCAAAGCCAAAACATTTAAAACATAATGAATCCATCCCACATGAACCCAATGCCCTGTCCACCAGCGCCAAGGCTGGCTTAAAAAAACATCGTGCTGATAAATGAAATGAGTTTGAAAAAGCTGAAGAATTGTAAAAAAAATGATACTGGTTGCAATAAACAATATATTTTTATCTAACTTGTGTTGTTCCATGCTACACCATAAAAAAAGAAGAGCTGTCGCTCTTCCTCAATTCTAACCAATTCATGCAATTGAATACTATGGATTTGCTGCAGGTTCGTCAGCTGAAGCACTTGGCTCTTCAGTCGGTGCAGGTAGATCATTAAACAATTCATCATCACCCGTAGAGGCTTGTTCATCCCAGAATGTGGTCATTCCATCATCTGCTGCACGAACACCGGTATGTTCCGTCCAATAACGATCGGCAATACCTTGAACCATTTGACCAGCCATACCATCTAATAATCTAAATTCAGGGTTTACTGGCTTATCATCTGCACGCGATGCGGCATAGGCTTTTAACGCCGCTCTTAATTTAGCATCATCACCACTGGCTTGCGCTGCAACGGCATTCATTGCAAATGCTAAACGAACACCTTTCTGTTCTGCGATTTGCATTGATTGTTGTAAGGTCTGTGTTGGATCAGGCTTACCATCTCCTGCACCTGGTAACAATATCCAAATCACTGCACGTGTCGCCATTGGTGCACCCCAGAATTTGTTATTGTCTAAACATGCCATACCACGTTCGACAATCGCAGCAATATCTTTCGGTACATTCACTGCACCGCCAGAGTTAATGTCATTGGTCATCGATTGCAAACCACTGAGCATACCAATTAAATAGATGGTTTGATCTAAGTCCTTACGCATGGTTGGACAAGAATCACCTAAAGTATATTTATATTTTGCCTGCCAACGTTCTGCAAATAATTGATAACCCGTGTATTGACGTTCTGCGGCAAGGGCTGCCCAACGTTTTTGTTCTATACGAGCATCTTGCGCTTCAGTCACTTTACCGTCTTTTGAAGCACGTAAATATCTGAGTTCTGCATCCAAAGCACGATTTTCTGCACACATCCCCGCAGCTGAATATAACAATACCGCCATACGGGTGGGGTCGGCCCCCATATCTTTTGTTGCCATAATCGCTGGCGTTAATGCATTGCCTGAGTTGCACGCCATATCAGTATCATTGCCCGCCAAAATGGGTGGGACGATATGTTTTTCACTAAAGCCAAGCGCAACATTGGCACCTGATTTTACAACATATGAACAACCTGATAACACAGATGAGGCAACAACAGCGGTCAGCATCAATTGACCAAGCTTGTGGACCTTAGACATACTTCCTGTCCTCTATATAATTGTGTTTATATCCCTTTTAAAATAACAATATCAGATGCAATCTCTGAATAACAGAGTAATAGCTCTAATTTCATCTGAAGAATTTGCCACAATATAGAAAGTATTCAATTGACCTGATCTGGTTTTTATACAAATTTTAAGCAAAAAAAAGTAGCATTGCGACGGTTCAGCACATGCTACTTGTTAAAAGGTAAACTCTTTAAGAGAGTTTATTGGTTTTAAGTCTTTTAAATTTGCTACCGTTAACACTGTTAGCGTTAGCTTTCTCAATCTGTTCCCTCAGCATAGTTCCTAGTCTTCCAAATATAATTGCAAAAACAATTGCAACCACTAAGAACCAAAACGTATGAATTTCACCCATTTGGAAATTCCTCCTCGCTGTTGGTAGTTTTAATTTACATGCAAGATCAGATTTTTACAGAGATAATTGTCGGACAATTTTACAATTGCGCTATTTTGTATATATTTGGTCTAACAATGAATATTAAATAAGCAAAAATATAAATAAGGTTATGTTTTATTTAAATTAAATTAAAATTATATTTTTTATACTTGTTAGACAATTAACTTAATTTAACCCGAGATTTTAAAGATTTCCACTGTATTTTGCTCACTTGATCTTGCCAAATGATTAAACTTTTATTGTTTTTCTCACAAAAATACACTGCGATATAAAATCGATGATCAATCATTTGCTGAATTTGTACATGATGAATTTGATTGGAATCCTCATATTGTAGGGTCCACTGATCTAAATCAAAATGTTCTAAACTTCGGATTTGTGGACGCATTCTAAATCTTTTTAGACTGAAGCATGCCAACAGCAGCAGTAATACACTTATCCATGCAGTGATAATGGAGTACAGCACTATAAAAATAATTGTTAAACACAAAAGCTGAAAACCCAGTGCAATACGACTGGGTTTGATTTGATATCGTTGGTGAGTTTTTAACTCATCCGTGGACATAATCTTTAAGTTTATTGATCAAGCTTCTGAGTTCAGGTCGAGGTGGCTCTGAAACTTCCATAAACCAATCCAATAAATCTGGGTCTTCCTGATCAACTAACTCTTTAAACAAGGCTTTTTCTTGGGCACTTGCTTCTAAGTAATATTGTTTTACGTATGGGTCAAAATATACATCAATCTCTTTTAAACCGCGACGAGCACGATAAATCACTTTACGTTCTTCTAAAGTAAGTTCTTCTGACATCATTTTCCCCCAATGGTTAATTCTGACTTAGTTTACCCGATTCCCGATCAATTTCTCGCTAAATTCTTCTAAATGACCAAATTCATCATTTAAAAATGAGTTTTGAGCATTCATCTCATTGCGACAAATAAGCAATTCACATAATTTCAACTCACTAAAACCCATATGGATATTATAAAAATGCAATCAGGTGCTATCCGACCTTTAACCAATATGTTGCCTCGTAAATTGTTTAATTCCGATCACGATGCTTTTCGTGAAACAGTACGTAAATTTTATGAAAAAGAAGTTGTGCCAAATATTGCTAAATATGAACAGCAACAACATGTAGATCGCGATTTATGGAACAAAGCAGGTGAAATGGGGCTGCTCTGTGCAACCATGCCTGAAGAATATGGTGGCTATGGCGTAGATCGCCTCTACAGTATGATTCTGATTGAAGAACAAGCCTATGCAATGGACTCTTCTACAGGTTTTTCTTTGCACTCGGATATTGTTGCCAACTACATCAACAACTTTGGTAATGAAGAGCAGAAAAAACATTGGATTGCTAAAATGGCTTCTGGAGAAACCGTCACAGCCATTGCGATGACAGAACCGGGAACAGGCTCAGACCTACAAGGTGTTCGCACCACCGCTGTTTTAGATGGGGATGAATATGTAATCAATGGTTCTAAGATCTTTATTACCAATGGTTATCTATGCGATATGGCAATTGTCGTATGTAAAACAGGCAGTTCAGAGAAAGGTTCTGCTAACCTATCTTTGATTATCGTTGAAGCTGACCGTGCTGGCTTTAGCAAAGGAAAACCACTCAATAAAATTGGTATGAAAGGACAAGATACTTGCGAATTGTTCTTTGAAGATGTTCGTGTGCCAAAAGAAAATTTATTGGGTATGGAAGGCATGGGTTTTATCATGCTGATGAAAGAGTTGGCATGGGAACGTATGCTGGTCGCGATTATCTGTCAAGCAGGCGCAGAAGCAGCGCTGGCACATACCGTTCAATATACCAAAGACCGTAAAGCGTTTGGTAAACCAATCGGCGCTTTTCAAAATACACGTTTTAAACTTGCTGAAATGCGCACAGAAATTGATTTCTGCCGTGCTTACCTCGACCGTTGTATGGAATTACAACTTGAAGGTACATTAGGTGTTGATGCAGCAGCAGCCGCAAAATACAAAATTTCAGAAGTATTCTCTAATGTGGTTGATGAATGCCTTCAATTACATGGTGGTTATGGTTATATGCTGGAATATCCAATTGCACGTGCTTATATCGATAATCGGGCAAATCGTATTTATGCAGGTACAAACGAGATTATGAAAGAACTGATTTCCCGTTCTTTATAATTTATCTCATGACAGTTAAAGGAGCTTTGGCTCCTTTTTCTATTGCCAAGCATTCTTTTTAAATCAATTTTCCTGTTGCAATAAAAAGGAGCTTTCGCTCCTTGTTTATTTCATAGCTTGTTTATTTTGTTATTTCTTAGTTGAGTGATTTCTAGGTTTGATTAAGAAACCAGTTTAGGCTTTTTTGCGAGTTGTGCTTCACGCTTATGAAATTTTAAAACGCCATCTTCAAACTTGGCATTTTTAAGTTCTTTACGATCTGCTAAATAGTTATTCGACACTTTCCAAGGTGCATGCTTACCTTGTTTCGGCATCACATCCGCTGCGCGGGCAATATAACCTGAACTTAAACTGCCCATCACCGTATCTTCCATCAATTCAGTTGCATCACCTTGAGGAATAACTTCGTCATAGCCTTTCTTGTCCATATAATTTACAAGACGGCAAATATACTCACCTGCAATATCAACTTTTAATGTCCATGACGCGTTGATATAACCAATGATCATTGCCATATTTGGCACATCGCTAACCATCACACCTTGATACAGCATATGCTGAGATGTATTCATTGGCTTATTATCAATTGTAGCTTTGATACCACCCAAGATTTGGATTTCTAAACCTGTTGCTGAAACGATGATATCCGCATCTAAATGCTTACCAGATTTTAACTGGATACCTGTTGCGGTAATTTTCTCAATTTGATCTGTTTCAACGCTGGCTTTACCAGAACGTAAAATTTTAAATAAGTCACCATCTGGCACAACACATAAACGCTGATCCCATGGATTATATGTTGGGGTAAAGTGTTTCATATCCACTTTACCTTTTAATTGCATTTCAATCGATTTGAGTAAGAACTTACGCAGTAACTTCGGTTGTTTTTGTGCAAGCGCATAGATACCGCGTTGCATACCAATATTACGTGCACGGGTTAACTTATATGCCACATCTTCAGGTAAAACCTTACGCATTTTGTCATAAACAAAATCAATAGATGGGATTGAAGCAATATAGGTTGGTGAACGTTGCAACATGGTCACATGCCCTGCTCCACCTTTTGACATCGCAGGCACTAAGGTAATAGCTGTTGCACCACTACCAATAATCACCACTTTTTTACCCGAATAATCTAAGTTTTCAGGCCAAAATTGTGGATTAATAAATTCGCCTTTAAAATCATTTTTACCTGGATAATCAGGTTGATAACCTTGGTCATAATTATAATAACCCGTACATCCGATTACAAAGTTTGCAACCCACGTATTGAGTTTTTGATTTTCATCTTCAATTTGTACGACCCATTTTTTAATTGAAGAATCATAATTTGCAGTACGTACACGCTGATTAAAATGAATTTTATCTTTTAATTTAAATTCATCGACAACTTCAGCAACATAGCCTTTAATCGAAGCGCCATCTGCCAAGACATTGGCTTTTTGCCATGGTTTAAAATTAAACCCAAAAGTAGACATATCTGAATCGGAACGGATACCCGGATATTTAAATAAATCCCAAGTACCACCGAAGCTCTCACGACGCTCAATAATTTCAAATGAACGTTGTGGTGAGTGTTTTGAAAGATGCGCAGCTACACCAATACCAGAGATACCTGCACCAACGATAAGAATATCAACTTGCTTTTCCATGTTGTTTTTATAACCTTTTTAAGAGTACTTTTTTATTAAAGCACAAATCTGACAATACGCAATGTCAAGTTTGCATTTTTCTGACGAAATTTAAGTCAATTTGGGACAAAACCATAAATTGTCCAACAAAAAGGCATAAAAAAAGGCCGGTGAAACACCGACCTTTTTCGAACAACCGATTGTTCTGTGACGTGAGTAATTAGTTTACTTCACGATCCACAAGTTCTACATAAGCCATCGGTGCAGCATCACCTGCACGGAAACCAGCTTTAAGAACACGTAGATAACCGCCGTTACGTTCTTTGTAACGAGGGCCAAGAACGGTAAATAATTTACCAACTGTTGCTGCTGAACGAGTACGAGCAAACGCCAAACGACGGTTTGCTACAGTATCGTTTTTAGCTAAAGTGATTAAAGGCTCAGCTACACGACGTAACTCTTTTGCTTTAGGCACAGTTGTTTTAATTAACTCATGCTCAAACAAAGAATTAGCCATGTTTTGAAACATCGCTTTACGATGGCTGCTGGTACGGCCTAATTTCACACCACTATTACGATGACGCATGGTGATAGTCCTACTTAATTAACGGCTACGATAGGCGAAACGATCGTCCATACGGAGACTAGCTGGTGGCCAGTTCTCTAAACGCATGCCGAGCTGTAAGCCCTTAGAAGCCAGAACATCTTTGATCTCAGTAAGCGATTTTTTACCAAGGTTAGGAGTTTTAAGCAACTCAACCTCAGTACGCTGTACTAGATCACCAATGTAGTAAATATTTTCTGCTTTCAAACAGTTAGCAGAACGAACAGTAAGCTCTAGATCATCAACTGGACGAAGCAAGATTGGATCAACTTCTTCACGTGGCTCTTGAGCAACTGGAGCTTGATCTTTCTGAAGATCAACAAAAATTGCAATTTGTTGTTGCAAGATTGTTGCCGCTTTGCGGATAGCTTCTTCAGGATCTACAGTTCCATTCGTTTCAAGATCAATGACGAGCTTATCAAGGTCAGTACGTTGTTCTACACGAGCATTTTCAACTGTGTAAGACACACGTTTAATCGGGCTATAAGAAGCATCTAACTGTAGACGACCTACAGGACGCGTTTCGCCTTCAGGGAAACGTGAGTCAGAAGTTTCATAACCACGACCTTGAGAAACTTTCAAGCGCATTTTTAATGAGCCTGAAGCACTTAAAGTACCAATCAGATGTTCAGGGTTAACCACTTCAACATTATGTGGTAAACGAAGGTCAGCAGCAGTTACATCGCCAGGACCTTGTTTTTCCAATGTCAAATATGCTTCGTTTTGATCGAACAGCTTAATAGACAATCCTTTTAGGTTCAGCAAGAGCTCGACGATGTCCTGCTGCAAGCCTTCTAAAGTACTGTACTCGTGCTCGACACCCTCTATCTCTACTTCAACCACGGCTGCGCCAGGTAAAGAAGACAAAAGGATGCGACGTAAAGCATTACCAAGAGTATGACCAAAGCCACGCTCTAATGGTTCAAGAATCACTTTTGCCGAGGTCCCGCTTGCCGCTTCGACCTTGATCGCTTGCGGAGTTAGAAACTCGTTTGCAGTACGCGTCATTATTGCTACCTCAAGGATTATTTAGAATACAATTCTACAATCAAGCTTTCGTTGATTTCAGCAGGTAAATCAGAACGATCTGGTGCAGCTTTAAATGTACCTTCAAGTTTTGAATGATCTACTTCAATCCAAGCAGCTGTTCCACGTTGAGCAGCTAATTCAATTGCGTTTTTGATACGTAATTGTTGTTTAGCGCTTTCGTGAACTGCAATCACGTCGCCCGCTTTAACTTGGATAGACGCGATGTTAACACGACGACCATTTAAAGTGATTGAACGGTGAGATACCAGCTGACGAGCTTCTGCACGTGTAGAACCAAAACCCATGCGATAAACAACGTTATCGAGGCGGCTTTCAAGCAATTTCAACAAGTTTTCACCTGTTGCGCCTTTAACACGAGCAGCTTCTTTGTAGTAGTTACTAAATTGACGCTCTAAAACACCGTACATACGACGTACTTTTTGTTTTTCACGTAATTGTAGTGAATACTCTGATTGTTTAGCACGGCTTTGGCCATGTTGACCAGGAGCTTTAGCAGATTTTTTTGTTTTGACGTCAAATGGTTTAACGCCAGATTTTAATTGCAGGTCTGTCCCTTCGCGGCGAGAGAGTTTGCATTTTGGACCAATATAACGAGCCATGAATGTTTCTCCTTACACGCGACGTTTTTTAGGTGGACGGCAACCGTTGTGCGGAATCGGTGTCACATCGGTAATGCTGTTAATTTTATAACCCACTGCACCTAATGCACGAACCGCAGATTCACGACCTGGACCAGGACCTTTTACAAGGACGTCCAAGTTTTTCAAACCGTAATCTAAAGCAGCTTTACCAGCAACTTCAGCAGCTACCTGAGCAGCAAACGGAGTTGATTTACGTGATCCACGGAAGCCTTGTCCACCTGAAGTAGCCCAAGCCAATGCATTACCTTGACGATCAGTAATCGTAACAATGGTGTTATTAAAAGAAGCGTGAATGTGTGCAACACCTTCAGAGACGGTACGAGTGACCTTCTTGCGTGTGCGAGTATCTTTAGCCATCTTTTAGCTTCCAGAAATCTTATTTCTTAATAGGTTTGCGCGGACCTTTACGGGTACGTGCGTTAGTTTTGGTGCGTTGTCCGCGAACAGGCAAGCTGCGACGATGACGAAGACCGCGGTAGCAGCCTAAATCCATTAAACGTTTAATGTTCATGGAAATTTCGCGACGTAAGTCACCTTCGGTCGGAACCTTAGCAACTTCTGCACGAATCGCATCAAGCTGAGCATCATCTAATTCACGAATTTTAGTAGTAGTCGTAATACCTGCAGCAGCTAAAATGTTTTTAGCTGTGTGGCGGCCAATACCAAAAATATACGTGAGAGAGATAACAGCATGCTTGTTATCCGGAATGTTTACACCGGCAATACGAGCCATTCAAATTTCTCCAAAAAGGCAGTAGAGATAATCAACCGCCCCACAAAAATCTTGAGGGGCGGATAATAACCTAATTAGCCTACTGAAATCAACAGGTCTTAATTAAATTAACCTTGACGCTGCTTATGACGAGGTTCTGCGCTGCAAATTACGCGAATAACCCCATTACGACGGATAACTTTACAGCTACCACAAATTTTCTTTACAGAAGCTTGTACTTTCATGATGAAACCTTCTAAGTGCGCTTATCCCTTAGGATGAGCAGTCGTTTTTCTCATTAACGATTGATCGTCATACTGATGTGATGTCAAATGGGCTTGAAGCTGAGCCATAAAGTCCATAACAACAACAACTACGATAAGTAATGAGGTACCACCCAAATGGAATGGAATACCAAAAGAACTTTGTAAAATCATCGGCATTAAACAGATGACTGTAATGTAGATTGCACCAATAAACGTCAAACGATTAAGAATATGATCTAAGTAACGAGCAGTTTGCTCACCTGGGCGAATACCAGGTACATAAGCTCCACTGCGTTTCAAGTTCTCTGATACTTCTTTCGGGCTAAAAACAAGCGCCGTATAGAAATAACAGAAAAAGATAATTAACGCACCGAAGAGCACTAAATACAACGGTTGTCCAGGCGATAATACCAATGCCAAATCTTGTAGGCTACGTTTTACAATTCCTGCATTTGGATCAGCACTGCCTAACCATTGACCTAAACTTGCAGGGAACAACAATAACGAACTTGCGAAAATTGCTGGAATAACCCCTGCCATGTTGATCTTCAATGGCAAATGCGTTTGCTGTGCAGTGAATACACGACGACCTTGCTGTTTTTGAGCATAGTTCACAGGTATACGACGTTGAGCTTTTTCAATAAACACAATCGCTGCTAAAACAGCAACTGATAACAATCCAAAGATAGCCAAACCAATTAAACTTGATTGGCCATTATCTACCGAAGTAAATGCTTGGATCACTAAGTTTGGTAAACCAGCAACAATACCTGCAAAGATAATCATTGAGATACCGTTACCAACACCGCGCTCAGTAATTTGCTCACCTAACCACATTAAGAACATGGTACCTGCAACTAACGATGTTAGCGCTGGAATGTAAAAAGCCAGTCCTGAAGTCAAAGTAATACCTTGACTGATTAGACCAGCACACATCCCGATACCTTGGACTAATGCAAGTAAAAGGGTGCCATAACGCGTATATTGATTAATCTTACGCTTACCTTGCTCGCCTTCTTTCTTCAATGCTTCTAACGAAGGCACCACGGTCGACATCAACTGCACAATAATAGATGCAGAAATGTACGGCATGATACCTAACGCCAGAATGGACATTCGTTCTAATGCTCCACCCGAGAACATGTTAAACAAACCTAAAAAAGTACCTTCATTAGCTTTGAAAAAACGTTCTAGAGCAACATTATCAATACCTGGCAGCGGAATATGCGCTCCTAGTCGAAAGACTACCAATGCACCAATCAAGAACATTAATCGGCGAATAATTTCACGATATTTCACATGAAATGGTTGACCTTTCATCATGTTAACATGACCTGAAGAACTAGGAGACATAGTCACTCGCGATTACTCCTCGACTTTACCGCCAGCAGCTTCAAGAGC
Source organism: Acinetobacter sp. Root1280 (assembly GCF_001425285.1). Lineage (NCBI taxonomy): Bacteria > Pseudomonadati > Pseudomonadota > Gammaproteobacteria > Moraxellales > Moraxellaceae > Acinetobacter > Acinetobacter sp. Root1280. Next base: position 70,392 of record NZ_LMED01000003.1, on the reverse strand, counting down.
AGCTTTAGCGCCTTTAGTCAATGCAACACCTTGAACAGTGAATGCACGAGTGATTACACCAGAAAGAACAACACGAGCACGCAACATATCTTTACGTACAACATTCGCAGCTTTCAAAGTTTCAAGTGAAATAATATCACCTTCAACTTTAGCAAGTTCAGACAAACGTACTTCAGCAGTTTTCAAAGCCAATTGGCTTGTGAAACCGAATTTAGGTAAACGACGATATAACGCAGTTTGACCACCTTCAAAGCCTGGACGAACGCCACCACTTTTACGTGATTTCTGACCTTTGACACCACGGCCACCAGTCTTACCGACACCAGAACCGATACCACGGCCTAAACGACGATTATCACGTTTTGCACCTTCAGCAGGTGCAAGCTCATTTAAACGCAGAGTCATGGCTTATTCCTCTACACTAACCATATAGTAGACTTTGTTGATCATACCACGGTTAGAAGGTGTATCTATTACTTCTACTGTATGACCAATACGACGCAGACCTAAACCTTGTAGGCAAAGTTTGTGATTTTTCAAACGATGCGAAGAAGATTTAGTCTGGGTAACTTTAATCGTTTTCATGATTGATTACCCTAAAATTTGTTCTACTGAAAGACCACGTTTAGCAGCAACTTTCTCAGGAGACGTCATATCACGTAAACCATTAAAAGTTGCATTTACAACGTTAGCCGCGTTAGTAGAACCATAACATTTCGTCAATACGTTACGTACACCAGCAGCTTCTAAAACTGCGCGCATAGAACCACCAGCGATTACGCCAGTACCTTCAGATGCAGGTTGCATGTAAACACGGCTAGCGCCATGACGAGCATGAATAGGATGTTGTACAGTACCATCAACAAGATCAACAGTGATCATGTTGCGGCGTGCAGCTTCAAGTGCTTTAGAAATAGCAGCTGGAACTTCACGCGCTTTACCGCGACCAAAACCTACACGACCATTACCATCACCCACAACAGTTAATGCTGTGAAAGAGAAGATACGACCACCCTTAACAACTTTGGCTACACGATCAACGGCAACCAGCTTTTCAACAAGACCTTCGTTTTGTTCAACTTTAGCCATGATTAGAACTCCAAGCCGTTTTCACGAGCAGCATCAGCCAAGGCTTTGATACGACCATGATATTTAAAACCAGAACGGTCAAATGCAACTTTAGTTACACCAGCAGCCTTTGCACGTTCTGCGATTAAAGCACCTACTTTAGTTGCTGAATCTACATTACCTGTAGTTCCGCTACGTAAAGATGCATCCAAAGTAGAAGCTTGCGCTAATACTTTGCCACCATCTGCAGAAATAACTTGAGCATAGATGTGACGCGGCGTGCGGTTTACACACAAGCGAGTCGCACCCAATGCACGAATGTGCAAGCGTGTGCTTTTCGCACGACGCAAACGGGATTGTTTCTTTTCGTTCATAAGAACCTCGCGCCTTATTTCTTCTTAGCTTCTTTACGAAGAACAACTTCGTCAGAATAGCGAACACCTTTACCTTTATACGGCTCTGGTGGACGATAACCACGGATTTCTGCAGCAACTTGACCTAACAATTGCTTGTTAGCTGATTTCAAAATGATTTCAGTAGCAGTCGGAGTTTCAGCAGTTACACCTTCAGGAAGAGCGTAATCAATCGGGTGAGAATAACCAAGGTTAAGGTTCACAACTGTACCTTTAACCGCAGCTTTATAACCAACACCGATAAGTTGTAACTTACGTTCGAAGCCTTCATTAACACCTTTTACAAGGTTATTAAGAACAGCGCGAGCAGTACCAGCTTGCATCCAAGAATCGCGAGATTCTTTAACTGGAGCAATATGAAGTTGACCTTCTTCCTGTTTAAGCTCGACCAGCGCATGCAGGTTGAAAGACAACGTACCTTTGCTGCCTTTCACTTCGACCTGCCGGCCGTTCTGAGTAACTGCTACACCGTTAGGTACAGTTACTGGGGCTTTAGCCACACGAGACATGAGGAATCACCTATTAAGAAACAAAAGCAATAACTTCACCACCAACGCCTGCAGCACGTGCAGCGCGATCAGTCATGATGCCTTTGCTTGTAGAAACAATTGCAATACCTAAACCTTGCTTAACGCTCGGAAGTGCATCTTTACCGCGATACTGACGTAGACCTGGACGGCTTACGCGTTTCACAGTTTCGATAACTGGTTTGCCTTCAAAATATTTTAAAGTAATTGTCAAAGTAGCTTTGCCTTCAAGATCAGCAACTTCTACATTTGAAATGTAACCTTCTTGTTGAAGTACGTTTGCAATTGCAACTTTCAACTTAGAATTAGGCATAGAAACAGTTTGTTTCTTTGCCATTTGTGCGTTACGAACACGTGTTAGCATGTCGGCAACGGTATCTTGCATACTCATTTATAGTCGCTCCTTACCAGCTTGCCTTAACAACGCCCGGTACATCACCCTGCATTACTGTGTCACGTAATTTGTTACGGCTTAAGCCGAACTTACGGAAGTAACCATGAGGACGACCAGTTAAACCACAACGGTTACGAAGACGTACTGGAGACGCATTACGTGGTAATGCTTGTAACTTCATCATCGCTTCGAAACGTTCTTCATCAGATGCATTTACGTTTGCAATCGTAGCTTTTAATTCAGCACGTTTTGCAGCGTATTTAGCAACTGTAGTTTCGCGTTTCAATTCGCGATTAATCATACTTTTCTTAGCCATATCGACCTCTTATTTGAACGGGAAGCCGAATGCACGGATTAGCGCACGGCCTTCGTCATCAGTACGAGCAGTCGTAGTGATAGTAATATCCATACCACGAATACGATCGATCTTATCAAAATCGATTTCAGGGAACATAATTTGTTCCTTGAGACCCATTGAATAATTACCACGACCATCGAATGATTTCGCAGAAAAACCGCGGAAGTCACGAATACGAGGGATAGCGATAGAGATCAAACGGTCTAAGAATTCGTACATTTGTTCGCCGCGTAAAGTTACTTTACAACCAATCGGCCAACCATCACGGATTTTAAAACCAGCGATTGATTTGCGCGCTAATGTAAGAACTGGTTTTTGACCAGCAATAGCTTGCATATCCGCCAAAGCGCCATCTAACAATTTCTTGTCAGCTGAAGCCGCACCAACACCCATGTTGATGGTGATTTTAGTAATGCGAGGAATTTCCATCACATTGCCCAAACCAAGTTCTTCTTTCAACTTAGCTCGGATTTCGTCGTTATAACGTGTTTTAAGTCTGGCCATAGCCTAGTTCAACCTATTACTTCGCTACCGCCACTGATTCACCATTTGATTTGTAAACGCGAGTTTTCACGCCTTCAATCACTTGGTAACCAACACGGTCAGCCTTTTGGGTTGCAGCATTAAAAACTGCCACGTTTGAAATATGAAGCGAAGCTTCTTGTGTAACAATAGCGCCTTCAGCACCTGTTGCACGGTTCGGCTTTTGATGCTTCTTAACTAAATTAAGGCCTTCAACCTTAACTTGGTCATTTGAAACAGACAAAACAGTACCCTGTTTGCCTTTTTCTTTACCTGCGATCACAATTACTTGATCGCCTTTTCTAATCTTAGCCATGATTGCCTCTATTATAGAACTTCAGGAGCCAATGAAATGATTTTCATGAACTGTTCAGTACGAAGTTCACGAGTCACTGGTCCGAAAATACGAGTGGCAATCGGAGCCTTGTTGTTGTTCAAGATAACTGCAGCATTATCATCGAAACGGATCACAGAACCGTCTGGACGACGAATACCGAATTTAGTACGAACTACAACTGCATTCATCACGTCACCTTTTTTAACACGGCCACGCGGAATTGCTTCTTTTACAGTAACTTTAATAATGTCGCCAACAGAAGCATAACGACGATGTGAACCACCAAGTACTTTAATACATTGTACGCGGCGAGCACCACTGTTGTCTGCTACGTCTAGCATACTTTCGGTCTGAATCATTGCCCTACTCCAAAACCGAGCATCACCGGTCGCAATTTCGAAAGGCTCAAAGAGTACTCGAAATTGACCGATGATGCAACAAGAACGTCTAATTACTCAGCAGCTGCTTCAATAACTTCCACTAAAGTCCAAGCTTTAGTTTTTGAAATTGGGCGGCTTTCTTTAATGGTTACAACATCGCCAGTTTTAGCAGTGTTGTTCTCATCATGAGCGTGTAATTTTGTTGAACGGCGGATTGATTTGCCATACAACGGGTGTTGAACGCGGCGTTCAATAAGTACAACAATAGACTTGTCCATTTTGTCACTTACTACTTTGCCTGTTAACGTGCGAACTGTTTGCTCACTCATTGTGCGTTCCCCTGTTTTTCGGTAAGGAGGGTCTTGATACGAGCAATAGTCTTACGAGTTAACGCAACTTCATGCGATTTACCCAATTGACCAGTTGCTTTCGCCATACGAAGACGGAATTGGTTAAGCTGTTGCTCATCAAGCAAAGCTGCCAACTCTTCTACCGATTTTTCACGTAGATCTTTAGTTTTCATTACATCACCGTCTTAGTAACGATAGTGGTTTTAAATGGAAGCTTAGCAGCTGCAAGCGTAAACGCTTCGCGTGCCAATTCTTCACTAACACCATCCATTTCGTACAAGATCTTACCTGGTTTGATTTGGCAAACCCAGTATTCCACAGAACCTTTACCTTTACCCATACGAACTTCTAATGGTTTTTCAGTAATTGGTTTGTCTGGGAAAACACGGATAAAGATCTTACCACCACGTTTAACACGACGGCTAATTGTACGACGCGCAGCTTCGATTTGACGAGCAGTCATTTGACCACGCTCAACAGATTTAAGTGCGATTGTACCGAAAGATACTGTGCTACCACGATGCGCTAGACCAGTGTTACGGCCTTTTTGCACCTTACGGAATTTAGTACGTTTAGGTTGCAACATGGATTATTCTCCTTTTTCAGCAGAACGATCATTGCGACGACCACGACGCTCTTGACCTTCACCACGACCGCGACCGCGTTTAGCTGGACGTTCTTCAGCAGGAGCAGGGTTCATGACTTGTTTCATGCCACCTAAGATCTCGCCACGGAAAATCCAAACTTTAACACCAATCGTACCGTAAGTAGTTTCAGCGCGCATAGTTGCATAGTCGATGTCAGCACGAAGTGTATGTAAAGGTACACGACCTTCACGATACCATTCAGTACGTGCAATTTCTGCACCACCTAAACGACCAGAAACTTCAACTTTGATACCTTTAGCACCAGCACGCATAGTGTTTTGAACCGCACGCTTCATAGCACGACGGAACATTACACGTTTCTCTAATTGTGAAGCAATTGCTTCAGCAACTAAACGAGCGTCTAAGTCTGGGCGATCGATTTCGTTGATGCTTACTTGCGCTGGAACACCCATAATCTTGGTAAGTTCACGCTGTAATTTCTCAATGTCTTCGCCTTTTTTACCGATAACGATACCTGGACGAGCAGTGCTAATTGTTACCTTAGCAGCGCCTGTAGGACGTTCGATAAGAATATTGCTGATCATCGCGCTTTTAAGTTTTTTAGTTAAAAACTCACGAACTTGAAGATCTTTAAGCAAGTATTCAGCGTATTGTTTCGGACTCGCATACCAGTTGGCGTTATGACGTTTTACAACACCAAGGCGGATACCGATTGGATGAACCTTCTGACCCATATCAAACCCCTACCTTAACGGTAATGTGACAAGTACGCTTAGTAATACGATCTGCACGGCCTTTAGCACGTGGCATAATACGTTTAAGGCTAGTGCCTTCATCAACGTAAATCGTAGTAACCTTAAGGTCGTCTACATCTAAACTGTTATTGTGTTCAGCGTTTGCAATTGCAGATTCCAATGCTTTTTTCACTACAACTGCAGCTTTTTTGTTGCTGAAGTTTAAGATATTAAGCGCGTGAGCAATAGATTTGCCACGGATTAGGTCTGCAACCAAACGAGTTTTTTGTGCCGAGATAGCGGCACCGCGTAATTTAGCAGTAACTTCCATCATAGCACCTTAACGTTTAGACTTCTTGTCAACACCGTGACCACGATAGGTACGAGTTGGCGCGAATTCACCGAGTTTGTGACCAACCATATGTTCAGATACGATCACTGGAACATGGTTACGACCATTATGTACAGAAATTGTTAAACCAACAAAATCCGGGAGGATCATCGAACGACGCGACCAAGTTTTGATCGGCTTACGGTTATTAGCCGCGATAGCCGCTTCAACCTTAGCGAACAAGTGCGCATCGACGAATGGGCCTTTTTTCAGAGAACGAGGCATTGTCAGATTCCTTTACTTGTTACTTAACGCGACGGTCGCGAATGATCATCTTAGTCGTACGCTTATTGGTACGAGTTTTGTACCCTTTAGCTTTTTGACCCCATGGGCTTACAGGTTGAATACCTTTGTTACGCCCTTCACCACCACCATGTGGATGGTCAACTGGGTTCATCGCCATACCACGAACGGTAGGACGAACACCACGCCAGCGTGCAGCACCTGCTTTACCAAGTGAACGAAGGTTGCTTTCTGAGTTAGATACTTCACCTAACACAGCGCGACATTCAACGTGTACTTTACGCATTTCGCCTGAACGAAGACGAATAATTGCGTAAGAACCGTCACGACCCAACAACTGAGCAGAAGTACCAGCAGAACGCACTAATTGTGCACCTTTACCGATTTTAAGCTCAATGTTATGTAATGTAGAACCGATAGGCATATTACGAAGCGGTAAGCAGTTACCTGGACGAATTGGAGCATCGTTACCAGATTGTACTTTATCGCCAGCACGTAAGCCTTTAGCAGCAATAATATAACGACGTTCACCGTCAGCATATTTCAATAAAGCAATATGTGATGTACGGTTAGGATCGTATTCAATACGTTCAACTACAGCAGGAATGCCGTCTTTGTTACGTTTGAAGTCAACGATACGGTAGTTTTGTTTATGACCACCACCAACGTGACGAGTTGTAATGTGACCGTTATTATTACGACCACCAGTACGTTTTTTAGCTTCAACCAACGGTGCATAAGGCGCGCCTTTGTGAAGATGATTATGAACCACCTTCTCTACAAAGCGACGTCCTGGAGACGTTGGCTTACATTTTTGAATTGGCATAATTTTCGTCCTTATTCCGCTGTGCTTTCAGCGGTATCGCCCAAGTCAGCCATTTCAACATCTTGGCCAGCTTTCAGGGTGACGTATGCTTTTTTAACATCAGAACGACGTCCTAATGTTTTACCAAAGCGTTTAGTCTTACCTTTAGTGATAGTCGTGTTAACTTTAACAACTTCTACACCAAATAATTGCTCTACTGCTTTTTTGATTTCAAGTTTGTTTGCATCGATAGCAACTTTAAAAACTTGAACACCAGCAGTTTCGCCTAGAACTTGTGCTTTTTCTGAAAAAACAGGCCCTTTTAGGACTTGATAGATACGTTCGTTGTTCATCCGAGTTCTACCTCAATCTTCTTAGCAGCCGCAACAGACATAACAACTTTATCAAACGCGATCAAGCCAACAGGATCGATCCCAGCAGCATCAACCACATCAACGTGTGGAAGGTTACGAGCAGCTAAATATAGATTTTCATCTACAGCTTCAGTAACGATTAATGCGCGAGTAGCGTTCAAGCCGTTTAGTTTTGCAAGCAATTCTTTAGTTTTTGGAGCTTCAACTGCAAACTCTTCAACCAATACAAGACGATCTTGGCGAACAAGTTCAGCTAAGATACATTGCATTGCACCGCGGTACATTTTGCGGTTTACTTTTTGAGACCAATCTTGTGGACGAGCAGCAAAAGTTTTACCACCACCAACCCAGATTGGGCTACGAATAGAACCAGCACGAGCGCGGCCAGTACCTTTTTGACGGAATGGTTTTTTACCACCGCCAGAAACGTCTGCACGTGACTTCTGAGCTTTAGAGCCTTGACGACCACCAGCTAAATAAGCTGTAACAACTTGGTGTACAAGAGCTTCATTAAATTCACGTCCGAAAGCAACTTCAGACAATTCAACAGCAGAGCCGGAAACAGTTTTTAAATTCACGTTATTTCCCCTCAGGCCTTGATCGTAGGACGAACGATAACGTCGCCACCAGTAGCACCAGGAATCGCACCCTTAACAACAAGAACTGAACGTTCTGCGTCGATAGATACAATTTCAAGACCTTGTACAGTTACGCGATCATCACCTAAGTGACCAGGCATTTTTTTGCCTTTGAACACGCGACCAGGAGTCTGGTTTTGACCTGTAGAACCAATTACACGGTGAGATACTGAGTTACCATGTGTAGCATCTTGCGTACGGAAGTTCCAACGCTTAACACCACCCTGGAAGCCTTTACCTTTTGATTGACCAGTAACGTCAACAACTTGACCTACTGCGAACAAATCAACACCGATAGTGCCACCAACTTCACGACCTTCAAGATCAGCTTCTGCAACGCGGAATTCTTTAACTAAACGACCAGCAGCAACACCAGCTTTCGCAAAGTGACCTTTCTGAGCATTTGTTACGCGAGATTCGCGACGTTCACCAGTAGTGATTTGAATCGCTTGATAACCATCAGTTTCAAGCGTTTTGATTTGAGTGATACGGTTAGGATCAACCTCAATCACTGTTACAGGCACAGAAACACCAGCATCTGTAAAGATACGTGTCATACCGCACTTGCGACCGACTAAACCAATAGCCATGTGCATAAACCTCTAAAAAAGCGGCCTAATTAACTTATAGAGCGTTAATTAACCGAAAGCCTTAACCCAATGCGATCTGAACATCAACACCAGCTGCAAGATCCAACTTCATCAACGCATCTACAGTTTTATCTGTAGGTTGAACGATGTCGATCAAACGTTTATATGTGCGGATTTCATATTGGTCACGCGCATCTTTGTTCACGTGTGGTGATGTTAAAACGTTAAAACGTTCGATGCGAGTAGGCATCGGAATTGGACCACACACTTGTGCGCCAGTACGTTTTGCTGTTTCTACGATCTCTTGAGAAGATTGATCAATTAAACGATGATCAAAAGACTTAAGACGGATACGAATTCTCTGGTTAGACATACCAGTTAACTCCAAGCCAAATATATAAAGAATCACCCTTGACGCATCTCACCCCACTAAATAAGGTAAGTGTCAAAGGCAGTGAAAATCACTAAGGTCGTGATCGATGCCACGACTGTAACGATCTGAATGACTTTCTTCGCCATTCACCCCACCATATCGGAGGGTCGCTCATTATAACGATTGTTTAACACTTAAGCAAACTTATTTGGACATTTTTACCTTTTTTTGAGTAATTAATTATAAATAAAGCGCTTATTATTTAAACACCAGCTTAAACCCTTAAAACGTAGTCAATCGCATGATTGAGCAACTGATTCCCAATCACATAATCCGTTTGTTGTGATTTTTTTAGCTTCAATAATGATTGACTGTGTACCCCACTAAACACCATATCCTCTTCTTCATGCTCAATGAAGATTTTTAAGCTATGCGGGGTAATTTCTGGATGAAACTGAAATCCCAATACATTTCTGCCAATTTGATAAAGTTGGTTGGGACATGCTGGATTCTCCGCCAAACGAATTGCGCCTTTAGGAATATCAAAGGTCTCACTATGCCATTGCATGACATTGACCCGCTCAGGCAATTGGAAATAACCTTCTGGCACATGGTTGCTTTTATTAACCAAGGTCCAGCCAATCTCTTGCACAGTATTACGCCGAACATTGGCACCTAGAGCATTGGCTATCAACTGCCCACCCAAACACAACCCGATTGCGGGCTTTTCCGAAGCCAAATAACGGCGAATCCATCGTTTTTCGACCTTTAACCAAGGATAGTTGGCTTCGTCATTTACACTCATTTCCCCACCCATAATGATGAGTAAATCCACATCATTGACATGCGGCAAAGCTTCTATTTCTAATTGTGAATCTGTGGGTAAAGCAAAAAATTCTGTTGCAGTAATTTCTGCGCCCATTGCTTTTAAATACTCATAACAGCTACCAAAGCCTTCACCTGCAATATGCTGAAAATAATGCACTTTAAGTTTTTTCATGTTATCACCTATTCTTGTTGTATCAATTACGCTACAAATCACAAAACATAGTTGGATAAATGCAAAAATGAAGCCAATATCAATTTTATTTATTATTTTTCACAATTTATTGCTTTTCGTCACTGAGCGATTATGTTTTGCTTACTTTAGTCCGGCTATTAACAAAAATTGAGTATTCCTGTGAAACAAAAACCAGTTACTGCTTTAATTCATTCTTCTCGTAAAGCACCACAATATATAAATACAATACAGCCTCCCCTATTTCGTGCGTCAACAATTATATTTGAAAATACCGATGCACTATTTAATCGCCATTGGACAGATCGTTATGACTATAGTTACGGCACACATGGCACACCGACAACGTTTACCCTAGGCGATCACATTGCCCAAATAGAAGGTGGTGAATATTGTTTACTTGCACCTAGTGGTTTATCTGCGATTAATCTAGTCAATTCATGTTTTTTAAGTCATGGAGATGAAGTCTGGGTTGCAGACAATATCTATGGTCCCAACATGGAACATCTACGTCATCTTGAAAAAAGTTACGGCATTATTGTTCAAGTTTACAATCCTATCGATGCAGACTCATTCCAACCCAATGAAAATGCCAAACTGATTTGGTTAGAAGCCGCAGGTTCAGTCACACTTGAATTTCCTGATCTTGTTAATTTAGTCAAAAAAGCCAAAGCAAAAAATATCCTCACGGCTGTGGACAATACCTGGGGCGCTGGCCTAGCGTTTAATGCCTTTGATTTTAGTCATGAACATTTAAGTGTAGATATCAGCGTACACGCCTTAACCAAATACCCAAGTGGTGGTGGCGATATTTTAATGGGATCTGTGGTCACTCAAGATAAAGCTTTACATCATAAGCTGTTCCGTATGCATGCCATCCAAGGTATCGCGATTTCGGGTGATGATGCCGCACAAGTACAGCGTAGTTTGGCCTCAATGCAAATTCGTTATGAGCATCAGTCTCAAAGTGCTTTAAAGATTTTAAATTGGTTAAAGAGTCAAAATGCGTTTGCTCAAGTTTTACATCCTGCGGATTCTGACAATATAAGCCACACCTATTGGAACCAGACCTGTCAAACAGGACAAAGTGCTGGTCTGGTTAGTGTTATTTTTAAACCTGAGTTTGATATCAACAAAATCAGAAAGTTTTGTGATCATTTATCTTTATTTAAACTCGGTTTTAGTTGGGGTGGTCCTGTCAGCTTAGTCATGATTTATAATCTGACTGACATGCGTCATTTAGAACGGGCACATCTAGAGCAAGGTCTATTGGTTCGTTTCTGTATTGGCTTAGAGCATCCAGATGATTTAATCCAAGATATTCAAAACGCACTTCAAGCCATTCAAGCTTAATATTTTAACTCAGCAGGCTTAATACATAATATCTGGGTCTTTGCTATATCAAATGATGGCAAGGGCCTTACACTCACCTCTAAACACGATTAAGCGCAGAGATCATTCAGCAAAAAGTACATTTAGCTTTTACTTATTCCCACTGCATTTCAAGACACAATCCGCACCACCTTACATTCAAATTCAACAATAAAAACAGATTTACAACATCATCATTTAATGCAATTTTGTATAACAACAATGATATAAATATTGAGTCAGATAAAGAACATCCAAACTCAAATTAAAGCTATAGGAATAACAATGGGCACACCAATCGTCATCGCAAAAAAAACCTCAGATACAACACAAGATATTGTATTACATTCACAATTTGCTAACCGTCATGGTTTAATTGCAGGCGCCACAGGGACAGGTAAAACCATTACCCTTAAAGTGCTTGCTGAAAGTTTTTCACGGATTGGTGTACCCGTATTTCTTGCCGATGCCAAAGGGGATGTTTCCAGTATAGCCAAAGCAGGTTCAACCAATCCTAAATTTGAAGAACGCATCAAAAGCTTAGGGATAGACAGTGTTCCTTTTGCTGCGTCACCGACTATTTTTTGGGATTTATTTGGTGAGCAAGGACATCCGATCCGTACCACAATCTCTGAAATTGGCCCACTGTTACTTTCGCAAATGCTGAATTTAAATGACACTCAAGAAGGTGTGCTTTCAGCGGTGTTCCGTGTTGCAGATGATCAAGGCTTACTGTTAATTGATTTTAAAGATTTAAAAGCCATGCTGACCTATGTCAGTGAAAATGCTGCGGCTTTAAAAGCAGAATACGGCAATCTCTCACCAGCAAGTTTAGGTGCTATTCAGCGTAATCTATTGGCTTTAGGTGATCAGGGCGGTCAACGTTTCTTTGGTGAGCCAAGCCTTGATATTATGGATTTTATCCAAACTGATGCCAATGGACATGGTTATATCAACCTATTGGCTGCGGATAAGCTGATGAACACACCAAAGCTCTATGCAACTTTCCTGCTTTGGATGCTTTCAGAATTATTTGAAAAGCTACCTGAAGTCGGTGACTTAGATAAACCCAAATTGGTGTTCTTTTTTGATGAAGCGCATTTGCTCTTTGATAATGCCAGTCCAGCATTACAAGAAAAAATTCAACAGGTGGTTCGTCTAATTCGCTCTAAAGGTGTCGGAATTTATTTCATCTCACAAAGCCCATTAGATATTCCAGAAAATGTTTTAGGACAACTGGGCAACCGTGTACAACATGCCTTACGCGCGTTTACCCCTAAAGATCAAAAAGCAGTAAAAACTGCTGCTGATACCTTCCGTGCTAATCCAGAGTTTAAAGTAGATCAAGCAATTACAGAACTGGCTGTTGGTGAAGCGCTTATTAGTTGTCTAGATGAACAAGGTACGCCTCAAGTGGTTGAACGAGCGATGGTGATGCCACCCTACTCATCATTTAGCCCAATTACTTTAGATGAACGAAAAGCATTGATGGCGCAAAGTATTGTTGCGGGTGTTTATGACAATGAAGTGGATCGTGATAGCGCTTATGAAATACTACAACGTAAAGTTTCTGATAGCTCACAACAACAGGTGGCTTTTGATGCAGTGGCTCAACAAGCCAAGCAATTAGAAGAGCTCACAAAGCAACAACAGACTCTCGATAAGCAACAAGCCAAAGAACAAGAACGCATAGAGAAAGAGGAAGCAAAAGCTGCAGCTGCACGTGCCAAACTGACTCAAGATGTGATCGGAACTTTTGCTAAAAGCGCCGCAAGAACCTTAGGCGGTCCTACAGGGCAAAAACTGGTCCGCGGTTTGTTAGGTTCATTATTTGGTGGGCGTTGATTCGTTTAAACACAAATATGAGGAGCGTTAGCGCTCCTTTTTTATTCTCCATTTTTATAGCTATGTTTTTAATCGCTTATCCCGCTTATCAAACCCCTTAAACATATCTAGAAACTTATCAAAAAAATATCTAAAAAACTTAAAAATAAGTTCAATGATTTCAATAAATAAAGCTTAAATTCAAAATAAACCATAATTATTTTATGTGTTTTTCTTAAAGGTGTATTGCAAATACATTTTATAAGGTATATTTTAAATACATCTTATAAATGACAGCCAAGAGAGATCAACAATGACTCCGCAGCAAATTGACCTTGTAAAAGCAACAGTTCCTGTTCTTCGCGAAAATGGTGTAGCACTTACCGGTTATTTTTATAACCGCATGCTCGGCAATAATCCTGAATTAAAAGAAACCTTTAACATGGGGCATCAACGCAGTGGTGCTCAGGCGCAAGCCTTGGCTGGTGCTGTTTTAGCATATGCTGAAAATATTGAAGATCCTTCAGTACTTTTGCCTGTGGTTGAACTGATTGCCCATAAACATGTCAGTCTGAATATTCAAGCACCTGATTACAACATTGTCGGTGAAAACCTATTACATTCAATTAGTGAAGTATTAACTATTTCGATGGAAGATCCATTGATTGATGCATGGGCTGCAGCTTATGGGCAATTGGCCGATCTATTTATCAGCACTGAAAAAGCGATTTATGAGCAGCACCAACAAACTCAAGGCAGTTGGTTAGGCTGGCGTAAATTTAAAATCGCTAAAAAAGTGAATGAAAGTGAAGAAATTACCTCTTTCTATCTTGCACCAGTCGATGGTGGCGCATTACCTAAATATGAAGCGGGTCAATATATTTCAGTGCGCGTATTTGTTGAAGCATTAGGCTTAAAACAACCACGTCAATACACGCTATCGACAAGCCCACAAACGGACTATTTACGTATTTCAGTTAAACGTGAAGATGAAAAAGGTGATTTGGCAAGTGGTTGGGTATCAAATACTTTACATGGCTTAGCTGAAGGTTCAGAAATTGAAGTGTCTGCTCCAACAGGTAACTTCTACCTGATTGATAGTAGCAAACGTAATGTCTTCATTAGTGCGGGTGTAGGTTTAACCCCAATGATTGCAATGCTTAACCAATTGGTGACTTTAGACATGCCTCAACCGGCTAGCTTTATTCATGCATGTCGCAGTAGCCAAGTACATGCGATGAAACAACATATTCAAGAGCAAAAAACTAAATTCCCACGTCTCAGTACATTTACAGCTTATGAGTTCCCACATAGCGGTGATGTTATAGGTGAGGACTATGATGTGGCTGGTCGTTTAGACTTGGCAATGGTTGATACAGCACTACTCCCAGCCAATGCTGATTATTATCTTTGTGGCCCAATACCATTTATGCAACAACAACACCAAGCATTGGTGGCTCGTGGTATTAAACCTGAACAAATTCATAGTGAAGCGTTTGGTACGGGTGGTGCAGGTATCTAAATCTACATCCGTTCTTTATAAGGCTGGTCTATGATAGACTGGCCTTATTTATTTCAGGATGAGATACATCTTTACCCATAGATGAGCAGCCTACATGCAACTAAATAAATTTACCGACTATGCCCTGCGCATCTTAATGTACATCGCGCCTCCAAAAGATGTGCCTTATACGATTGCTGAAATTGCAGAAGATTTACATGTTTCAGAAAATCACTTGGTCAAAATTGTGCATTTTATGGGAAAACAAGGTTGGTTGATTACCACACGAGGTAAAGGCGGTGGTTTGCGCTTAAACCCAGATATCTTAGAATTTCGCTTAGGATATATTGTACGAATTCTCCAACGTGATGCACAAATTGTAGAGTGCAATACGCCACCTTGTGTGCTACGTCCACGCTGCGGCTTAAAGGGTATTTTAGATCAGGCCGTTGAACAGTTTTATCAAAGCCTAGATCACTATACTGTTGCCGATGTTCTCAATGCGCCACCACAACATCCAAAGATCGTAAACTCGCCTATTCCCAATCTCAATGTTTAAGTCACAAAAGCTCATCGCCCAGCATCTTAATAGCCAATATTTCAGTTAACACGATCAAAATTCGCTTGAACCTCCGACTTCCTTTATAATGCACTTTGTTTATCCGTTTATTGAAGTTGAAATATGCATCGCAGCAGTGGAAAGTCTAAAAATAGTAAGACCTCAAGCGCCCCTAAACAAAAAATCAGTTATGAAAAAAAGGCTGATCCTGCGATTTCAGAATACTCAACTTCATCTTTGAACTGGTTGCGTAAAGCTGAATTTCTAATGAGTGCGCCTAAACTGAATCTTTGTGTAGAAGATACTGGTTATGAAGTTGCCTTTGCAGGCCGTTCAAATGCAGGAAAATCAAGTGCTATCAATGCATTGACCAATCAAAAGCAATTGGCACGCGCGTCGAAAAGACCTGGCCGTACGCAAATGATTAACTTTTTTAGTTTAGGTAATCCAGATCAACGCCTTGTCGATTTACCAGGTTATGGTTATGCGGCTGTACCTGAAGCAATGAAAATTGTCTGGCAAAAAGAACTTGAGAATTATTTGATTCATCGAAAAAGTTTACAAGGTCTGGTTCTACTCATGGATATTCGCCACCCTTTACAACACTTCGATGTGATGATGTTGGAGTGGGCATATTCACGTCACTTGTTTGTGCATGTACTGTTGACTAAATCCGACAAACTCAACCGTGGTCCTGCCAGTAAAGTATTGTTAGATGTACAACAACAATTGAAGAAAATGAAGTTGAATTTTTCAATACAACTGTTTTCATCACTCAATAAACAAGGCCTAGAAGAACTTGCGTCAATTATGGCAGGTCGCTTAAATTACACCTTAGACAAAACTTTAGATTTTGATATTGATGCAATTCCTGAAGCCACTGAAGATGATTTGGATGATGAGTTCATTGATCAAGACCAAGAATCCGAATTCAATAGTGAAAATATTGATGGAAATGTAGATGAAAATCCACAAGTATAAATAAAAAAGTCTTGTCTAACAAAATTCATCACATATTGATACTGGAATGTCCTAAATTGCTAATAACTATTTAGGACATTTTTTTATACTTGAATAATAAAGTGTGAAATCACCAAAGAAAAATTAGGACACTGTGATGAAGTTACTCGCTAAATTAAAGAACAGTCGGATTGGATCGTCTATTCAGTACCACATCAAACCACGTAAAGTGAAATTTGAATGGCAAGATACCCCTGTCGATTGGATTCCAAATCAGCCATTTGTCAGCTACTTTATCAATGAAATTAACAATATTCTTCCAGCAGGTGAATTTTGGTTTTGCCGTTTATACAATCGTGTTTTACCCAAAATCACAGATGAAAAATTAGCTGAAGATGTTCGTGCCTTTATCCGCCAAGAAGCGATGCATGCTCAAGCACATGCTTCGGCAAATAAAGAATACTTAACTGTGCGTAATATTGATATTCAACGTAATCTTGAGATTATGGATTTCTTGTTTGGCAAATTACTTGCAGATCAACCACTCGGCTTTAAAGTACCCAAAGTCCTCGATCATCAATGGGATTTGTTCCGCTTAGGTATCGTCGCCACTGTTGAACATATGACATGTGTGTTGGGTAAATATGCGCTTTATAATAAAAAATGGGCGGAATTGGGTGCAGATCCAAATATGCTTGATTTAGTCAAATGGCATGGTGCCGAAGAGATTGAACACCGTACAGTGGCTTTTGATCTTTATCGCCATTTGGGCGGTGGTTATATTTCTCGTTATTATCAAAGTGTTATCGTGATTGCCGCTGTATTGGGCTTATGGGTTGATGGTGCTGCACATATCATGGGACAAGACCCACGTTATGCAGATAAAAAACCTGCTTTTTATAAGCCTTGGATTTGGCGTGAATGGGCGAGTATCGCACAATCAGATAATCGCTTAATGCCACATCCATTATGGTTGGTTTCACAGCAATTGGGCTATTTAATGCCTTGGTATGATCCAGTACATGAAGCTAAAACAGAAGATGCAATTGCTTATTTGGATCAATCCCCTGCAGCAAAACGTGCATTGCCTAGAGTTGCAGCATAATAACTGTTAAAACTAATCAATACTGAAATGAAATAAAAAAAGCAGGATTTAGATCCTGCTTTTTTTGGGTCAATCTTTTAGAACAAGATCCTAACCATGCACTAAGTTGGACTTTCCATATCTTTGGTATTTCGGTCAACAACCACACTAATCATCATATCCCCTTGTACATTCACTACGGTACGTACAGTATCGAGAATACGATCAATTGGCAGAAGAATCGCAATTGCCTCTGCTGGTAATCCCACAGATTGTAGCACCATGATCATGGTGACCATGCCCGCACTTGGAATACCCGGTGCGCCCAATGAAGCAATCATCGCAGTCAGACAGACAATCACTTGTTGGGTAATTGATAACTCTAAACCCATTAAATTGGCAATAAAAAGCGCTGCTGCTGCTTCATAAAGTGCTGTTCCATCCATGTTCAACTGAGAACCGAAAGGAATCACAAAGCCTGCAATTTGTGGACGTACACCTAAATTTTCTTGAGTACACTTTAAACTCAAAGGCATGGTTGCAGAACTTGAACTGGTTGCAAATGCTGTAATTAATGCTGCACGCGTTCCTTTAAAAAAGGTAATCGGATCCATTTTTCCAAAGATCCATAACAACAATGGCAGAACCACAACACCATGAAATATCGTGGTTCCCGTAACAACAATAGCAAACTCAGCAAGACGGCTTAAAATAGAGATGTCTTCTGTTGCAATCAGCTTTGCCATCAAAGCAAAAATACCAATTGGCGCAACTTTCATCACCCAACCTACTAACATCATCATGATGTCAAAAAACTGACGCGCCAGTTGTTTGATTGAATTAAAACGCTCTCCACCATGTACCAGTGCCAAACCCAATAACAAAGCAAACAGCACGACTGCCAAAACATTGCCGTCACTAAATGCTTTAAATGGATTGATGAGAGTATTTTGAATAAAATTGGTTAAAAACGAGCTGGGTGTCAGTGAATCTGGGCTTTTATGTTGATTCATTGCATCTTGAAACATTGCAATGTCCACACCTTGTCCTACATTGAATAGATGTGTCGAGGCTAAACCGAGAATAAGTGCCAATGTCGTTGTGGTCACACAACAAGCCAAGGTTATTTTCCAAACTCGACTGAGTTGACTGCCCGCTTCTAAGTTTGAAACACCCACCAAGATTGAACTAAAAATAAGTGGAACCAAAAGCATTTTTAATAAACCAATAAAAATACTACTGGCGATGCTCAAACCATAAATGCTGGCATCTAAAAATTGAGTATTAGGGAATTGATTTAATAAAAATCCAAATGCCACACCAAGAATGGCTGCAATAAAAATTTGGGTGTTTAAACTCATCTTCGCTGACTATTATAAATATTTACACGTTGAACTATGCCATTGAAGTTATTTAGAATCGAGCATTTTTTTGTCACAAGCTCTGCTAAAAAATAGAAAAGCCATCATAGATGATGGCTTATTTCTAGGATTTGAGTATCAGTATAAAATCTTATTGGTTTTCGATTTCACGTACCCGCATCAAGCCTTCTTGCACCGTACTACAAACCAATTCGCCATTTTGCCACATGCGACCAAAATTCAGACCGCGTGAATTTGCACTGACTGTTGCATCCATATCGTACAGCATCCAATCATCTGCTTTTACTGGTTTATGGAAATAGATCGTATGATCGATACTGGCACATTGCAAACTTGGCGAGAGGTAATTAAGACCATGCGGGCGCAAAGCAGTCATCATCAAGGTATAGTCCGAATAAAACGCAACAATTGCCTGATTTAAGGAAATATCATCCGCCTGTTCTGCAGCTAATGGCTCATGCGTACGCAAATAATGTGCATAAGACGGCGCTTCAGGTTGTGGTTGAAATGGGTTAGTCACATTGATCGGACGAATTTCTACCTGACGTGGACGCATAAATGCAGCGCGAATATTTTCTGGGATAAAACTAATTAAATTTTCTTTAAGCTCTTGCTCAGCTTTTAATTCATCAGGTGCAGGATATTCTGGCTCAGCAATTTGATAATTCAAGCCTTCTTCAGGTGTTGCAAATGACACCATTGCAGAAAAAATAGTACGCCCATGCTGGATTGCACGTACTTGACGACTCAAGAAGCTTTTGCCATCACGTAACCGATCAACCTCATAAATGATTGGGGCATTGATATCCCCGCCATATAGGAAGTATGCATGTAAAGAATGTACGGGGCGATCAGCAGTATATGATGCTGCCCGCAGTGCCTGTCCTAAAACTTGCCCACCAAAAACACGCTTACCAACTAAATTTCGACTTTGACCACGAAAAATATGTTCTTCAAGTTTTTCAAGGGTTAAAAGCTCTACAAGCTCTTGGGTTAAAGCATTCATAAGTGACCTTTCTATATACTGAATACTGACTTCATTCCAATGGATAGAACAAAGTATCCATATTTTAGAGATTTAACTCTATTTTGCCATAAGTCCTGAGAGAAACATTAAATTTTCATAAACTGTATTGTCACTTCTCTTGTGCTGATGGATTGTTTAAAATACGTTTTTTAACGATAAAATCTGACAAGCGACCCGCAGTTTGTCAGAAAATGACATACTGTTCTGTGCTTTAATTACAGAAAATATTTTTTATCCGCTTTATTGCGTGATTCACCATTGGCTAGGAGTATTTATGTCCAAGAGTGGCTTTGGTCAAATGTATCGTCGACTTTCGAGTAAAATACTTGACCTTGTGGTAACACCACATGTTCTTGGAGAGGTTCCTACAGAAGCTCAACCTTTAGACCCTTCAACTGAAAATTCTGAACTCATTCAGCCCACAACTCAAAAAGTTGTCTGCTATGTTCTACAGAATTACTCACGAAGTAATGCTTTAGTTGTTGATGGTGAAACACGTCGTTTGCAGCTTCCTCCTGCACTTGACCCATTAATGATTGGCAATAGTCGCGAAAAAGCTGCGATTTTATTTTTACAACACCAAGACGAAAACAATTATTTTAATCCGCCTACGCATGCTTATCCGCCGCGTTTAGTTAGACTGATTGAATCACTTGATCAAAATGCTGATTTAGATATTGAATTGATCCCTGTTACAGTACTGTGGGGACGTTCACCAGATAAAGAAGACTCTTGGTTTAAGCTGTTATTTACTGACACTTGGGCAACGCCAAGTAAAGTTAAACAGTTGATGAACATTGGTTTACATGGTCGACAGTCATTCCTTGAATTCCATGAAGCGCAATCACTTAGAGCATTGGTGGATCATGCGAAAATTGCTCATCCCAATATTTCACCAGCCACTTATATTGTCAACCAATTAAATGACTACTTAGATCGTCAGCGTGAGGTCATTCTCGGTCCAGATTTATCTGATCGCCGTAATGTCATGCAATCACTGATTAAAGCCCCTGATGTACAGGATGCAATTCGTAAAGAAAGTATTCGCTCAAAAATCAGCATGATTGATGCTGAACATAAAGCAATTGGTTTTGTAAATGAAATTGCATCCGACTATTCTGCATCGGCTGTACGCTTTGCAGATATGGCATTGACTCGTCTATGGACACAACTTTATGACGGCGTTGAAGTACATAACTTCAATACTGTGCGCGAGTTAGTCAAAGACTATGAAGTGATTTATACGCCTTGTCACCGTAGCCATATCGATTACTTGTTATTGTCTTATGTGATTTATAAACGTGGTTTGATGGTGCCGTATATTGCTGCCGGCGATAACCTTAACATGCCATTTGTCGGTCAATTACTGCGTGGAGGCGGTGCATTCTTTATCCGTCGTTCATTCCGCGGCAATGCACTTTATACATCGGTATTTAAAGAATATTTATTTAGCATCCTGTCTAGAAACACACCTCTTGAATACTTTATTGAAGGTGGTCGTTCTCGAACTGGACGTTTGTTACCCCCAAAAACTGGCATGCTCGCAATGACGGTACATGGTCATTTGCGCGGCCGTGCCAAACCGATTGTCTTTATCCCAACCTATGTCGGTTATGAGCGCTTGATGGAAGGCGCAACTTATGTGGGCGAAATGAATGGTAAGCCAAAAGAAGCTGAATCCATTTGGGGAATCTTGCAAACCCTGAAAAAAATTGAGCGTATTTTTGGTAAAGTGCATGTCAATTTTGGTGAACCTGTTTTCTTAGATGACTTACTTAAAGCACATGGCGCTGATCAAATCACAATTGAACATAATGATGATCCAATTCCGCAAGAAGTCTCAGATGCAGTGACCAGTTCGGCAAATGCGATTCTGGAAAATATCAACCGTGCTGTGGTAATCAACCCTGTTTCGTTATTGTCCCTGATTTTATTGGCAACACCAAAACACACACTTGATGAAGAAATCTGCATTAAACAGCTTGATACATATCGCAAGTTATTAACCGCAAATCCTTATGATAGCCGCACTCAGGTCACGCCATTATCAGGTAAAGAAATCATTGCCTATGGTATGAAGTTGAAATTGATTAAACGTGTTCAACACGTCCTTGGCGATATTATTGCCATTGAAGATAATCAAGCCATTTTACTGACTTACTTCCGCAATAACATTTTGCATGCCTTTGTTTTACCTTCGCTGGTCGCGGCATTGGTCGAACATAATGGCAAGATTAGTAAGTCTGATTTACTCAATGTGATTCGTACCCTTTATCCATTCTTAAAAGCAGAGTTGTTCTTAAAATGGAAAGATAGTGAAATCAAGGCTCAAGTGACTGAATATGTCGATGCTTTGGCTCAAGCGAATTTAATTTTTGTCGATGATGAAGATTTTATTTTCAGCCCTGCGCCAAACTCAGAAGACCATAATCAATTGGCTGTTTTGGCTGCTCCAGTACGTCAAAGTCTTGAACGTTATTACATGACACTGGCTTTAATTACTCAACGTGGCTCTGGAAATATCTCGATTCGCCAAGTTGAAGAGTTAAGTCACTTGGTTGGGCAACGTTTATCTGTATTGTATGAGTTCAACTCACCTGAATTCTTTGATAAAGCGTTATTCCAAAGTTTTATGAAAGTCTTAACTGAACAAGGCTATATCAAAACCAATGAAGACCATGCCATTGTTTTTGATGAGCAGTTTAGAAATGTTGCGCAATATGCCAATTTGGTGCTTGATGATGTAACTTTGCAAATGCTGCACCATATCACCTCATTTACAGATGAGGAGTTAAAAGAAGCTTTAGATGCTTTAGCCGCTCAACAAGCCAAGAAGCGTTTAAAACGGAAGAAGAAGTAATTTTTGTTTAATCTTCTCATATAGCAAGGACTAATTTAGAAGCTGAGTTAACGCAGCTTCTAAATCAATCAAGAACTCTACTAATATTTTATTATTTACAGTAAAAATAATTGCTTCTGTATACCCTGCACTCTCAGCACCATAATATACCCCAGAAGGAAACTTGATCATAAATTCAATACCATCTTCATCAGGCTCATCAAAACGTTTAATATCAAAAAGCATAAACATATCATGATGATAAAAGTTTACCTCCTTAACCGTTCCATCTATCAATAGTTTAAGATTTTGAATAAATGTAATTATTACAACTGGCCACAAAGTGAGTACTTCATTTGCCGAATACTTAAAAATACGGTTTGGCGTTATTAGCTCAAAGTCCATTTGAATCAAGTTTTCACTAATTTTTTTCTCGTAAAAGTAATCAATAAATTTAATATTTAAACAAACTGTATTAGTTATGTCTTTTAGTTGAATCATGAAAATTGAAATTCTTAACTTCTAAAGTTATTTCAATAAAACATTAATTTTGTTTAAAACAAAGTATTAATTTAAAGAATCTATAGTTCCAATACTCTTAAAAATACAAGTAATAATTCGAAAATCTTATATTTTAAATCCAATAAATCTGATGTCTATTTAATGAGCGTTATTCTTCAACTCAAATCCACTCTCCCTCATCCTCTCCGCAAAAATTCTTTTACCTGTTTCCTTTTCGCTTTCCAAAACCAACTCTGGTAAATTCAACTCACGTTGAATATTTAAAATTATTTCATGCAATGGTAGCGGTTGATTATTTGTACAAATATATGATTTTTCTGGATGTTCCACGTGAAGCAAATGCACTAAGAAATGTGCAAGGTCATCAATATGGATTCGATTTGACCAATGAATATTGGGATAGCTTGGTGTGGTTTCTGCAAGTTTAACCATGCGAGCAACGGATGTGCCATAAATCCCAGTTGGGCGCACAATCACACATTTAGATGGACAAGCCTGTTGCCATCGTTGCTCCATTGCCAATAACAACTGACCCTGTTGATCACTAGGAATAGGCGTTGACTCATCATCAATACGTTCACCACGGTTTTCCCCATAAACACGTGTAGATGACACCACGATGATGCGTTTTACTGGATGATTTCTTAGCGCCTTAACAATCGGCTGCACCGAGTCGACATAGGTTTGTTGATAATTTTCGATAGCACTTAGCGGAGAATTTCGAGATGGTGCGAGCAATACATACACCACATCGACAGGCTGAATTTGCGCTAAATCGAGTTGTTGAATGTCTTGAATCAAATGTTGTGCGAAATCATCATCTTTCGCACTTCGGCTAACTGTGGTAATTTGGTGATCTTGCTGAAATAATTGTTTGGCAACACGTTGCGATGTTTTACCATAACCAATAAATAGAATATGCATTACACGACCTATTCTTCGAAACCGATTTTCAAAATCAATCAAACTTAAGTTGAGGGGACATGGCTGCCGTCCATCAATTGCAAGGGGTTGGCAATGCCGCCGCTGCTTTACTTGAAAAACTAAATATTTTCACCACAGATGATTTGCTGTTTCATTTGCCACGTGATTATGAAGATCGTAGCACGATCATTCCCATGAACCAATTACAAGTCGGTCGTAGTTATCTCATGGAAGGCGTGGTCAGATCAATCGATATGCCACCCGGTAAACGCAAATCGATGGCGATTTTATTGCAAGATGATTTTGGCAAGGTTACCTTACGCTTTTATCATATCTATAAAGCACTCACAGATCGTGCTAAAGCGGGTAATCGTTTAAGAATTTTTGGAGAAGTCCGTGTTGGCGCTCGAGGCCTTGAACTTTACCATCCTGAGATCCAGTTAATTACTGAACATACAACACTCCCTAAAACGCAACTGACAGCAATTTACCCTGCCACCGAAGGCTTAACCCAACCAAAATTACGAGAATACGTTAAGCAAGCTTTAAACCAGCATGCTGATGCTTTACCTGAGTTATTACCTGAAAAATTCACCAATGGTTATGCGCTTAAACAGGCATTGGAGTATATCCATCACCCTCCTGTAAATGCCAATATGCTGCAACTTTCACAAGGTTCTCACCCTGCTCAACAACGTTTAATTTTTGAAGAATTGGTTGCGCATCAAATCAGCCTATTAACCCGACGTGCTTATATTCAACAAATTGCAGCGCCAGCATTTTCAACCAGTAAAAAATTTGCAAAAGCCTTATTGGCAAGCTTACCTTTTGAAATGACCAATGCACAAAAACGTGTATCAAACGAAATTGCCAAAGATTTAAAACAAAACAAACCCATGTTGCGACTGGTTCAGGGCGATGTAGGTGCAGGTAAAACATTGGTTGCAGGTGTTGCGGCTTGTCATATTTTGGAAGAAGGCTGGCAAGTGGCGCTGATGGCACCGACTGAGATTTTAGCTGAACAGCACTATATCAATTTTAAGAAATGGTTCGAGCCACTCGGTTTAAATGTATCATGGCTTTCAGGCAAACAAAAAGGCAAGGCACGCGCTGCGGCTGAACAAACCATTAAGGATGGAACTGCCAATCTTGTGGTGGGTACCCATGCTTTATTTCAGGACAATGTTGAATTTTCCAAACTTGGTCTCGTGATTATTGATGAACAACATCGTTTCGGGGTAGATCAACGTCTAGCTTTACGTAATAAAGGCGTGGATAACACCACTCCACACCAATTGGTCATGACAGCAACACCAATCCCTCGCACACTGGCAATGTCTGCCTATGGTGACCTAGATACCTCAGTGATTGATGAATTGCCCCCTGGACGTACTCCCATTCAAACAGTCACGATTCCACTTGATAGACGCGAAGAAGTGCTGAATCGTATCACCACCAACTGTGCTGAGGGTAAACAGGCGTATTGGGTCTGTACACTGGTCGAACAATCAGAAACTCTCGATGCTCAAGCAGCAGAAGCCACCTATCAAGAGATTAAAGATCGCTTTCCACAAATTAATATTGGCTTAGTCCATGGAAAAATGAAAGCCGATGAGAAGCAACTGGTCATGCAACAATTCAAAGACAATGAATTGCAACTGCTGATTGCAACGACAGTGATTGAAGTCGGGGTCGATGTTCCAAACGCTTCCATTATGGTGATTGAAAATGCTGAACGCTTAGGCCTGTCTCAGTTGCATCAGTTACGTGGTCGTGTCGGTCGTGGTACAACCGCAAGTTTCTGCGCCCTACTCTATAAACATCCTTTATCACAAAATGGCCAAGAACGTTTACGCATCATGCGTGAAACCAATGACGGTTTTATCATTGCAGAAAAAGACTTAGAAATTCGAGGGCCAGGTGAATTACTGGGCACCAAGCAAACAGGAGATTTGGGTTTCCGTGTCGCCAAGCTAGAACGAGATGATCATTTACTCAATCAAGCACATTATGTTGCCAGTCAAGTACTAAAAGATGATCCAGAAAATGCTGAAGCTTTATTAAAACGCTGGTTACCTGAAGCGCCGAGATATGCGTATGTCTAAATAACAAGGAAGAAAAAATGATACCCGAAGTTCCTGTTCCATATGATCCAGAGTTTCAATCTCCAATTCCAACAATTTGGAGAGACACAATTATTTTGATTGTTGATTCTTTTAAAGATAAAGATTTTGCTCGTTTGAATACTATTCCGAATATTGAATTGATTGACCAAGAATATGCTTCAGAGCTTGTAGAATATATTGTGGACTATGGAGCCCATCTTATCAGTTTACCCAAAGACACTTGGAATACATCAGTATGTCTATACATGGAGGATGAATTCTGGAAAGCAATCATTGATCTATTTACTGCTGAGGAAGGTTGTAGTGACTTAATTCTTGATCTTCATATTTTTAAAAAACAAAATCAGTTTGAGTTTCAAATTAATGGTATCTATGTACCATAAACAAATTCTCATAAAATCAAAAGAAAAAGAAATTCTATGCTCCAATTTATCAACCAACTTCTCCATAAAAGCATACAAAGCCTTTCCCCTTGCCTCCTTTGTGGAATAGACCGACAACAACAGCATTCCCTTTGTAACACGTGTTGGAACGAACTTCCTTGGTATAAGCAGCATATAGAACGGCATCAACACCAGATTGTTTGTGCTCACCGTTACGACTTCCCAATTGATCGCATCATCCAAGTCTACAAATATGAACAGCAACTGCAATATCAGACGCTATTGGCACACAGTTTATTGAATTTAACTTTACCTAGAATTCAAGCCATCGTTCCTATGCCGATTTCTACAGCTCGTTTAAAAGAACGAGGCTACAATCAAATGCTGATTATCGCCAAAATCATGGCAAGACAATTAAATATCCCTGTATGGCAACCCGTGATTCGAGAGGCGCAACACTCACAAAAAGGTTTAAGTAGAATTGAGCGCTTAGAAAATATTGAATATCAATTTAAAATGATCAAAACAGAAAAAAGAAAATATAAAAAAGTACTGATTATTGACGATGTCGTGACCACAGGCAGCTCAATACATGCTTTAACCCTTGCTTTAGAAAACTTGGGCTGCCAGCAGATTTATAGTGTCTGTATTGCCGCAGCTCAATAAATTTTCATCATCGCTCATCGATATAAACACTGTGAAGCAAAGATAGAGAAAATTATGAATGAATTAAATTTGCTTTACACCATGGGATGACGATCTCTTTGGTCAATGGCGCTAAAAGCGTTTGCGCATCATCCAAATCAATCCATTTCATTTCAGCAATTTCTGCATTAATTTTTGGTGTTTGCTCTACGTCAACTTGATAGAGATAACTCACCAATTGAAAGTCTGCTTCATTGGCTGCTTTTGTTTCAAAACGCCCAATAAACTGAGTAATCTCTGCTTGAACACTAATTTCTTCTAAAATCTCACGCAACATGGTCTGCTCAGGTGGTTCATTGGGTTCAAGCTTTCCACCAACCTGCATAAAAAATTGTGTATTTTGCTTTCTCACCAAGAGCAATTGATTTTTATCATTCAAAATCACAGCTGCCGCGACAGTAATTACATTCATAAAGTTTTAAAATAGAATAAAAACACAATATATTGTGACAGCAATAAATTTAAAAACAATATATTGTGTTTTAGTTTTTAACCAAATGTACGATCTGCTTGATCCAATTTAACCAATTCTTCACGTTCTTTTACACCCCATTTTGGTTCTGGTGCTTGATAGTGACTAAACTGGGTTAAAATATCTTCGATCGAAGCAGAATCAATCAACTGATCTGTAAAACGCGCTTTAGAAAAACCTTTGTCTGTCGTCAGTTGAATAAATTTCAATAAATCATCATAAAAACCTTCAACATTTAAAAATGCACAAGGTTTTAAATGAATTCCCAATTGTGCCCACGTCCATTGCTCAAAAATTTCTTCAATGGTTCCTGCACCACCAGGCAATGCAATAAAGCCATCGGAAAGTTCAGACATTTTTGTTTTACGTTCATGCATATTTTTAACAATATACAACTCGGTCAAATCTGGATGTGCCAATTCACGATCGACCAATCCCTGAGGGATCACACCAATCACTTTGCCTCCTGCTGCCAAAGCGCTGTCAGCAACGATGCCCATTAAGCCTGAACGGCCACCACCATAGACCAAAGTTTTCCCTTGCTTGGCGATTGTTTCACCAGTCAGCTCTGCAACATCAGCAAAAATTTGATCCGTACCTAATGATGAACCACAAAAAATAGCAATAGAATTCATAAATTTAACCTAACTTTAATTTTGTCATGCTAAAAATGCAGACGACCAATCAAGATTTTTTTTACAAAACAGCAATGTAATGAGTGTTTTTCCTAAAATCCTTGTCTAAAATACACACATCAAATCGACACCACACTGCGCAAGGGAGAAAAGACATAATGCTTGAAGCCTTTTACGCCACTGAGCGCGGTAGCTTAGAAGATGCAACAATTAATGGTGGATTCGACCTACATCCTGAATTGGTATGGGTTGACCTCATTGCACCTTCACAAGAAGAACAAGAATGGGTTTTAGATGCTTACCAGCAAAATTTACCAACTCTTAAATCTTTAGAAGACATTTCATCCTCTGCACGATTCTACCGTGATGATGATGGGATTCTACATATCAGTACTTATTTTTTAACAAAAAATAAAAATTACCAAGTTGAAGGCGATCCCGAAGATACTTCAAACATGCTTGCCAATGTGCAAACGGTTGCATTCATTTTGCATAAAGACCGCTTATTTACCTTACGTGGTGAAAAGCTGGTTGCCTTTCGCGCCTTTCGCGCACGTGCACGTCGTAATGACTATGAAATTGAATATAAAGATCCGACGTGGATTCTTTTAGGCTTATTAGAAGCAAAACTAGATGAGCTTGCGGATATCTTGGAAGATATCCACAAAGACTTAGAGTTGTATTCCACAGAAGTCCTCAACGTACGTCATCGTGAAATGATTTTAGATTTAGATGACATGATTACTCGTTTAGCACAAAAGGAAGATATGCTTGGAAAAGCGCAACTTTGTCTGATTGACTTACGTCGTGTCTTGACCTTTTTGTCTCGTCCTCGCGCATTGGGGAGCCATATCTATGATGCAGATATTCGAGAGTTGAGTGAGGATGTACGCTCCCTTGTAGAACATGATGCGTTCTTGTTTCAAAAAGTTCGATTCTTGCTTGATACCACTTCTGGATTTATTAACACTGAACAGAACGATACCATTCGTCGATTCTCTATCTTACCCAGTATGCTTGCGCCACCGATGTTGATTGCCAGTATTTATGGGATGAACACTGAGATTCTGCCATTTGCCCATGGCCACTGGAGCTTTTATGTGGTAATTACCATCTTAATTGCTTTCTTCGTGGGGCCTTTGGCTTACTTTAGATGGAAGAAATGGATTTAAATACCGTCTTCCACTTATTGGATTGAGTTGAGATTTACCACTGCTCAAAGCAGAAAGAAAAATGAGTTAATAAAAAAGCACCTTTAGGTGCTTTTTTACATCAATCTTGCATAGGCTAAATTAATTTCAAGTCATCTTGCAAATGGCAAGCTTGAATAATTTTCATCATCTTTTCAGGCACTGCTTTAAACTGGAGTCCCTGAAGATTTGGTGTTTGACGTAACCACTGCACAAACACAGATAAAGCAAGGGTACTGCCATGTTCAAGCTGTGATAGATTCACAGTTATTGGAAAATTTTTCTCATTTTGAATCACTTTCAAACCATTTAAATAATAGCTTTCAGCATTCTCGTAAGCAATTTTACCGCTAACATATAATTCCTGATTTTTAAATTCAATCACTCGCTTGCACCTATCTATGTTATGAGCTTACTTCTTAACAGCAGCGTCTGCATCAGGCTTGAATGTTGCAATTGCTTTATCAATATTGCCGCCATTACGTTGCACGTTCGCAGCAAATTGGTTACGGAATTGCAAACCTAGATCGATACCTGACACATTCAAATTACGTACTTTCCATTGGCTACCTGCATCAGACAATTGGAAAGATACAGGGATCTTTTCGCCATTATTATTGAAGTCTAAAGTAACGACAGGAAACTTGCTGTTGGTTGCCTTATACGGACGCATTGAATACGATTGATTTGAATACTTCGCAAATGCGCTACCATAATTCTCAATCAAAGTATTACGGAAGTTTTGTTCAAATTGCGCACGTTGAGCAGGGGTACTGCTATTTGCATAAGTTCCCATCACAATACGTGTAAACGCTTGACCATCGACATAAGGATCAAGGTTTTGGCGAACAATCGCTTTCACAGTAGCAGGGTTTTGCAATTTACCTTGATCTGCTTTTAAGCGCGAAATCAGGCCATCAGCAACACGTTTAACAAATGCTGGTGGTGCTTCTGCTGGAGCAGCTTGAGCCGCAGTCGCCACCATAGTTGCCAAAATAGTTGCAGTAAAAGTTTGTTTTAACAGCATGTTCATTTTCAATAACTCCTCTAATGCCTATTCAACAAATGAAGTTTGAGCATCAGTTGTTTCAGTGGATGCAGATGCATCTTTAGCTTCCGATGCGCCAGTTGATGATTTTCCTGCACCACCCGTAATAAATTTGGTAATCAAATCTTCTAGATCCATCGTACCTTGGGTATTTTCAATGCTTTCACCACGTTTAATGTAGTTAATGCCGCCGCCTGGTACGATTTTCAAATATTTTTCGCCTAAAAGACCATTGGTTGCGACCATTATGTAAGCATCTTCATCAATATTTGTGATGGATTTCATGTTACCTAACAGTTGCGTTTCCATTTCTTTTTGTTTCTCAGGTGTCGCAGCCTGATAATCAGCACTGTAATGTAAATCACCTAGCGCATTTTCTTTTACTTTTTTCAACTGTTCTGCATTGAAGGTGGTCAATGAACCATCCAAATCGAATCTAACCGTTGCATGACGTGTCACAGGATCAAGTGTAATCGCATCAACTTGTCCAATTTTAACACCACTCATGGTCACCTTGGCACGCGGTTTTAAACCATTCACATTGTCGAATGTTGCAGTCATTTCATAACTGTCTTTTAAGTTTGTACCGACCAAGCCACTCACTTTCATGGCTAAAAAGAATAGAGCAAGACCAAAAATGATGACAAAAATACCGACGGTCAGCTCACTAGCACGTGATTTCATTAAACACCTCCGAACATGACCGCAGTCAACACGAAATCAAAACCTAAAACACATAACGATGAATACACAACAGTACGTGTCGTAGATGTTGCGATACCTTCAGATGTTGGTTCACAAGCATAACCTTGATACACCGCAATCCAAGTACAAATTAAAGCGAATACTAAACTTTTAATGATGGTCCCGTTAAACACATCTTTCATAAACTGGGTGCTACTCAGAATACCACTCCAGTATGAGCCTTCGTCTGCGCCAAGAAAATCAACACCGACCATTTTGCCACCCATAATACCAATCGCAGCAAAGATCACAGACAGCATCGGTAAACTCACAATACCTGCCCATAAACGTGGAGAAATCACACGCTTTAACGGATCAACACCGATCATTTCCATACTGGATAATTGTTCAGTTGCCTTCATTAGGCCAATTTCAGCAGTCAAAGCAGAGCCAGCACGACCAGCAAAAAGCAAGGCAGCCACAACAGGCGCAAGTTCACGTAACAAGGTTAAAGCCACAGCCGCGCCCAACATGGCTTCACTACCAAAAGTGACCAAGATGTTATACATCTGCAAACCGAGTACTGCACCAATGAACAGACCAGATACAGCAATGATCAATAAAGACAGTACGCCTACTCGATACATCTGATAAATGAAAAGTTTTACACCAAGTATTGTTGGCAAAGAGAATAAAATGCGCAACAACATGAGCATTGCAACACCAATGCCCTGAACACGTTCTAGAACGCGTCTACCCAATAAGGCAATAGCATTCATGAACTAACCTCATTACTTAAATAGGCTTGATGACTAAATTGATAATCAACAGGACCTTCAACCGAACCTGTTAAAAATTGCTGTACAAATGGAGAAGCGTGTTGTTGCAATTGCTCAGGTGTCCCCTCGCCTTGCACCTTACCTTCAGCCACAACATAAATATAGTCAGCAATTGATAATGTTTCATCAACATCATGTGAAACAATAATTGTTGTTAGATCTAAAGCATCACGTAATGATCGAATTAATCGGGTCAAAACCCCCATCACAATCGGATCTTGCCCAGCAAAGGGTTCGTCATACATAATCAAGTCTGGGTCAAGCGCAATCGCACGAGCAAGCGCCACGCGTCGATTCATCCCGCCAGAAAGTTCTGCGGGCATTAACTTTTCAGCACCACGCAAACCAACCGACTCTAATTTTAGTGCCACCAACTCAGCAATTAAATTTTCTGGTAATTTTGTATGTGCGCGAATTGGAAAAGCAACATTTTCATAGACGGTCATGTCGGTAAATAACGCACCACTCTGAAATAACATCCCCATACGCGCACGTGCAGCAAAAAGCTCATTACGTGACATCGAAGCAATGTTTTTCCCATCAAGTCGTACTTCACCAGCATCTGGGCTAAGCTGACCACCAATGAGCCGTAATAAGGTTGTTTTACCCGTTCCAGATGGTCCCATGATTGCGGTAATTTGCCCACGACGAATCTGCAAACTCACATTATCGTAGATAACGCGTTCACCTCGGTTAAAACTTAAATTTTTGACTTCAATTAAAGCTTCAGCTTCGGAATGACTGTGTTTATTCATAGCTGAACTTTTTCCTGCATTTATCAGCCCACATACTATACTCTTAAATATCTATATGTTTTGTAATTAAAAGATAATAAAAAATCATAAAGAATATTCATCTTTATAAACAATGTTACTTGGGCTATTTTTTAGTTTTTTACTTTTAAATTTTATTTAATGAGCAAATAGATTATCTAAAAAGCAGGCTATAAAAAAAGTACCCAACATTTGAGATCAATAAAAGTGAGAACATATATAACATAATTACCTCAAAGAAATCATCAACTTTATTAGATTCAATTTTTCATAAGTTAAGTCTAACTGTTTTATTAAATAAATTGAACTATGTCACACTTTATTCTACCAAATACTTTTTAACTTGCAATAAAAAACCAGCCTGAAGGCTGGTTTTTTATTAAAAATATCTAATTAATCGTTGAATTTGCGACGCGGACGGTCTGCATTGAATTCACGTTTTGGACGGTCTTCACCACCAAATTCACGCTTAGGACGATCTTCACCGCCAAACGCACGTTTAGGACGATCTGAATTAAATTCACGCTTCGGACGGTCTTCACCACCGAATGAACGCTTAGGACGATCATCACCGAAAGAACGTTGTGGACGGTCACCGAAACCACCTTCACGACGTGGTGGACGATCACCAAAATCACGCTTAGGACGATCAGCAAAACTGCCTTCACGACGTGGTTTGTAATCTACGCTGTTACCACGGTTGTCATCATTCGAGTTAAAACGAGGTTTATCGTTAAAACCGCCTTCACGACGTGGACGATCAGAGTTGAAATCACGCTTAGGACGATCTTCGCCACCGAATGAACGTTGTGGACGGTCACCGAAGCCACCTTCACGACGTGGTGGACGATCACCAAAATCACGCTTAGGACGGTCTTCACCACCGAATGAACGTTGTGGACGATCACCGAAACCACCTTCACGGCGTGGTGGACGATCACCAAAATCACGCTTAGGACGATCATCACCATAAGATGGACGATCACCACGTGGTTTGTCATCGAAGCTACGACGTGGACGATCATCACCGCCTTCACGACGTTTGAAGTTTGATTCACCTTCAAAACGACGACCACCACCGAAACCGCCACGACCGCCATCACGACGACCGCCACCGTTACTACGACCACGACCGCCACCATCACGACTACCGCGAGCTGGAGGTGGAGATGGCTCTAAACCTTCGATTTCAGAAACATTTAAACGCGCTTCTAAATAATCTTCTAAAGCACGGATCTTACCGCGTTCACGGTAAGTTGCTAAAGTGATTGCTTTACCAGTACGACCCGCACGACCTGTACGACCAATACGATGCACATAATCTTCATTCTTCATTGGAAGACCGAAGTTAATTACGTGAGAGATTGTTGGTACGTCAAGACCACGAGCAGCTACGTCTGTAGCAACAAGAATTTTTGCACGACCTTCACGAATACTGCGTAAACGACGGTTACGTACAGTTTGTGGCATAGCACCATGAAGCGCAACAACTGAAAGACCAGCTTCTGCAAGCTCTTCAGCAAGCATATCTGTATCTTCTTGAGTTGAAGCAAATACAACTGCTTGATCTACGTCTTCTTCATTTAACCAATGCGTAAGCAATTTTTTCTTATGCTCAAAGCCATCAGTCCAATGTAAAGTTTGGGTAATATCAGTATTTGTAGAATGACCTGTTTCAATTGCAATACGTTCAGGTTCGTTCATCATGCGTTCAGCAAGATTAATGATACGTGGTGCAAATGTTGCAGAGAACATTAATGTTTGTTTACGATTTAAAGCTAAATCGCTGATTGCTTCTAGGTCTTCAGAGAAACCTAAGTCAAGCATACGGTCAGCTTCATCGACGATTAAAGCATCAACTAAATCAAGTTTAATTTGACGACGGTTTACAAGATCAAGTAAACGACCTGGAGTCGCAACAACAACTTGTGCACCTTTTAATTGTTGGATTTGCTTACCAAAAGGCATACCACCCATGATTGCTGCAACACGTACACCTTTCATGTGGCGTACAAATGCAATCGCATCTTGACATACTTGTTGTGCAAGTTCACGAGTAGGTGAAATCACCAAGATATTTGGTTGAGTTACTGCTTTCATACGATCTTTAAATGGTACAAAAGTATCTTGACCAGCTAAAGCGTTTAACGTAGGGAGTAAGAATGCAGCAGTTTTACCAGAACCAGTTTGGCTTGATACTAGAAGGTCTTTTCCTTCTAAAGCCGCTGGAATAGATAGTTCTTGAACAGGAGTCGGCGTAGTAAAACCAAGACTCTCGAGTGCTTTCTGTAGCGACTCGTCTAATGAAAATTCAGCAAAAGTTTTGCTCATAGAGATATTCACCCTAATGTGGGTGCTCCATTAATATATGGTCTGATGGACATCGGCAAAAAGCGGCACAGCAATAATCGCTGAAAATATAGAATCAGCGGCGATCCGAGAACGACGATGCGTATAACGCACATTTGATAACAGCCGCAACCTGAAGGAATCGCTTAAGCGATTGGGTGGGGCGCGAAATATTGTCCTCTCTTTGGACCGGACGCGCATACACAATATAGAAGAGAAATGTTCAGGTAATGAACGAAATTTAGTGCGTGCGCAGAGTATAGCAGAATTTATAATAATGTCACGAAGTTTTATTGTTTTTTCCTGTATTGTATTAAGTCATTCATTATCATCAGGAATTAAATAAAAAACTTGATCTACAGCTAAACTTTCATCCTCAAAAATATCTGCTACAGCTACCGCTAAACACTCCACGGTAAACTCGCCTAGAATAATCGTATTGGATTGCCAATGATATGCACTCTTAGCGTCCCCCAATAAGTTGTATTATTTTTATATAAGTACTATTCGCTAGGTCTTGCAATCACGAAAGTTTAAACAACGACATTCACTATTGATAGTATCGCATTAAATCGCAACCCATAAAAAAGCCCTCATAAAGATGAAGGCTTTTTAAAACTCAATCTACACAAGTATAAATTACTTCGCAGCTTCACCCCAAGCAGGAACAACAGCTTGCATCAATGGTTTTAACATTTTCATAGAACAAGCAATCACTTGACCATTTTCCATAGAATCTGAACCACCACGAGCATCAACGACTGTACCACCCGCTTCTTTCACCATAAGTTCGCCTGCTGCGATATCCCAAGGTTTTAAACCGAGTTCAAAATAACCATCTAAACGACCAGCCGCAACATAAGCCAAGTCCAATGCAGCAGAACCTGCACGACGATATTGTGCGCCAGCTTCAGTTACATTTAATAATGATTCAAAATGGTTTTTCGCATAAGAAACAATCTCACCATTACGTTTAGCGCGGTAAGCATGACCTACACCCATAAAGGTATTTTCAAGACTGTCTTTAACATTCACACGAATACGACGTTGATTCAACATTGCGCCACGACCACGACTTGCAGAGAATAGCTCATCTTTCACAGGGTCATAGATAACACCGTGTTGAGTTACACCTTTATGTTGAACTGCAATAGATACACAGAAATGTGGGAAAGCATTGATAAAGTTTAAAGTACCATCAAGAGGATCAATCACCCAACACCAATCAGCATCGTGACCTTTACCTTCTTGTAGCCCAAACTCTTCACCAAGGAAGCTGTGATTTTTATAACTTTTACGAAGCGTATCAATAGTCAACTGCTCGATATAACGATCTACACGAGTTACTGGACCATCAATACCTTTTTCTTCGACTTGTAGATCGAGTTTATGACGATTTTGATGCGCTTTTAAAAGCTCTTGACCAACTAACTGAGCCGCACGCGCAGCCATCACCACCATAGGTTCCATTGAACACCCACTACAAATTTGAAGATACTGATAAAGAATAATGCATAAAAGCGCCGACATTTTAGCAAATATCGGCGCTTTTTGGGAAATTTTGTTGCTAAAATTTTACAACTTTAACTTTTACATGAGGTTAAACGTGTTGTACCAGCTTTAACCAAGCCTGTTCAATCGAGTTTTGAATACCTTTTACATCTAAACCACAGTCTTGGAGCATTTCAGAATGGCTTGCTTGTGCGAGGAATTCATCAGGTAAACCTAGGTTTAAAATTGGCTTCACAATTTGCGCCTGTGCCAAGAACTCATTTACCGCACTACCTGCACCCGCCATTACAGCATGTTCTTCAACAGTTACAAATAAGTGAGTTTTGTCTGCCAAATCACGAATAATCTGTTCATCCAATGGTTTCACAAAACGCATATTGATCACACGAATTGCAATACCCAACTTTGGTGCCAGTTGTTTTGCTGATTCAAGCGCAGGTTGAACTCGACTACCAAAGGCCAAAATCGTGATACCTTCTTCGTGTTCAGTATTGAGTTCTAACAATACTTCAGCTTTACCAACTTCCAGCTCAATCAACTGTTGTTGAATTTCTACACCTAAACCATTACCGCGTGGATAACGTACTGCAGTTGGGCCTTTGTATAGATATGCTGTATGCAACATTTGACGACATTCGTTTTCGTCTTTTGGCGCCATGATCACCATATTGGGTACGGTACGCATATAAGCATAATCATACGCACCAGCATGCGTAGGACCATCTTCACCGACTAAACCTGCACGATCAATACCAAAGGTCACATCAAGATTTTGTAAAGCAACATCATGAATCAATTGGTCATAACCGCGTTGCAGGAAGGTTGAATAAATCGCCACAACTGGCTTCAATCCTTCACATGCCATACCCGCAGCTAATGTCACGGCATGCTGTTCTGCAATTGCAACATCAAAGTAACGCTCTGGAAATTGTTTAGCAAACTGTACCATGCCTGAGCCTTCACACATGGCAGGCGTAATTGCGAGTAATCTGTCGTCTTGTGTAGCTTCATCACAAAGCCATTGCCCAAATACATCTGAATATTTTGGCGCTACATTTTTAGTTGCTGATGCATTAATTTTGCCAATCGCATGATATTTAATTTGATCCGCTTCAGCAGGTGCAAAACCCTTACCTTTCACGGTATAAACATGGATCAGGCGTGGCCCTTTACGCTTTTTCAGCGCATTAAAGACTTGTACCAATTGCTCCACATCATGGCCATCAAATGGGCCAAAATAATCAAAACCAATGGCTTTAAATAGATTATCCGCAGCATCAGTCGCAGATTGATGTAAACGAGAGTTGTAGTTCCATTCAGGGCAATCCTGTACAAAAGCTTGCCCTTCTTCATCAATATTGATGAATTGCCCTTGTTCCCAAATTGCAGCTAAATGCTTTGCAAAACCACCCGTGCTACATGAAATCGACATATCATTGTCATTGAGCACCACCATCAAATCAGCATTATGCGCCACTGCATCATTCATGGCTTCAAATGCCATTCCAGCAGTCATCGCACCATCACCAACGATGGCAACAACTTCACAAGGGTCTTTTTGATAACGACGTGCCAAAGCCATACCCAAGCCAGCAGAAATTGCAGTCGATGAATGTCCTACACCAAAAGTGTCAAATTCAGATTCATCCCGTGCTGGAAAAGCCGCCAATCCATCTTTAGAACGGATGGTCATCAATTGCTCACGCCGTCCTGTAAGGACTTTATGTGGATACGCTTGATGGCCCACATCCCAAACTAAACGATCTCGTGGAGTTTCAAAACAATAGTGTAAGGCGACTGTTAATTCTATAACGCCAAGGTTTGCACCAAAATGCCCGCCACTTTGTCCAGCAGCATACAAAATAAATTGACGCAATTCGTCTGCGACCTGCGGCAATTGGCTTTGCTCAAACTGACGTAATTGTTGAGGATGATTAATTTCATTCAACAAAGGCGTAACAGGACGATGACTAGGTATTTCGGTATACAACATATGTGGCAAAGCCTTCTAAAGCCTGGCAAATCTAGCTAGGTAAACGGGTTAGCATGATTGTGAGAACCAATGATATCACATTCAATCAGCCACATTTATAATGATGCGTCATTGGAACTTCCAAGTCAGCAAGTGTGCTCTTGGTGTCAATTATCATGAATAATCTATCTACATATCAACTATTATCGTGTGCTTTATACAAAAAAGAAATTTTTATAGCAATGTTATCTATAAAAACATGCTTTACAAACCTACCAATGTCCAAGCATTACGCTATACTTTAGCCAATTTCTAAACAAATAGATGGAAGATTCTGTGTCAATAGAGTTTGTTGCCACTTCAAAATTACCCACTGCTTATGGTGATTTTAAAATTTCTGTATTTCAAGATCCACAAACAGGTGAAGAGCATGTTGCTCTTTCTAAGGGTTTAGAAATCGCGCCTACAAACCCCGTTTTAGTTCGTATTCATTCAGAATGTTTAACTG
This sequence comes from Acinetobacter sp. Root1280, assembly GCF_001425285.1. Classification (NCBI taxonomy): domain Bacteria; kingdom Pseudomonadati; phylum Pseudomonadota; class Gammaproteobacteria; order Moraxellales; family Moraxellaceae; genus Acinetobacter; species Acinetobacter sp. Root1280. The sequence continues at coordinate 31,080 of NZ_LMED01000003.1, read as the reverse complement.
GCGATGCCTTTGGTTCATTAAAATGTGACTGTGGCCCTCAATTGCACAACACCATGAAAATGATGAATGATGCAGGCCAAGGTGTGATTTTATATTTGCGCCAAGAAGGTCGTGGTATTGGTTTGACCAATAAAATCCGTGCTTATGCTTTGCAAGATCAAGGGCATGATACTGTCGATGCAAATTTATTGTTAAACCTACCTGCTGATGCACGTAAATATGATATGTGTAGCATCATGCTCGATCATTTACAGGTTAAACAAGTCAGGCTAATTACCAACAATCCATTAAAATTAAAAGCTTTAACAGATTTAGGTATTGACGTATTAGACCGTGTACCGTTGACAGTCGGCTTAAATAAGTTCAATGAAGATTATTTAAAAACCAAACATGATCGTATGTCACATATGTATGAGAAAGATGATTTTTAATCATAGACGTCTTGCTCAGATAGAAATGATAAAATCTTCTGTTGAGTGAGAGCTCAGTCCTAGTTCCACACACAATGGGGCGACATCCCTGTCGCCCCTCGATAGAACCAACATGTATGACTCAAGTTGATACAAAATCAGCTTAATTAATTGATATCAAATCGTCATCGAGAAAATTTGCGTTTCAGGCTTTCTACGCTTTAAATGCAAATCAAACGCCATACAAATATTACGGACAAAAGGCTTCCCTTGCTCCGTGATCACAATCCGATCCGCTTCAATGTTCAATAAACCATCATGCTGCATTTCAACAAGCTGTTGAATCACATCACCACGCTCAGCAAAATCCATCGTTTGATCTGACCAAGAGGTTTGAAAGGTACACATCAAATTCAAAATATGCTGACGAATCTTTAAATCTTCGACACTTAACACATGCCCTTTCACCACAGGAATTTCATCATTTTCAAGACAGCTGTAATAGGCTTCTAAATTTTTTTCATTCTGTGCAAAGCTATACCAACTATCACTGATTGAAGATAGGCCCAATCCGATCATGACTTGTGTTTTTGATGAGGTATAGCCCATAAAATTACGATGCAAAGTACCTGCATGAAATGCTTGATACATCTCATCTCGATCTAAAGCAAAATGATCCATCCCAATCTCATGATAACCATGGGCTAAAAGTTGCTTTTTCCCTTCTTCATACAGGGTTCGCTTCATTCCATCTTTGGGCACATCATGATCTTTAAACCCACGCTGTCCATTACCCTTAATCCAAGGCACATGCGCATAACTATAAAAAGCCAAGCGATCTGGCATTAACGTATTAGTCAAATCAATGGTATGCAACACATCTGCTAAATTTTGAAATGGCAAACCAAAAACCAGATCATGGGAAATCGATGTATAGCCAATGTCACGTGCCCATTGCGTCACTCTTTCTACATTTTCAAAGGGCTGGACACGATGAATGGCCTTCTGAACAGTCTCATTATAGTCTTGCACCCCATAGCTGACACGGCGAAAACCGAGCTCATACAAGGCTTGTAAGTGTTCTCGCGTGGTATTATTAGGATGCCCTTCAAAACTAAATTCATAACCAGCCGCAATATTGGCTTTGGCTAAAATACCCTGAATTAATTGTTGTAAATGCTTAACTGAAAAAAATGTTGGTGTTCCACCACCCAAATGGATTTCTTTAATGATGGGTCTGTCTGCTAACAACTGACAATATAAGTCCCATTCTTTTAAAACGGCTTGAATATAGGGTTGTTCAACATCATGCCGTTTCGTGACTTTTTTATGGCATCCGCAAAATGTACATAGACTTTCACAAAATGGTAAATGAATATAAAGACTGATGCCTTCAACGTGATTAGACTCATCAAAAGAGCGCTTTAAGGTCTGTTTCCATTGTTGCAGTGAAAATGATGCCTCCTCCCAATATGGAACCGTTGGATAACTGGTATAACGGGGTCCAGCAACATTGTATTTTTGAATCAAAGAACAACTCATATTCACTGCTCGATACGCAATTAACATTCAGAATGCAATAAACCCAAAAATTGAATTTATCCTCAATACATTGTGCTGAGCTTAAGGATAGATTTCAACCTAGCGAATTGCTCGGGATTGCCTAGCGTGTATCCGCGATACCCAAAGATTTTTTAGTCTCATTCGATTCATTCACGCCAAGTTCAAAACATGCCTTTATGATGACTTGGTTTTGTTTTTTTAGCGTTTTATGTTTTGATGTAGAAAATTTTTCAATTCTCCTTTGAGGATGATCATGCAAAACCCGACTTCTGCAGATATTCAACGTGTTCGTGATTTCCTAATAAATTTACAAGCTCGAATCTGCTCTGCCCTAGAGCAACAAGAAAAATTAGGCCACAGCACTGCAACATTTGAAATTGATGACTGGCAACGCCCTGAAGGCGGTGGTGGTCGTTCACGTGTTCTACAGAATGGTACTGTGATCGAAAAAGGCGGGGTGATGTTTTCTCACATCAACATTTCCAAACTGCCAGCTTCAGCAACAGAACGACATCCAGCAATTGCTGGAGCCAAAGCACAAGCCTTGGGTGTTTCTTTGGTCATTCATCCAACAAATCCCAATGTTCCAACATCTCACGCCAATGTACGGCTATTTGTTGCAGAACCTGAAGGACAAGCACCAATTTGGTGGTTTGGTGGTGGTTTTGACCTCACGCCTTTTTACCCAAATGATGAAGACGTTTTATCTTGGCACCAAACAGCATTTGATCTGTGCGCACCGTTTGGTGAAGAAATTTATGCGGAACATAAACAATGGTGTGATGATTATTTCTATTTAAAACATCGTGATGAACAACGTGGCATTGGGGGTTTGTTTTTTGATGATTTAAATCAATGGGATTTTGAAAAATGCTTTGAATATATCCAAGCGGTCGCTAATGGTTATTTAAATGCTATTTTGCCTATTTTCCAAAGAAATCAGGATAAATCATTTACACAAGCTCAACGAGACTTCCAACTGTATCGTCGTGGTCGCTATGTTGAATATAATTTGGTTTATGATCGCGGGACTTTATTTGGCTTACAAACTGGTGGTCGAATTGAATCTATTCTGGTCAGTATGCCACCGCTTGCAGCATGGTCTTATCGCCCAGAATGGGATGAAAATAGCCCAGAAAAATGCCTCACTGATCATTATTTAAAGCCTAAAGACTGGTTGTCGATATTAAAATAATCTCCCGCCATTTATGCTTCATCGTTTAAAAAGCTATCTTTCATTCAAGATAGCTTTTTCACTTAAACCGCTGAATACTTCTGAGAAAATAACGCTTGAAAGATTTACTCACAATTAAAATGAGAATAATTCACGATAAGAATACTTTTTTAATTTAATATATGCTCAAACTTGAGCTAAGATACCAACCTTAAAATTTCCTTAATTTTTTTGAAAAAAGTCTTAGCGTTTAAAGAATATTATAGCAGTAGAAACCAGAGGTAGGTATGAGGAATTTATTAGAAAATCACAAGGTTAGTCTTTCATTCAGTATTTTATTTTTATTAGCATGCTCCATTTCAACCACCATCATTTCCAAAGACCTTCTTTCTGACAGTATCTCAATTACTTCTAGTGTTGTTTTATCTGCTGGTTTTCTCGTTGTTTTTGCTATGATTTTTCTTGATTTCTTAGAGTCAGTTTGCAATCCATAAAACATCATTTTGAAGCACAACATTTCCCTCAAAACCTTCCTCTTAAAAACAAGCTTTAGCGCGATTAAAAAACGTTCTAAATCATCAATTTATTCAAATTTTAGCATAAGCTAAACCGCATATAATTTGGTTGTCTCACCCATTTTCACGTATATTGTTGCCATTCTCTAAAAATCAACACAATCAATACTTGGACATTTGGCATGAGTAAACTTTTCGCAGTCATTGGAAATCCGATTGAACACTCTCGTTCACCTGAACTACACCATGCCTTTGCAGAAAAGACTGGTATTGATCTCAACTATGTAAAACGTCTTGCTCCACTCGATGGCTTTACCGCAAGTGTAACTGAATTCTTTGCTCACAATGGTGTAGGTATGAATGTTACTGTGCCATTTAAAGAACAAGCTTTTGCCTTATGCCAACAACTGACAGAACGTGCAAAAATCGCCAAGGCGGTCAATACGCTTTGGATGGAAAACGGGGTATTGCATGGTGACAATACAGATGGGCAAGGTTTAGTCGATGCGATTAAAGCGCTAGACTGGACTTTAGACAACGCAGATATTTTGATTATTGGTGCAGGCGGTGCAACTCGCGGTGTGGTTTACCCTCTGGTAAAAGCGGGAGCTAAAAAGATTGTGATTGCCAACCGTACCCGTTCACGTGCGGAACAATTGGTGGCCGATTTACAAAGCGCTGTTCCTGAAGCAGAACTTTTCGCTTGTAGCCTAGATGAATTAGATGGACAATTTGATCTTGTTATCAATGCGACTTCGGCAAGCTTAACGGGTGATGCACTGATTCTTCCTGAAACCTTAACCTTTCACCATGCTTATGAAATGGCCTATGGCAAACCTTCAAGCTTTATCGATCAAGCCAAAGCGCGCCAGATTCCAAGCTCAGAAGGCTTCGGGATGTTGGTTGGGCAAGCCATAGAAGCATTTTATATTTGGAATGGGGTCCGTCCGAATTTAAAAGATTTTCTTTAATCATAGATATATCTTTGTTTCAAAAAATCCATAAAAAAGAACCTCAATTGAGGTTCTTTTTAACAACACCAAGATCAATTACTTTAACTTGGCATCACTCAAGATCTGATAGGTTTGCTTAAATAAATCATAATCAATAAATTCAGTCGCGTCTTGATCTAAGCCAGCAACAACTTGATCGTTAAATTTATTGCGTTTAAACGCAGTATAAGACTTGGCTAAAATCTTCGCTGTTTTGATAAAGTCAGCACGTTGCCCTTTTTCAATCTCATTTTCCGCTTCAAACTTCTGCATATAATATTGCGCAAAAACGGCTTCAGTGGTTTTGTATTTTTTGACTAAATTCTGAATTTCTAAAACACTTTGTTTATCTTTCCAGACTTTAGCCACGATCTCATCAACAGCATTTCCAAGCCCATCATCATATTGGTGGTCATCTTCCAAATGATGCTTTTTCTGTAAAGCTTGGATCTGTTTTAAAGCCTGACCTTTCGGATTGTAAATCTCTTCATCAGAATAAGAATAAGCGTAGACTGTCGCAATTTCTTGTAAATCTTGAGCAGAATATTGTTTGATTAGCTCAGGTTTTTCTGCAGTCAGTTTGGCAATAAATACGGCTTTATAGGTTTTTTCATACGAACCCGTTTGTGCAAATACTTGTTCAGCCAACTGCGCCAAACGCTCATCTAAAGTTAAATATTTTTGCTCTGAATGACTACCTGAAACACCCGCAATACCGCCTACAGCTTGCTCCATAATGCTGCCTTTAAAGATATCTTTAAATGGTTTGGCTTGCTGTAAAACACTCTGATCGATCTTGCTGGCATTTCCATAATTAAGGAATTGCATATCCATCTTAACATTCAGTTTACGATTTAATTTATCAAAATCCACACCCAAATCATAATCTGCTTTTACCGCCCGACCTTTGTTATCTAAAGTCAGATCGACGATTAAAGGATTACGCTTGTTTTTAGGCGGCAAACTGGCTTCAACTTCAGTATGATGTTGATTCCACAATTGTTTAAATTGTTGAGCATCAACCAACTGGTCTTTGGCATAGCCTGTAAAGGTTTTGACAAGCGCTGCATTACTTTGCTGCTGTAAAGCTTTACTGGCTGAAGATCCATCATCCTTTGGTTCAGCACTTAAAACATCAACTTCATAATGATACTGACAATATTCCACATCACCAAAACGTGGATTAGCTTTTGCTTTTGTTAAGTCTTCACATTGTTGTTCAGTTAAAATTTTCTGACGCTCTGCTGATGCGTCTTCAGACTCAGCTTCAACGTTATCATCTTCCTGATCGGCAACATCAGAAGTTTGGCTAGTGGCATAGTCTTCATCATCTTCAACTGCTTTTTTAGCCGCGTCTTGTGCATCTGCATAAACAGCATCCACCTCTTCTTCAGACGCTTCATGAGATTGACGATTGACGGCACTATAAAGTTGATACATGGCACTAGCGGCATCAGCCACACCCGCATCATCAGTACTGATTCCCGCTGAAGCTTCTTCTACTGCTTTCATTGCAGCTTGTGCCGCCTCGTTAGCAGCATCGCTTGATTGGCTTTCTCCAGCAGTATCTAAGAGTTTTGCAATATTTGTAGGACTCAATCCAAGCACTGAATTCATGAAATATTGACGATTCACTGTAGAATACAATTGCCCTTGCAAAAACATTTCTTCAATGCTGGTAGTTAAGCGGATTTTTTCAATCACACCCGCTTGCTTCTCAGCTGAACTCACCGCAAGATTTTCAATTTGATTCGGGGAAGCAATCAAATAAGAAGTTGCGCCTGATTGTTTAAGGAACTCAACCAAGGCTTTTCCATTCACCTTGGCAATATCATCTTTGTATTTAGAAAAATCATAATAGGCATATTTATTCTGATCTTGTGAATTGGCCAAATAAGGCATTAAAGAAAAAATATGAGTATAGAATTTATAATTATTGAGATCCAATACTGTAGGAACACGCATTTCCACAGAAAGGTTAGGTTTTTTATACTGCGTTTCTAAGTTAAACGATGCCATTTTCTGACGATAATTCACAGTTCCATCATAACGAATCTGTAAATCATTCACGATATTTTGTACAACATCTGCCCCAATACCAACAAAGCGATTTGAATACTTAGAATCTTGCTTAGCAATTGCTTGATAAAGTTCTTTTTTCTGTGCATCAGTTAATTTGATTTTTTGATCTCTTAGATACTGATTGACCTTTTTTTCAATTGTAGGATCTAATTGCTTTGTATCAGCTGCGTTGGCTTTCTGAGCACTATCGAGCCGAACCTTGACTTGTCCACGATAATCAAAATTCGGATATTCATACAAGGCATTCAAACCTTGAATTGCGCGTTGCGGAGCATCTTGATCTGCATTTAAAGCATTGCTTTTAATCACATGTGTAGAACATGCCGATAAACTCAAACCCAATAGACACAATGTTAATTTTTTTAAATGCATGATAGTTCTACCCACTTGAATATTATAATGACAATAAAAATAACAAGGAAACAATAAAAAACAAAGTGTATAAGACTATCAAAAAATCAACAAATTCACATGTGCTTTTTCTACCAAATTCGCATTTCTGACAATTTTTTTAGAGAGTCTTATCAATGTAATTCCCATATGATTATGAATAATGAAGCTATAGATTGAAAATCCAAAACTATTTTTAAATTAGGATTAAACACATGCCAGCATATAAAGCGCCGCTCCGTGACATACGTTTTTTAATGAATGAAGTTTTTGACTATTCTGCACATTATAAAACACTATCAATTGGCGAAAATGCCGATGCTGATACTGTCGATATGATTTTAGAAGGTGCTGCAGATTTTTGTGAAAATGTACTTTCTCCACTGAATCAATCTGGCGACGAAGAAGGTTGTCATTTTAAAGATGGTGAAGTCACGACACCAAAAGGTTTTAAAGAAGCCTATAACCAATTTATTCAAGGTGGCTGGCAAGGTCTGTCTTATCCTGAAGAGTTTGGTGGCCAAGGTTTGCCGATGTCATTAAACCTGATCAAATCTGAAATGATGGGGACTGCAAACTGGTCATTCACCATGTACCCAGGTTTGAGCATGGGTTGTATGAATACCATTTTGCAATTTGGTACAGACGAACAAAAAAATACCTATATGCCACACCTGACTGCAGGTACATGGTCAGGAACAATGTGTTTGACTGAACCACAATGTGGTACAGACTTAGGTCAAGTAAAAACTAAAGCTGAACCTAATGCTGATGGTACTTATGCAATTACAGGGACAAAAATCTTCATCTCTGCCGGTGAACATGATTTAACTGAAAACATTATCCATATCGTTCTTGCGCGTCTTCCAGATGCACCAGCAGGTACCAAAGGTATTTCATTATTTATTGTGCCTAAATTCATCCCTACAGCTGAAGGTACAGTGGGTGAACGTAATCCTGTGACTTGTGGTTCTATTGAACACAAAATGGGTATTCGTGCATCTGCAACTGCAGTATTGAACTTTGATGGCGCAACAGGTTATTTGATTGGTGAAGTGAATAAAGGCTTACATGCAATGTTCACGTTCATGAACACAGCGCGTATTGGTACTGCTGTACAAGGCCTTGCTCACGCGGAATTATCATTCCAAGGTGCGTTACCATACGCCAAAGACCGTATGTCTATGCGTGCTCTATCTGGTAAAAAAGATCCAGATAAAGTGGCTGATGCAATCATTCACCATGCCGATGTACGTCGTATGCTTTTGACTCAAAAAGCATTTGCAGAAGGCGGTCGTGCCATGATTTATCACGCAGCTCAGCTTGCAGATAAAATGACCGATGCAATGTTACAAGGTGATCAAGCAAAATTTGAAGAATATGATGATAAGCTTGGTTTCTATACCCCGATTCTCAAAGGTTTCTTAACAGAAATGGGGCTTGAATCTGCGAATTTGGGTATGCAAGTGTTTGGCGGTCATGGCTATATCAAAGAGCATGGCATGGAACAAATTGCACGTGATGCGCGTATCGCGACTTTGTACGAAGGTACAACAGGTATTCAAGCACTGGATTTAATTGGCCGTAAAGTGCTGCTTTCATCTAAAGGCAAAGTGGTTCGTGAATATACCGCTGAAATCTTGAAATTCTGTGGTCAACATGCACGCAACAAATATATGCGTCGTTTTGCCTGGGATTTAACCAAGATCTGTGCGCAATGGAATGCTTTGACTGTTCGTATCATGCTTGCAGCACGTAAAGACCGTGAAATCGTATCGTCTGCTTCTGTCGATTTCTTGATGTTCTCTGGTTATGCAATGATGGCTTACTACTGGGCACAACAAGCAGCAGTCGCTTCTGAAAAATTAGCGTCTGGTAACGGTGCTGAGGTTCCTGAGTTCTATAAAGCAAAAATCAAACTTGCAGATTTCTACTTTGAACAATTATTACCACGTTCACAAGGTCATGCTGAGTCTATGGTGAATCCATCTCGTACCATGATGGCACTTGATGCAGAACACTTTAGTTTTGATTACTAAAATTTAAAATTTCTGAAAAAACAAAAGAGCGCTACGGCGCTCTTTTGTTTTTAAGATATAACAGTGCAAGCTGCACTATAGTGATATTCATTCACTTGTAGCAGAAGCCTATCCTTGAAAGCCTGAGCTTAAAAATGCCCTTAAGCACTCGCTTTAATGCTTTTAAAAATTGATCTGTTTAAAAGCCAACAAAAAAACTCTGTCATCCCCTACTATTGAGTTTTAGATGCAGGTTGAGTAATGGTTTTAATCAACTTAAATCGATTTTTTTCGAGCACATAAAAACGTGTAGTCACTTGATCCACTGCATAGTTTTGATCCATATGCTCTTCTTGTGTGACTAAGAGACGGCTGTTTGAACGTGTTGCAATCACATCTTCAGTCCGTTCCTCACCACCAAAGCCATCCGCTAAAAGCTGACCCGTACGTTTATTGACAAAAGAATAGACTCTACATCCCCCGCCACAGCCCCACATGGTGGTGACATATTCACCGGCAAAATCTGGTTTTTGTGTTAATGCATCTCTTAGTCGAGTGCGAAACATATTGGCGCTTGGGTCTGAAAGATCAAGTTTCGCGGTCTTGCCTGTATACACAGCTTTCACAGGATAGTCGCTAAATTGAGGGACAACGTTCTTTGCATATGCCAGTGGTAGGCTTGCCACAGCAAATAACATACTGATTAGAAACTTATTCATTGTGATGACCTTAACTTTTAATAGATTATTGTTTTAAGTCAGATCATAACAAAAGCTAAATTGTTGTGCTGTAGATTTATAGAAACTCTTCCAGCACAGAATTTAAAAATACATGACCTTGCGCTGTACATGCCAACTGTGTGTCATCATTTAACATCAATTTACGCTGTTTTAATGAACCAATCACCTGATCTAAATCAGACAAATTCAATCCTGTACGTTCAAGATATATTTGGGCATGAACACCCTCATTTAAACGTAAAGCATTCATCATAAATTCAAAAGGCATGTCTTGTTTTTCAATACGTTTCAATTGCAAATGTTCAGCAGGCACTTTGGCTAAGTAGTCTTTAGGCAAACGGGTTTTTTGAAAACGGTATACGCCATCAGCTTGGGTAATTTTGCCATGTGCCCCTGCCCCAATCGCTAAATAATCGCCAAATTGCCAATAATTTAAATTATGTGATGATGGTTTTTCTTTCCGCCATGCAGACACTTCATAATTGATAAAGCCATTGGCCTTTAAATATTGTTCACCCTGTTCTTGAATGGTTTCCAGAACATCATCTACAGGTAAAATAGGCTGAGTGCGGAAAAAAACCGTATTCGGTTCAATGGTCAATTGATACCATGAAATATGGGTTGCCCCATTTTCGACGGCAAGTCTTAAGTCATATAAGGCTTGTTCTAAAGTCTGTTCTGGCAAACCATGCATCAAATCTACGTTAACCCGTTGAAAACCCGCTTGTTTGGCATGTTGAATGGCAGAAACAGCATCATCATTGGAATGGATACGCCCCAGCTTTGTTAAATGATCAGGATTAAAACTTTGTACCCCAAGCGATAAACGATTAATTCCAACATCTAAATAATCTGCAAAAGGATCATGTTCAACCGTCCCTGGATTGGCTTCCAAAGTAATTTCACAATCCTGCTCAAACGGGACTAAAGCTTTTAACTGGGTAAAAAGCCACTGATAACCTTGTGCGGAAATCAATGACGGTGTTCCACCACCAATAAACACACTATGAATTTTACGTCCCTGAGCAAAATCTACTTGGGTTTTAAAATCTTCAACCAGTGCCAATAAATATTCTTGCTCTAAATCTAAAGACAGCTTTCCATCGGGTACAGCATGTGAGTTAAAGTCACAATACGGACACTTACGGACACACCACGGCATATGGATATAAAGCGACAAAGGTATATTTTGAGGTGTTAAATCAGTCAAAGAAGGCTCAGAACAAGTTTAGAGAGTGATTATTTTAACATGACTTCTACCATCCGATTAGAACAAGTCATCAATTTGCTTTAGACTGAACATTAACAATAAAAGTAGATGAAGAAGAATGCTGAAATTATCGAGTCAATTATTGTTCCTTTTACCACTCACCATGGGTATTGGCATTGCCATGACCTTTCAAACCGCCATCAACACTCAACTGCGCGAATATCTGCATTCTCCATTACAAGCTGCCCTTTTGTCCTTTTTAGTTGGTACACTATTGCTCGCTATTTTGGTGATTGTGCAAGCTGAACAGAGGCCAACGCTTTCAAGTTTAGCGGTGATACCTTGGTATCTTTGGCTAGGTGGCTGCTTAGGTGTTTATGCAATCAGTATGAGCATTTATACTGCACCGAAACTGGGTTTTTTAACCCTGTCAGGCTTAATCATTTTTGGACAAATTGCAATGTCGATGATCGTTGACCAATTTGGACTACTGGGTACAGATAAAACGCCAGTAAACTGGCAACGTCTTTTAGGTGGCGTGGTGATTTTTATAGGTGTGCTTCTCACTCTACAACGCTAACCAATCTATTTTCTAAGCACATTTAAAACGAGTATTTACTGTGTCTGCATCGATAAAAGCCACAACTACCCGCTTTGAATTAAAGCAACTTTTTAACTTAATGCTCCCAATTTTAATCACTCAGTTTGCTGCAGCAGGCTTTGGATTGATTGATACCATTATGGCTGGGCATATGTCTCCCGAAGATCTTGCCGCAATTGCTGTTGGTGTAGGTTTATGGATTCCTGTCATGCTGCTGTTTAGTGGCATCATGATCGCAACCACGCCTTTAGTGGCAGAAGCCAACGGCGCACGCACCCCAGAAAACATCCCTTCGATTGTTCGTCAGTCTTTATGGGTTGCCTTATTGCTGGGTATTATTGGCATGCTGGTTTTACAGATCATTCCTTTATTGTTGCCTTTGGTTGGTGTGCCTGAATCTTTATTACCTAAAGCCAGCTTGTTCTTACATGCGATTGCTTTTGGGATGCCTGCTTTTACCATGTATTCAACATTGCGGGGCTATTCAGAAGCTTTAGGCTACCCTCGTCCTGTCACAGTGATTAGCCTTGTTGCGCTTGTGGTACAAATTCCGCTGAACTTTATTTTTATGTATGGAATTGGGCCTATTCCACACTTGGGAAGTGCCGGCTGTGGTTTTGCAACAGCCTTGTTGCAGTGGATCATGTTCATCACGATTAGCATCTATATTTTAAAAGCCAAACGCTACCAAGCCACACAACCCTTAAATATGTTTGAGAAAATAGACCGCGTACTGATTAAACGTATCCTCAAACTGGGATTACCAATTGGTTTGGCGATTTTCTTTGAGGTCAGTATTTTCAGTACAGGTGCAATTGTACTCAGTCCGCTTGGTGAAGTTACTGTTGCAGCACATCAAATTGCCTTATCCATAACATCGCAATTGTTTATGATTCCGATGTCATTGGCTTTAGCGCTGACCATTCGTACAGGGACTTATTTTGGCGAAAAGAATTGGTATGCGATGCGTAAAGTCCAAAAAGTTGGATTAATGACCAGTACCTTATTTGCCTGCATCACCATGTTACTTCTGTTAATTCTACGCCCTCAAATTGTGTCCGTTTATACCAGTGACTATGATGTTTCCCAAGCAGCAATATATTTAATTTTATTTGCGATTGGCTACCAACTTATGGATGCATGGCAAGTCAGTGCTGCGGGTTGTTTACGTGGAATGCAAGATACCAAAGGCCCAATGTGGATCACCATGCTGGCCTACTGGATCATCGCTTTCCCTGTTGGGATTTATTTAGCACGCTATACCGATATGGGCGCCGCTGGGGTATGGACAGGACTGATTATCGGACTGACCATTGCCTGTGTTTTATTATTAACGCGTCTGTATATGAACAATAAAAGGTTGAGTCAGGCTTAAATTAGAAACGTTTATATTTAACGCGTTTACCTAAAAATAATGCTGTTTAAATACAGCATTATTTTTTATAAGTGTCCTTTATTTTACTCAGATTGAAGCTGATAGGCTTGCTGAAACTTTTCAGACATCTCAGATTGATTGCCAACCTCTTTTACAATGGCTTGCCCGACAATGACATCAGTCCCATTAAATGTCATCGTCGGAGAACCATATAACTCATAGCCGTCATTTAAAGCTTTACTGACCCGTGCACAGAAATTCACATCATCCTTACCAGTTAAATAACGATAAACTTTCATGATCCAACAACGATTAAAATATTGAAGAATATTTTAATCCAAAACTCCTGAGAAGAAACCGATAGCGTGCTGGGTATTTTAAGATTAAAAATAGCCAAGTAGAAACAAACGCTTAACAAATTAGAGTAGGCAGTTTAACAATAGTCGCCTATGATCAAAATGAATTAAACGTCTAATCCCAATTAAAGGATGGTTACGAATGTCGAAAAGTACCAGTACCCCAGGTCGCCGCTTTATGAAACTTGCGAGTATGACTGCAAGTATCGCGACGAAAACGGTATCAAATTCAATTCGTAACTTTAATGCGGATGAAGAACAAAAAAATGAAGCGCGCAGTAAGCTGTTCCAAGATATTGGTGTTCAAATTGCAGATACCTTAGGAGAAATGAAAGGTGCTGTGATGAAAGTTGGTCAAATCGCCTCGCAATATAAAGATATCTTTCCACCTGAAGTCGCACGGGCAATTGCTAAATTGCAACGTCAAGCGCCTGCAATGCCATTTGCTGAAATTAAACAACAAGTAGAACGCGAGCTAGGCAAACCGATTGATCAAACCTTTCTGCATTTTGATGAACAACCCTTCGCAGCAGCATCTATTGGTCAAGTCCACAAAGCCATGTTAAAAAATGGCACTGAAGTTGTGGTCAAAGTACAATATCCTGGGGTAGATGAAGCTTGTGAAAGTGACTTAAAACAGGTTCGTTTGGCATTACGCTTAATGGGTGTTTTAAAAGTAGATAAAAAATTACAAGATCGCTTATTTAAAGAGATTCAAGACAGCTTACATGAAGAACTCAATTACGAAATTGAGGCACAAAACTTGCAAGTTTTTAGAACATTCCATCAAGCTTTGGACACAAAAATCATTATTCCCAAAGTGTTTACAGACTATTCGAGTCGTCGCATCTTAACCCTAAGCCTTGAAAAAGGTGAAAGTATTGAAACTGCAAGTACTTGGGATTTATCTGTGCGCAATGAAATTGGTCGCCGCTTAATCTTGGCATTGGGTCAACAAATTTTCTTCTTAAAACGTTTCCATTGCGACCCTCATCCTGGCAACTTTGCTTTCCGTGAAGATGGCAGTGTGATCATTTACGACTTTGGCGGTGTAAAAACCTTATCCAATGAAATCATTACTCATTTCAAAGCCTTGGTCAGAGCTGCACGAAAACAAGATATTGTGACAATTGAAGAGCATTTAACGGTTTTAGATGCGTTAGCTGAAAAAGGTAAGTTTCCCGTAGAATTGTATGAGGCATGGCTTGAAATTTTATTACGACCGCTGACTACACATTATGATTTTGCTGAAAATTCAGCACATCATGATGGCATCAAACTGGTGAAAAAATCATTGAAGTATTGGGATGTATTCAAACCATCGCCAGATACTTTAATGGTAAATCGTACGATTTCAGGACAATACTGGAATCTGATTCAACTTAAAGTCCATGATAATTTAAAAGATCTCTTTGAAGAGCTGGTGCCTTTACAAGACTAAGTTGTATTGATGTTTTTTATTGAAGTCGATTGCATCCAATTCATTTAAAAGTGACATGATCAACGCATTCATTTTAAAAAATTTCGTTATGCACTTCATCTAATTTTAAGGATAAAACTTTACATTAAACTTGTATTTGAAGTCTAAGCCAGATCCTCCTGCTTAGGCTTCTTTTTTATCTCACTTTTTTCCAAGTTCGATATACAACATGAATACGTATCAAATGAAGTACTTTACAAGTTAAATGTAATATTATAACATTACACCATATTTAAATAATTAGAGGTTAAAACCATGCGCCAAGGTATCCACCCAGAATATCGTCAAGTGTTATTTCATGACACCAATGCCAATGCATACTTTGTTATTGGTAGCACCATCAAGACAACAAACACCAAAGAATATGAAGGCACACAATATCCTTATGTCACACTCGATATATCCAGTGCTTCACATCCTTTCTATACAGGTGAAATTCGTCAGGCAAGCAATGAAGGTCGTATTGCCAACTTCAATAAGCGCTTTGCCCGTTTTAAACGTTAATTGAACTGTATGTTGTGTCTAAGCCTAAGCTTCCCTCAGCTTAGGCTTTTTCATTTTGAATATTGCACATTATTTTGTGGATAAAAGCATTTGAAAAATATAAAAGCCAATCGCTAAACAGATCACACCAACGATCACACTAGAAACAGTATAAGCCAAAGCGATTGGAAACTGTCCCTGCCGAATCAGCTGGAATGTTTCCAGACCAAAACTGGAAAAAGTTGTAAAACCGCCGAGGATTCCAACCATTAAAAATAATCGAGTTTCATTCTGTAAAATAGGATAGCGCTGGGTAAAAGCAAAAAAAATCCCAGCCAAGAAACAGCCCAAGATATTGATCGACCATGTTGTCCAAGGGAATAGGCTATGTGGTTTAGAAATAATAAACCCTGCACCATAACGTAAACTTGCACCAATTGCCCCACCGCATGCGACCAATAGCCAATTCATGTTTAGATATCCTTAAAACTTTTTAAAAAACGCATTTACCCACCATCCGATTTTTTACAGCCCAGCTTGTTTATAAGCAGCTTGTGTATAAGCGGATAGTTATCCACAGATTAACATGGAGAAGCTTAACGATCTAATTTAAGTGGCAACTCATTTCTGACATAAAAGTCCAAAGTTGGCACAACAAAGGCAAATACATCTTGTTCACGAACACCCCATTGTTGTAGCAAGGGGCAAGCAATATTAAGCACTTGCGCAGGCAGAACCTGACTAAAATCAAAAGGCATTTCAATATCCCCTTGTGATAGTTTTTCAGGTTGATCGACCCATTCTACCCATGCATGGTCTTGTTCAGCCAGATATTGAATGGCCTCATCCCATGAAGAGAATAAATTTTGCCACGCCTCAGGCAAGCGCGGATCTGTATTGATTTGAACCGTGCTGGATAATTGATAAACAGGATCAAGTTCAAGCTCTGTTTGAATCAGCTGTTCAGAGACTTGATGAACAAATTTCTTTGCATATTGTGCTGGCATCGCATCACTTGCCAAACGCCCACTCAAAACATAAAGCTGCTGGTCAATCACAACTTGCTCGAAAATCACTGTTTTATCCTGTTGTGTAGGGGCAATATAAAAGCGCCAATTGCTTTGTTTCGGTGATGGCATCAATTTGCGTAATGGACCTAAAAAAGAAAAACCAAAATGTTCATGCTGATATGTCAGTATGGTAAAAATCGTTTTCCCTTGCTTTTCCCATAACTGAATAGGCTGTGGATAGCGTGAACGAACTTGATCTATATCCACCAACCACGACAAATACACAATATTCTTGACCTGACTTTGTAACTGTAGGAAAGGAATAAAACCCATCAAGATACGGCGTAGTTTTAATAATAATGGGCGTTCAGCAAAAAGACCGATCAGGCTCAAAATAAAGTTTGAATCTTTATTTTTAATATTATGACGATTCATACCGACCTATTTTTATGGATTTCGATGCTGTTATTTTAGCAAATATGGTTAAAGAATGGCCCATCTCAAAATATTAAATAGCATTACTGAATTATTTAACCATAGGCTATGATATTGGCACGATTTAACACGGAATTTTCACATCATGGCTCAAGAATTATTGAAACAACTTCAAGCAGGCGATGCAAAATTTGCAGATGTCATCAATCATATTGAAGCTCGTTATACCCACACCCCGACTGCATTCCAAAATGGTCAACAGCATAATGCTGCCACAGAGAACCAAGGCAGTGCCAAAGTTTTTTCTTTTGCACAATTAAATGATTTAGATCAACAACAAACGCTAAATCTATTTGCAGAACATTATGCTGCTGTTTTGGCAACACCTGATGCGACAGACCATCAGAACATTCGCCAATTTATGCAAAATGGTTGGAATGGCATCAAATTTGAAGGCGATGCTTTAACTGCAAAATAACAACAATACAATCAAGTCAGGGATCTATTCGATCCCTTTCTACACGATTATGGACGCTCATCATATTGAGGTAAACCGTCACAAATCGTATCCCACTCTGCTTTATAAGCAGTAAAAATATGCATTGTTGGCTTCTGTTCTAAAGCTGTATCTAAAGTTCCAATTCTTAAACGATAGGTATCTGGTGTCTCTGCTTTAATACTGATGATCGGTGAGCCACATTCTTGGCAGAAACAACGTGTTGTTGTTGCTGTCGATGCAAATTTTTTCAGTAATTCCTCACCTTTGGTAATTTTAAAATCTGCTTTTTGAATTGGCGCATTGGTCGCAAATGCTGTGCCATTGGCTTTACGACAACGTTGGCAATGACACTCGATCACCTCTCCAATTTCACCATGAATCTCATAGTGAATACCGTCACACAAACAACTTCCTGTATATATTTTTTCAGCAGACATTGAGAAAATCCCCCTATTTCAAAGGCTATTGGCAATAGCATCAAACTAGCATAAAAGTCGCGTTTTTAATCAAAACACCATCATTTTTTTTGCCTAATCTCATCTATTGAGATATTGATGTACACCCTCACCCGCAGCACGCCCTGTCGCAAAACACGCAGTCAATAAATATCCTCCTGTCGGGGCATCCCAGTCCAGCATTTCACCACAACAAAATACATGGGGATTGGATTTTAGTTGTAAATGCTGTGTTAATACGGCTTGCTTTACACCACCAGCACAACTGATCGCTTCTTCAATCGGACGAAATCCCTGAAGCTCAATTTTTAAATGCTTAATCTGGTGTGCGAGTTTTTCAGGAGTGTTCCACACTGATTTATCTACCAATTCACGAATCAGATTGGCCTTGGCAGCATCTAAACCTGCTTTGCGCCAGATATTGGTACTGGATTGCTTTTTGGACGGCTGTAATTTCTGAGTAAGCTGTTGAACAGTTTGATCAGGTAACAAGTCTAAATAAATCGACATCGGTTGATTGTGCTGTACCAACTGACGTAATAATCGCCCCTGCTTATAGATTAGACCACTTTCTAGCCCATAATGGGTAATCACAATATCACCTTGTGTCTTTGCAGAATTTCCCACCCAAGCGTCTACACGTTTAAGAGGCTGACCAAAGACAGGTTGCAAATAATTCGACCATGCCCGAACCACACCGGCATTACTCGCTTGAAACACTTCAATTTCAGAAGCAGACAACCACTTTTGCCATGCACCATCACTGCCTAAACGTGACCATGACACAGCACCACAAGCCAGAATAATCGCATCAAAATTCAAAAGCTGTGCTTGATTGTTTCTTAGATCAAGAATTTCGAGTTGTTGCTGCTTTAAATCTATTATTTGATGACGATAATGAAATTGAACGTGCTGCGCTGCCAATTGCTTTAACCAAGCACGTAACAAAGGCGCAGCCTTCATTTCTACAGGGAAAATTCGTCCTGAACTCCCCACATAGGATTCTATTCCTAAGCGATGCATCCAATTTTGAATCCAAGTCGCATCCCACTTTTCAACCCAAGGTCTTAACCATTCCACATGATCATAACGTTGAATAAATTGTTCAAATGCTTCTGCATGGGAAATATTTAGCCCTGTCTTTCCAGCCATCAAAAATTTACGTGCAGCAGAAGGTTTCTGTTCAAAAACATGAACTTCATAATCAGTTGTAGATTGACTTAAAACATCTGCAGCCATTAAACCTGCTGGCCCAGCCCCAATGATGGCGATTTTCTTAATTGGCATCAGACGGCTCTGATTGGTTGTCAACACTTTTACCCTGACATGGTCCGACCTCATCAAAACGGGTTTGATAATGCTCAGGTTTAGCAATAATCAATTGCTGACACAATTCACCACGTTCTAAATATTTAATTTCAAAATGCGTACGTGCTGAATCTGATGCAATCGTTTGTTTTTCATAAGGCAGTTTCCAAACATCTTTTAGTTGCTGTTCTGCTTCAGCAATATATTCAGGAATATTACTGGCTAAAGTGATGCTGCCATTTGGAGATAATCTGGAAATCAGAAATTCAAAAAAAGGCATATTTAACCAGCGTTGCGCAGGATTATGCGGTTCTGGATTTGGATATAGAATAAAAAACTGTTGTACCTGATTGGGATAAAGTGCATGCACCACCCACGGTAATGCATCAGCATGAATAGGGGTTAAATTTGTTTGAGCTTCCAACTGATGCTGTTTTTGCATGGCAATATATTTTTCACGGGTTCTTTCTATCGCAATCAATTTCAGTTCAGGGTGCTGTTCAGAAAAGAGCAAGGCATGTTTGCCCTTTCCAGCCCCAATTTCTACACAAATTGGGTTATTTTCAATACATTGAAAATCACGAGGAGCATGCATACGCTGTGCTTGAAATTGACGAATCGACATAATCAGATCAAACTAACAAGAAATCGTTCACAAGTTTAACAACTCTTTACGGTTTTTGCTTTTTTTAAATGAGGATTTCCATATGTCTAAAACTTTTCCTTGCCCTCGCTGCGGTGAGCCTTCTACATGGGAAGGTAATGAATCTCGTCCATTTTGCTCTGAGCGTTGCAAACTGATTGATTTAGGCGCATGGGCCAATGATGAATATACGCTACCTACAGACGACGCACCTCAAGCAGAAGATTCTTAAGCTGCGTACCAAGTTTATATACACACTACACTGAGTCAGCACACATTTTATTAGAAATAATGAAATAAAAATATACTTAAACTTCACAATAACTATTTATTTTTGAATCTGTATAGCGATATGATACTGCATGTTTCACTTCACACTTTATATATAAAAATTTGATTAGTTTCAATTTATAATGAAACTTGGAGTATTAAGGTGCCTATAGGCTTAAAATTTTTTGTCACCATCCTTGCAATTTTATGCGCTTTTTTTACTTTTATTGGAATATATGCTCTCGATTTTTCGCTTATCGCAATTGGAATTCTATTTGCAATAGTCATCTTATTAATCAAATTGGAAATGGTAAAGTAAAATGATTTAAATCAATTTAACAATATTATTAAACTATTTAATAGATCTCTTTCATAAATCAAAAAACGATCATGTTGAGCGAATTATATGGGTATTGAAAGTTCCTTCTTCCTTTGAAAAAAGGCTAGGATGAGGGGGATTTTATATTGATTTATAGTTTTAAAAAGGACTTATGAAAGAAGCCTAATTTTAATTTTCTCATTCTCCACCAACATTATTTCAATGGTGAGATAAATGACTTTTGCAGGAGTTATTTAAAAATGAGAATAAACAACATCGTTCTATGGTCTGTTTTTACTCAGATCATTCACGTTACTATTACAGATTCATACTAAATATTGGATCATCAATAAACTATACATTTAAAACAAAAATGGTGAGTAAAACATTGATTACTTCACCATTTTCTCATTTCTTATTTTTACTATAAAGCCAGACAGTGAATACTTAACCCGCTTTACTTGCCACAAAAGGATTGTGTTGCTTTTCAAAACCAATAGTACTCATTGGACCATGTCCTGAAATAAATTGAGTTTCATCAGGTAGGGTAAAACATTCACGCTGAATTGAAT
Organism: Acinetobacter sp. Root1280; assembly: GCF_001425285.1. Lineage (NCBI taxonomy): Bacteria > Pseudomonadati > Pseudomonadota > Gammaproteobacteria > Moraxellales > Moraxellaceae > Acinetobacter > Acinetobacter sp. Root1280. The sequence continues at coordinate 10,180 of NZ_LMED01000003.1, read as the reverse complement.
CTAAGAGCTGTTGATGGTTGCCTTTTGGAAAGTCAGTACGACCGATTGAACCTTTAAACAGCACATCCCCTGTCCAAAGCACGCCATATTTGGCATTGTAAAAAATGACGTGGCCTGGTGTATGTCCTGGTGCAAAACGCACTTCAAACTCTTCATCCCCTAAGCTTAGCTTTTCGCCACCCTCTAACCATTGATTGACATGAACAGGCTCAGGAATTGGAAATCCATAACGGGCAGATACGTCTTGAATCATTTCTAACCAAAACAGGTCTTCTTTATGCGGACCAATCACGGGCACATTCCATTCTTTGACCAATGCACCTACCGCACCTGCATGATCTAAATGACCATGTGTTAACCACAATGCTTTGACTGTCAGTCCTAATGCTTCAACTTCTTGTTTTAATTTCTCAGGCTCACCACCAGCATCAATCAATACCGCTTCTTTGGTTTCCGAATCCCAAACAATAGAACAATTTTGGGCGAATGCAGTAACGGGTACAATCTTGACTTGTAACATGATAATTTTCCTAAAAAACCCTATACCTTTAAATGAAACTTGAGTGTATTCAATTGAGTCTGTAAAAGTTGCTCAAATAAGTCAATATGATCCGCACGGCTATTTAATGCTGGAATGTAAGCATAGTGTTGACCACCTGCCTTTAAAAACAATTCAGCATTTTGAATCGCCAGCTCTTCCAAGGTTTCTAAACAATCTGCAGAAAATGCAGGGCTCAGTACTTGAACAGATTCAACGCCTTGCGCTGCCCACTCTTGCAAGAGCTGGTCGGTATAAGGTTTAACCCATTCTTGTTTTCCAAAACGGGATTGGAAACTGATCGCCCATTGGTCGTCTTTTAAATTCAACGCCTGAGCCACCTTAAGTGCAGTGACCCGACAACGCTCTGCATAAGGATCGCCTTTATCGGCATAAGGCTGCGGGATCCCGTGAAAAGACATCAACAGTTTAGCGGCTGGTCCATATTGCTGCTGATAATCACGCACACTGTTGGCTAGCGCCTGAATATAAAGTGGGTGTTGATAATAATCTCGAATAAAACTTAAACCCGGAATATTGCGTTGCTTTAACAACCATTGTGCAACGGCATCATATAAAGGGGCTGTTGATGTTGCCGAGTACTGAGGAAAAAGCGGGAAAAGAATAATATGGTCATAATGCTTGGTTTTCGCATCATTCAAAACAGCATCGATACCCGGTCGCCCATAGGTCATTGCTGGCACAATATCTAAATCTAAATCAGCATTGGTACTTATTAATTTTTTTTGTAATGATCCAACTTGTTCAAATAGAATTTCACGCATCGGTGAATCATTTGACCAGACTTGTGCATAAGCTTCGGCAACACGCTTTGGTCGAAAAGGCAGAACAAATGCATTTAAAATAATTGCCCATAAAATTTTGGGAATTTCGATGACACGCTGATCTGATAAAAACTGCTTTAAAAAAGCCCGAACAGCTGGAGCTGTAGGCGCATCTGGTGTCCCTAAATTAGCAATAATAATCAGGACTTTAGGTTTAGATAAAGACATTTTCACCCGATTTACAGAATAGTTTATCTCGAATGATCAGCTTAACAGAGTCTTTATCTAAACAAAATTTTTTATCTTAACTCACTCAATTTATTTAACTTAAAAAATTGAAGAGCGACTGCTAATACGTTGTGAACTTTCAAGTAGTTTCACGCATTTATCCGTCATCTGCCATAGCATACGCTGACGATCATCACGCCCCACAGGGATGATCCATTCATTTTGACGGACTTGCTGCTTAATCGTATGCAAGGAACGCACATTAATCTGCGCTCTAGACACAGCATGGGCACGTGGCATCACCACTTGTGCGTCGGTTAAACCCGTATTATTCAAATATTCGTTTAAGACTTTAGAGAAAAAATCCTCAGACGTCGGTTGTCTAAATTCAACCGATAAAATTTTTAACAGCTCTGCCCAAGTCATCTCACGCACTGGCGATAATTCTTTAAAATTACCATCTTGATAGGCATGCATTCGATAATCAAAATTAAACACTTCATGCAATGAAACTTTGGGTAAAGTTAAAAATGGATCTGCTTCTTTTTTCCCTTGCTCTACGGAAACATGCGCCAACTTTGCTTTTAAACGATCAATCTCATCTTGTAAGACTTGAATATTTTGAGGTCTTACCCATCCTACAACAGGATAGCGCTCTAGCATTTGTGGCATATATGAACGTACTGCAAGTTCTAAATCGCGTAAAGTTCGATAAGTAACGACTTGCTCAACTTCTTTTTGTAGTTGATGTCTAAATTCATTAAACTTTTCTTTTAGCAGTGTACTTTCTTCTTTTAAATGCGGTTCGCGAAATTCAGGACTCTCATGCATAAATACAATAATTGGTTTCTGTTTGGTCACCGCATAAATATATTCAAGATGTAGATAACTCACCCCTGAAACAGATTGCTCACCATATTGACTCCCCAACAACAATAAAACGTAATCACAGTCATCTATCTGACGACGTGCAAATGCGGTACTTAATGGTGTCCGTTGTTCTAATCCCCAAGAAAAAAACCCCATCCCTATAAGGGTTTGTGACACGACCATCCGTTCTGGCTGCATTTCTTTGCCAGATGTTGTAATAAAAACTTGATACCGTTTATCGAGCATAGGTTAACCCATTCTTGTCACACCCTACTTAAATCCATCCATGAGCTTTAAGTTTGATATGCCCTACACTTATGAAAATATATTAAATCTGTTCAATATTGAAAGAATTAGCCGAGTTTTTCAACAATATTTTCTACAGACCATGTAATTTTTGGTTGTATTAGATGTTTGATGACATTTTCTAATTCTTTTGCATTTCCCCCACTCACAAAACATTGTAAACGCACCCCTTTTTCTTGCAAGCTGCTTGATATTAACTCATATTTTAACAATATACGCGCCGTTTGTCGTGCAACGGCCAATCCAGAATCAATTAAGTTAAGCTGAGGGCCGTATAATTCGTGAATACTCTGTTTTAAATAAGGGTAATGGGTGCAGCCCAACACCAAATAATCTGAACCTTTGGCAATGACTGGATCTAAAACCTTTTGCAGGCTATGTTTGCATTCCAAACTGTTATAACGTCCAGATTCAATCAAGGGAACCAGTTCAAGATTGGTAATCGTCAGTACTTCAACATTGGCAGGTTCTGCAAAACGCTGCATCACATCTTTGATCAATTTTCCACGAAAAGTGGCAGGTGTAGCCAAAACTGAAACCACTTTAGACTGGGTTTGTAGCACTGCTGGTTTTAAAGCAGGCACCAGTCCAACAATAGGAAAGTTTTCACCATAATGATCACGTAAATAATCCAGACTAAATGCTGAAGCGGTATTACATGCTACAACTGCGATTTTACAACCTTGACGATATAACCATTCAATTGCTTGTGCAGTTAATTCACGGATATTTTGATCCGTACGGGGGCCATAAGGGACATGTGCAGTATCGGCATAATAAACAATACGTTCATTTGGCAAATAATTGGCAATTTCCTGTGCAATAGAAAGCCCACCGATACCTGAATCAAAAATACCAATCGGGGCATCTGCCAAGGCTTTTGGCATTGGATTTTCTAGAGGAGAGAGAGGAAGAATCGCGCTCATTTGATCCACTATTGGCATACGGTAAAAATAATTAATAAGATTAAACCTCAAGTCCCTAATTGCAAGTGAAAATCACCACTTTCTAAAGATAAAATGGTATCTCCTTGTTCATTTTCAAGCAATTTCCCATATTCAATCAGATGGAAAAAAGCAGAACGTTGAATCAAGGCATTTATCCCAAAACGAATATGTACATAAGGTCTTAACTCACCTTGATATTCACGCATAAAAATAGGGTGTTCTGGATCAATCAGTGTAATGTCTTGATTGGTGGTGGTAACTTGTAGATAGACCTGTCCATCGAGATTTACCTGATCAACTTGATTGACCAATAAAGGTTCATCCTCAACTTGAATTTCAATCTGTTCAACTGGGGTTTTTAAATAGAACTTCCCGTCTTCTTTCCAAAGTACTTTTGTAAACAGGTCTAAAAGCGCTTGGCGTTTGATCAATTGACCTTCGTGCCACCATTCGCCATTGGCTTTTACTGTCAAATCCATTTTGCCACAATGCTTTGGCTGCCACTGCTCTAAAGGGGGTATTGACCTTTTGTGACCCACCTGTACATCTTTTAAGTATTGTGCAATGCTCATTAAGTTTTTATTATCAGAATCTGGCTGATTTTGAGCCGCTGATGTTGAATTATTTTGATTTACCATGGTTTATGCCTTGCTGACTTAAAAATAATACGACTCAGCCAATTGGCTAGATTAGGGTTTCTAACTATACTAGCGCAAAATATATTATTGGTACGAGCGTTAATTCGTATCACGGAATTTTTAGAACACTCATGGCAGCACCGATTTATTAATTCCCAATAAATGCTCACGGTTGCCACCCTTAGAAATATGAGGAGTCCTACATGGAACACATCGAACGCGAATCGATGGAGTTTGACGTAGTGATCGTAGGCGCAGGCCCTGCGGGTCTTTCTGCTGCGATTAAAATTCGTCAATTAGCTCTTGAAAACAATCTTCCAGACCTTTCCGTCTGTGTGGTTGAAAAAGGCTCTGAAGTTGGTGCGCATATCCTTTCTGGTGCTGTACTTGAACCGCGTGCAATCAATGAACTTTTCCCTGACTGGAAAGAACAAGGTGCACCTTTAAATGTACCTGTGACTGAGGACAAAACTTATTTCCTCATGTCTGCTGAAAAGTCACAAGAAGCGCCGCACTGGATGGTTCCTAAAACCATGCACAATGATGGTAACTATGTTATTTCATTGGGTAATGTAGTGCGTTGGTTAGGTCAAAAAGCGGAAGAGTTAGAAGTTTCTATCTTCCCTGGCTTTGCTGCTTCAGACATCCTTTATCATGAAGATGGTTCTGTAAAAGGCATCCAAACTGGTGATATGGGTATTGGTAAAGATGGTGAACCTACTCATAACTTTACTCCTGGCTATGAACTTCATGCAAAATACACAATTTTTGCAGAAGGTTGCCGTGGACATCTCGGTAAACGTCTGATTGCAAAATACAACTTAGACCAAGATGCTGATCCGCAACATTACGGTATCGGGATCAAAGAACTTTGGGAAATTGACCCTGCTAAACATAAACCGGGTTTAGTAATGCATGGTTCAGGCTGGCCTTTGGCAGAAACAGGTTCTTCAGGCGGCTGGTGGTTATATCACGCTGAAAACAACCAAGTGACCTTGGGTATGATTGTCGATTTATCTTATGAAAATCCACACATGTATCCTTTTGCTGAAATGCAACGTTGGAAAACACACCCACTGATCAAGCAATATCTTGAAGGCGGTAAACGTATTTCTTATGGCGCACGTGCAGTTGTTAAAGGTGGTCTAAACTCTCTACCTAAACTGACCTTCCCAGGTGGTTGCTTAATTGGTGATGATGCTGGTTTCTTAAACTTTGCTAAAATCAAAGGCTCTCATACTGCGATGAAATCGGGTATGTTGTGCGGTGAAGCTGTATTTGAAGCAATCCAAGCCGGTCATGAGAAAGGTGGTGATTTAGCGGTTGCGCGTGTCGCTGAAGGCGAAGATTTCTTTGCTAAAGAATTGACTGCATATACTGACAAGTTTAACAACAGTTGGTTAAAAGAAGAGTTACATCGTTCACGTAACTTTGGTCCAGCGATGCATAAATTCGGTTTATGGATGGGTGGTGCATTTAACTTTATCGATCAAAATATCTTTAAAGTGCCATTTACCCTACATGACCTTGCGCCTGACTTTAGTGCATTAAAAACTGTAGATACTGCGACATTTAAACCTACCTATCCAAAGCCAGACGGTAAATTAACCTTTGACCGTTTATCTTCTGTATTTGTATCCAATACTGTACATGAAGAAAATCAGCCAGCTCACTTAAAGCTGACCGATGCTTCGATTCCAGTCAATGTCAACTTACCAAAATGGGATGAGCCTGCTCAACGCTACTGCCCTGCTGGTGTTTACGAGATTATGGAAAATGATGATGGTTCTAAGCGCTTCCAGATTAATGCTGCAAACTGTGTTCACTGTAAGACTTGTGACATCAAAGATCCATCTCAGAACATCACTTGGGTAACTCCTGAGGGTGGCGGTGGTCCAAACTACCCGAATATGTAAATCAATAAACCCGCTTCGGCGGGTTTATTGATTTAATCTCGTTAGAGCGATGTCAAAACTAATAGTTTTTTAAGTTTGCTTACATAGATGTAGATTATTAAAACGATGATTTATATCTATGTCTTTCTATTTTAAAAAATCCCAAACATTTGGGTTGTGATATTCTTTTTTAATATCATAACCTAGTTTTTCCATTTTAACTTCTGTCCTTTGTCTCTCACTTTCCCACTTATTTAAATCTTTACTCAATAACACTTTCCAATCTTTATCTCTAATTTTCACATCATATTGATAAAAATAGTGAGAAAAAAAAGTAATAAAATCCAAGTGAATTTTTACTTCATCAATAGATTCGCGAAAATTTATCGTTAATATGACATTATTTTTATAAAATCTAAGAGGCTGGCGTTTTAACGCACTCGAATATTTCTCCCATTTTTCCTCACTATCCAAATAAAACCCATCCAAACTCCCCTGATAGTTAGGTATTTTATTATTGGCTTCAAATGATTGTTTTCCAAACACTCTCGGTTCAGACTCGAAGTAAAAGACTTTCCAACCATTTTTATTTAATTGCTTTACAATTCCCTCATAAGCAAGATAGTTATTTTTTTCATTAAGTTTTTTAGATTTTATATTACTAATATCAAAACCTATATCTGTAACGCCTTGTTTTAGATAGTTAGCATCTGAGACAAAAACCAAATTTTCTAAATTATTAAAAACTAAAACTGTGTGATCATATCTATCTTTTAAATTTAATCTCAGTTTACTTTCTTCATTTACATTTAAGTTTGGTCGTATAAATCCAACACTTGCACCTGAACTATATTGTGAAAAAAACTTAGTATTACTATTAATTAAATTTTCACTAGGGTCGCCAGCCACAACACTAATAATATAATCAGATTCATTCATTTCTTGTTCATGCTTACTCGTCATCTCAGATGACGAATTACAAGCGGCTAAACTCGATAACAATGTGATTACCAAAACTCGAATAATTTTCTTTAAAATCATCCTGTATCTCGACTTTAATTATTAGATTTTCAGTTATTTCAACCTTACTAATACAACTAAATTATTTTCAATACAACCATAGAATTTTCATATAGCATACTAAAAAATATTAATGAATACACATGACGGCTTTATCTTCACCAATTGAATAACTTGGCTTTAGAAAAACCATATAAATCAATTATATACTTAAACATGTTTCCCTTTATCCAATAATTGATAGTGACTTGATTTAAACAACCATATTAAGATTATTTAAACAAAAATACATTACTTTAAAAACCCACTTAATTTTATTTACTGCAAAACAATCAAATCATATTTTTTTCTAAAATTAATATTACCACCATATGCATTTCTAGTCTGCCCCTCTAATATAATTTCATATTTTCCATTTTTAATGGGGGTCCCTTTAACTTCAATTGTATTATCACTATAAGGAGGCTCTCCAACACCAGTATTTAAAACCAAACCAGAATCATTAGTGATATTGCTATCAACAAATAAGTCATCAACCAATATAACTTTCTCAATTTCAATTTTAACGTTATAAGGTTTTCCTACTGAAGCTTTTGGCAAATTATCAGGTGTTATAGTCGGAGTATTACTACAGCCTAATATAAAAAAAGCTGACAATAAAAGTAAATATATATTTTTCATAAATTCCCTAATTCAATGTCTTTTCAACAACAATAAACCAATATAAATTACTAGAAAAAAAACTCAGTTCTTGATCTTTAATTTTTTGATTACTTCCCCAAGTTGCACAATAAGCTGATACTATTTCACTATGTTGAGTTGAGGAAGTAATCAATTGTCCTTTTTTTGTTTTAATATTATCTGTAAATACAATCCAATGTGAAGGACCTCTAACTTTAAGTTTGCTAAATCGAGGAATTTCTGGCTGCCCTTCTACAATAGCACCCATTGTTAATGCTATCAAATAATGATTTTGCATCGAAAATGCATTTGCTTTTATTAAGCTATCAACACGGCTACTGTAATTTCTTTCAGTATATACTATTTTATAACCAATATTCTTTAACCAACGCTCCATATCTGACGGTAGAGTAAATGCCGTAAAACCATTAAAACTATCACCTACAATATTCTGACTTTCTGCTGTATTATAATCAAAAACTGAATTCTCTGAATCTCTTAAACTCCCCATTGTTATCCAATCTACTGGTGAAATTCTTGGATTTAATGTTATTTTATTATTAACACCTTTATTCTCCTTATAGAAACCATTCACTTTTCTAGCACCATCTAAAGAAGGTTTTATATTAAGATTATTAACCTTTACCTCTCCCTTCTCCCATAACTCTTTTACTATTTTAGCATATATTTTCTTATTGCTATTTAAAACGCAATAAAAGAACGCAGCTGGCCCGCACAAATATGTACTACGTTGATTTGGGTATGGATCTTTAATTCTACTATATAAACTAGTCTCAACACGTTCTTTAGTAAAAGGATCATTTGAATTACCGGGAGGGTATTTTTCTTCAATAAAAACCCTATTCGATGGTAGATTCACTTCCACAATATTTGGATTATTAGGTTGTGTCTGTTTCGTAACATTGTTTGTTTCTTTATATTTAACAATATCTAATTTAACATTATATCTATTTTGAGAACTAAACTCTTCAATTCTGTTTGCACTCAAATATCTTTTAATAACATGAACTTCAGCACCACTCTTAGACATTCTAAATAAATCAAAAATTAAAATACATTCTTTTAGTTTAGCAGGATCATTGACAACTATTTTTAAAATGTGAGTTCTAAAATTCTTAGTTGACTTAATCAATAAATTTTTTGAATATGGTGATATTTTATTATTACTCTGGTCTAAATAATTAATATTTTTAACAGGATCATAAACTCGCAATGAATATCTCAAATCATTAATATCAACATTAGATTCCAAAGAAACATATGGATAAAAATCGTAATTAGCCATTATCTATCTCATCAATATTTATAAGCTCATCATTTATTAAATGTAAATCCACTTTTTCAGGTTGAATTGTTGTTATTGTTTTAGTATAGCCATTATCATCTGTTATACCTTCTACCTTACTGCCATTCGCTAAGAAAAAGTAATACTTCATATTTGTCTTAATATTTCCATCATTATCTTTCACCAGCATTTTCAAATCATATGCATTTTTTTCACCTATTTTAGGTAAGCTGATGCTAGAACTAATAACTTTCCCACCACCCAAAAACTTATGCTGCCCCGCCTTACTCTCAAACTTACCCGCAGTGGTCGGTAAAACACCTGCACTACTAATTTCAACTTGCGAACCATCTGCAATCAAAATAATTTTCTTATCCGCTTTAATCTCAATCTTATCTTCAGTTGAAATAATCTGAATACCTTTACGTGCAATCAAATCCGCACCATCGCCTTGTGCTTGGATCTCAACCTTACCTTTCCCAGCAAAAAGTCTTGCACCTTCTTGTGCCGCAAAAAGGCTGATCTTTGATTGTGCATGTGCAACTAAATTCTTTTGGGTACTCAATTGAATACTATCGCCCGCAGTTTCATAGATTTGTCGATCGGCAGAAAGATATAGATCTTCATTAGTAGCAAGCGCAACCGAATTGGGTGAAGCCAATAACATGAGGGCTTGCTTAAAGGTATCTGCTTGATTTTTTTCTTCACTGGATTCGCCTTTTTCCAAATAAGAAATAAAAGATTTCAAATGATCTAAATTTTCTAAAGGATCAGTTTGCTGATTTTTGGCAACTTCACTTAAGGCTTTAGAGTTATTTAGACTGCTTTCTAACTGACTTTTCGCTGCAGTTGCATCAAGATGATTGCCTGAAGCTGAGTCTTGAACATAGGTACTCAATAGTAGGCCTTGCCCAGCTCGTAACGCTCCCCATTGGTCTGTTCTTAGTTCAAAACCTTCGCCTCGTC
>NZ_LMED01000002.1:0-129436 GCF_001425285.1 Acinetobacter sp. Root1280 | reverse complement strand
AAGACTTTCAAAATCCTTGCAGAGCGTTATCGAAATAGAGGGAAAAGACTTGGCTTAAGGTTCAATTTGATTGCAGGTATTTATAATTTAGAACTGAGTAAAAAGTGAGTTATGAAAGAAGTCTATTGTTTTAAAGAGAAAAAGATGATTTGGATTTTTGGTCAATGATTATTCGGTGCATTTTACAATGAGTGAAGAGCTTTGAATTATGCGAAGAGTAAAGCTCTTAGGTGAGGGCTTTATTGCGATTTAATGGTAAAGCCTCATAAGTATTAGTAAAGATTTCTTTCTTTAAGAAAGTTTTGAATTGGGTAATATAATCTACATAAAAGGATTGTTATAAAAGAGAAGAATAACCAATCTAGTTTAAAAACCCCACCATTTGAAAAATTATAGGTCTGCATAGCTATTTGAATAATAAACAATATGCTGAAGAACATAATTCCTCGTTTGGTAATCTTAAGTTGATTAGGAGTCATGTTTTTTCCTATTTATGGGATATACCTATTTTTTAAATTATAACTAATAAAAATAAGAATAGCATTTGCGTATCGTGTATATAAAATTGAGTTTTAATAAAAAAAGCCCACCTAAGTGAGCAATACTGGACATCATTTCTAGTTATTGACCATTCTCTTCAATGGTCAAATTCAGTATATCTTGTTTTATTTTGGATAAAAACGCAGCAAAACGGTTGGTTATATTCGATCCTAGTTTTAAACTAGCCTCATAATCTCTGTGGATCTTTGGTAAAGGTATAGTGATTTCCACTACACCTGATACTCACAATTTGAGTATCTGAAGATAACCACACTAAAAGTGTAGTCAATAAGGGTATGTTAATTGTGCGCACTCTTTCAACATAGGAACCAATATTCACCATCATCAACACTGACCTACTCAAGATTGGTTAGTGACAAGTATATCCAAGAGTAAATACACCCAAAATCTGCATTGTAATTTCCACAACATAGGTGTCATTCAACAATTGGGAAAATCACCATAGCTGGATTTTTAGCTGATTATATTCAGATTGGTCTAGAAATCTGAGTTTGTAAAAGTAGACCCATAGTAGACCAAAAATAGACCGCTAAATATTTCCAAATATTGCTTATTAAAGTTGAATTTATATAACCTATTGAATCTATTAGTTTAATGTTTTGTTTGTTAGTTCTTATTATTGCTTGATATTGTTAGATTCTATATAAGTTTTAGAGTTTGGAATTCGAATTTATTGCTCATGTTGCTATGCATTCCTACGATTGACTAATTAAAGCTCGTTTGTAAGAAGATCAACTCTTGGTATGATCAATTTAGTTGTCGGCTTATTCAACAGAAGATTATGTTGAATAAGCCGTTTAAATAACTTTGTACAACAAAGCATCTTAAATTCTAAAAAGTAGGTGGCATATACGTTAAAGTACGACCAAGAATCCACAATAAGAATAAAACCAAGGGTAAATGGAAGACAAGCTGAGTAACTGTAAATCCAATAACATCTTTGGCTTTTAACTTTAAAATTCCCAGCATGGGTAACATAAAGAAAGGATTAATTAAATTGGGTAAAGCTTCTGCTGCATTATAAATCTGAACAGACCAGCCTAAATGTACTTTTAAATCGTGTGCAGCCTGCATGACATAAGGTGCTTCAATAATCCACTTACCACCCCCAGATGGAATGAAAAAGCCTAAAATAGCCGAATATAACCCCATAACAATTGCGAAAGTTTCTTTGGATGCAATCGATACAAAAAATTCAGCAATATAATGAGATAGAGATAAATCCTGTGCGTTCATTGCACTTGTCATGATAAAAGCAATACTTCCATAGAGTGGAAATTGGATCAGTACGCCAGAAACCGCAGGGACTGCTTTAGAAACTGCATTTAAAAAATTTCGAGGTGTTCCGTGTAAAGCAATACCCAGCATTAGGAAGATAAAGTTGTAAGTGTTTAAACTGGAAATCGCAATAATCGGATTGCTTTTTGTAAACTCATTAAACATCCAGATTAGGCCTAAAACCACAATTAAAATACTGAGAATTGGAGAGTTTTCCAGCCAATCACCTGGGCGTTTTTTACTTTGAACTTCGGTCTTTTCATCTTCAAAATGAATATCAAATTCATCAATGGTTTTTATACTATTGCCTTTAGGTGCAGACCAGAATGCAATGGCAATTGATACAATAATCAATACGGCAGTCATAATCATAGACTGTGGTAAAAAGATCGTTTCAGTAAAAGGAATAATACCAGTTAAATTATAAAGTGGTTCTGGTAAGCTCGCTTTGTTTGCCTGTAACTGGGCAGCGGAAGAACTAATACCCAATGCCCAAGTTGCTCCCATACCAATAATAGCGGCTGCGGCAGCTGCACGATAATCCATATTCAGCTCTTTACGCTTGGATAATGCAATCACCAAAAGGGCAGTTAAAACTGTACTCATGGCCCAGTTAATCAGTGAAATCAACAGACTGACGGTCGCTACAAAAACAATAGCATTTCTTCCAGATGTTGGAATCTGAGCCATTTTTTGAATCAGCATTTCGACGGGTTTAGATACTGAAACCACATAACCAACGACAATCAACATACACATTTGCATCGTAAATGGAATCAAACTCCAGAAACCATTGCCAAATGAAATTGCGACATCTTGAACAGAAGCTCCTATTCCAATCGCAGCTATGGCGACAATGATGACGCCTAGCAGGGCAAAAATATAGGAATCAGGAAACCATTTTTCTGACCAATCACTGACTTTTATTGCAAATTTTTGTAATATATTCTGAGTGTTATCCATATTTAAATATCCTATTTATTCGATTATGAAACCAGTACATCCATGTTGAAAATATTGATTTTCGGGCGATAACGATCAATATCAGTGAGTTTGAATATTTGTATAAAAGACTCTCGAATGAGCTTTAGGTATATGCACTGTTAAATTTTTTCTAAACTCACATTCCATGCAAGTTCACTCAATTTGATTCCTTTTTTGTGTTGCTCAGTCAAAACTAGCAACTGTCCTTTTATTAAGTTATTAACATTGAATTGGCTTTTTTATAAGTTTAAAGTTTTAAACGTACAATAAGAAAAACTCATTAATCAAAAGAGTATGTCAATCTGCATTTGCAGGGTGAAATAAAAGATGGCAATTGAATATCCGTTCTATATTTCATAATTTCAACACTCGACGAAACCCGTTCATTCCAAAATTATTTTTTTGTAATTGTTTAAATAAGCAGCATAGCTATATGATGCTTTGGTGTTTTTATCTTTGAACTACCTTACTAACAGCCAATTGAGTGTAGGAATTTTTATTAAGTTCTGAGTAAAAAGGATGTATCGAAGAAGATTTTATAAAATAATAAAATTAAATATTAACAATAACTTATTTGTTTTGAATAGCAAATTTTTAATAAGATCAATGCAATTAAATAAGCCTTTTAAAACCAACAAAAGTTTTTATTAAGTTTTAGTTAAAATAATATGTAATATCTCTTTACTATGGCTACAATCTTTTGTGTTCTTTTTATTGCAAATGATAATTCTTATCATTCATATTTAGGTGTTTTATTTATTTTCAACTGTTTATGTCGTCCATCTACTGGAATTCTATTTATGAGTAAATTTAACCTTCGTCCTATTTCAATTGCACTTTTAGGAATTACAACAACTTCAGCGTTTGCAAATAGCAAGACAGAATCTGCTACACAACAACTTTCAACAATTGTTGTTTCTGCAGCAGGTTATGAGCAAAAACTAAAAGATGCGCCGGCAAGTATTACTGTGATCACCGCACAAGATCTAAAAGATAAACGTATAAACTCAATTGCAGATGCTTTAGTTGATGTTGAGGGGGTTGATATTAGCCCTGGTGGTGGGAAAACTGGCGGTTTAAATATACGTATCCGAGGGATGGATTCTGAGTATTCCCTTGTATTGATTGATGGTCGTCGTCAGAACAGTACTGGGGATATCGCACCAAATGCTTTTGGTGAGTCAAATAATAGTTTTATTCCTCCAGTTTCAGCAATTGAACGAATCGAAGTGATTCGAGGACCTGCTTCTACATTGTATGGTTCTGATGCTATTGGTGGTGTTGTCAATATTATTACAAAAAAAGTTTCAAATGAATGGACAGGCTCCATCACATTAGAAGGGACTTTACTTCCAAACAGTTCTGATTTTGGTAATCAACGTGCTGCTGATGGATTTATTACTGGTCCAATTATTAAGGATTTGTTGGGAGTGCAACTTCGCGCACGAAAGGCTCAACGGAGTCAATCCAATGTGGGTTATCTCGATGTAAATGATAATTCAGTAGAGTTGAACATGGGGAATAACCCAACCAAATCAGATTTAGAAACAATTGGTGCTCGTTTAACACTTACCCCAACAAAGCAACATGACCTCTCCGTAGAATATGAAAAAACTGAGCAATGGTACGATAACAGTAAGAGTCAACTTGGTACGCTTGGTGCAAATGGTGGTTATGATAAAACAAAAGAGTTTAATCGAGATCGGCTAGTACTTGCACATACATGGCGCAATAAAATAGGGACCTTGGAATCAAGTATAAGTAATATTCAAACCGAAACCATTGGTCGACTTATTCCATCGCGTGCTCAAGCAGGTTCAAGTGTGATTACCCCACGTCTTTTAGAAAGTGAGGATATGATTTTTGATACTAAATTGGCGACTCAATATTTTAAAGGGCACAATATTACCCTTGGTGGGCAATGGTGGGATGCAAGTATTAAAGACGGATTAAGGGTAAATAAGGAGGTGTCGTTTCAGCAATTGGGTCTTTTTGCTGAAGATACGTGGGCACTTACTCCTGATCTAGCTTTGACCATGGGTTTACGTTTTGACAACCATGATACATTTGGTAGTTTTTGGACACCTAGAGCATATTTAGTTTGGAATGCAAATGACAATTGGACGTTTAAAGGTGGTTATAGCGAGGGCTATAAAGCGCCACGCTTAGAGCGCCTGACCAATGGAATTTATAATGTTGGTGGACAGGGGCGGACTCCTCTTTTTGGTAGTCCAAATTTAAAACCTGAAACAAGTAATAACTTTGAACTGGGTACTTATTTTAATAACGGTTCTAATTTTGATGCTAACATCACAGCATTTTTTAGTCAGATTCAAGATAAAATAGTCAATGGACCAGTGGAGAGAACCTGTGATGCCAAGGACGCTAAGGTAAAAGCAGATTGTGAAAAATTCATGGCTAGTCTTGGTACACCATGGTTAATGCAATCTGGAGATACTGACAAACGCGCTTGGAATGTTACTCGCCCGATCAATGCTCGAGAAGCAGAAATCTATGGTGTTGAAACCGGCTTAAATTGGGAGTTTGTACCGACTTGGAAATTTGGTTTGAATTATACATGGACAGTGGCAGAAATTAAGGACAAAAAGAATGGTAATCCGCCTTTAAACGATACACCTAAACATATGGTCAATGCATCATTAAAATGGCAAGCGGATGATAAAATTCAATTATGGGCGCGAGGCGAATACCGGAGTGAACGTGCGCGTTTCACACCAGACTACTATAATAGTCTACCTGTAGTTAACCAAGAAGTTTATGATGCATTAGGTGATTTTAAAGCATATGGTTTGATGCATATGGGATCAAATTTTAATGTCAATAATCAGTGGGATATTGGTGTTGGTTTATATAATGTTTTTGATAAAAACTTTGTTGATTATCAGAAAGTAGGCGCAGATTATTACAATCGATATAAAAATACTCAAGAGGGACGCCGTGTTCAATTGAGCACAACGTTTAAATTCTAATAAAACCCATCTTCGATTAGCATTATAAAAGCCCTATTTGTATAGGGCTTTTATATATAAAATCATAAGAGAAACAAGGGAATATTCAATATTCCCTTGAGTTGATTATTTTGGTTCAGGTGGCGTCATCCCAAACTGTAAATAGGCCTGGTTGGTTGCAATACGCCCACGAGCGGTACGCATAGCATAACCTTGCTGAATCAAATAGGGTTCAATCACATCTTCTAGCGTGCCTGAATCTTCAGCCATTGCTGCGGCCAAAGCTTCAACACCAGCAGGGCCGCCATCAAAACGTTCTAATAACATCGATAAATAACGACGGTCTAAAGTATCTAAACCATCTTTATCAACATTTAACATATCCAATGCACGTTGTGCCATGTGTTGAGTGACTTCACCCGTGCCTTTAACTTGTGCATAGTCACGAACACGACGTAACAAACGGTTAGCAATACGGGGAGTACCACGTGCACGACGAGCAATTTCTTTTGCACCATCTGCTGTTGTGGGAACATTCATTAATGATGCTGAACGTGCAACAATATGAGTCAAATCTTCGACTGAATAAAACTCTAAACGTTGCACAATTCCAAAACGATCACGCAAAGGTGAGGTAAGTAGACCTGCACGTGTTGTCGCAGCAACCAAGGTAAATGGTGGTAAATCCAATTTTATCGAACGTGCACCAGGCCCCTCACCAATCATGATATCGAGTTGGTAATCTTCCATCGCGGGATAAAGAATTTCTTCAATTACTGGAGAGAGGCGATGAATTTCATCGATAAATAGCACATCACCTTCTTCCAGATTGGTCAGCATTGCAGCCAAATCACCTGCACGTTCCAGTACTGGACCAGAAGTAGATTTAAGGTTCCCTCCCATTTCACGGGCAATAATATTGGCCAATGTGGTTTTACCTAAACCGGGTGGGCCAAAGATCAAGGTATGATCAAGTGCTTCACCACGACCACGAGCAGCACCAATGAAAATTTCCATTTGCTCTCGTACAACAGGTTGGCCTATATAGTCATCCAAAGAGGTTGGACGAATGGCACGATCAAAATGATCTTCGGGTTTTTCAGCACCACTGATTAAACGGTCTTGCATGAGTGTCTTAATCTGTCTTATTTATTCATGGATTTAAGTGCAGCACGGATAATGTCGCTTGCTTCAGTATAGTCTGCTTTCACGGCATTAATCAGTTTTTGTGCTTCCAAAGGTTTATAACCTAAAGATTGCAATGCCGCTTCAGCTTCTGCAACAGCAGAATTGCCCGTAAATTGTATTTGAGTTGAAGTCGAATTACTCGGTGTGGTACCTGTAGCAAAGGCTTTAAAGCGATCACGAAGTTCAATCATTAAACGTTCGGCTGTTTTCGCACCAACGCCAGGGACTTTAACTAAGGTTTTAACATCACCATTCTCAACAGTGTGTACCAACATTTCGACACTGAGTGTAGATAGAATACCTAAAGCCATTTTAGGACCGACACCATTCACTTTTAGCAGGGTGCGAAAGATGGTTTTTTCTTGAGCATTAGAGAAGCCATATAGCAATTGAGCATCTTCACGGACGGCTAAATGTGTCCATAGGGTAACTTTTTGACCTTTTTGTAATTGGCAAAATGTTGAGAGTGGGGTATCGATCTCATAACCCACACCATTTACATTTAAAAGTACGGTAGGTGCTTCTAAAGCTAAGACTTCACCAATAAGACATCCGATCATTGAGTTTGTTCACTTATTTGTTAATGGTTGAATAGTAGATGCCATTTGCTCTAAACGCAAAATTGCTTTAAGAATTTCTTTGCGATTTCGGGCAGATTTTATCCAAGCAGGTAAACGATTAAAATAGGTTTTATTGGTATTTAAATAAGTTCTTTGTCTAAGGTTTGCAGAAATATAATCTTTTAAACAGTTAATATGTTCTTGATTATAGGCGAAAACAAGTCCATTTCTTGTTGCTACACATAGTGTTAGGCAATAACCAAAATAAGGATCTGTATTGAAGCCGCGATTAAATTGTTTGCGTATATCAAATTGGTTAGGATAGATCCGTTTGGAAATTGGGCAAAAGTTGCAATTCAATTCAATAAATTGAGGAACAAAACTCTTTTTTGCATAGTATTGATGAAACTGAAATTTTCCACGTTTACAACGACAAGTTTCTTCAATATCTAAATAAACTCCAGAGAAATAGCCTAAGTTATTTTCCTGTTTGGCTTTTTGGTCAAATGATTTACAACAATTTTGGCAACTAAAAAAGGGTTGCTCGAAATCAATATCATCAATTTTTTTCGTATAGACGGTGGCATTTTTTAAACAAAATGGACATTCTACTAAAATAGGTTGCCGAGAAAATCTATTCAATGTGATTCCATCATCTACAAACCGTTTCATCAAAAGAATCCTACTTTATTACCTTGGAGTTCTTGCGCTAAGTTATAGGCTTGATGGTCTGAAAATTTACTCACAATATCTAAGACTTGCATAATATTGTCATAGTGATGATCACTAAAGCGTGCACCAAAGCGTTCTAAAATAGACAGTAAACGACCATCTTTAAAACTTAATGTTTTATTCGGTGTCGTAAGGGGAATAAAGGCATCTAAAATATGCTGTAAACTCTGATGGGCAATAATTTCCAAACCTGATTTTTGCGGGTGTTCAAATATTTTTTCACGGGCAAGATTTTTTGCTCGATCAATCCCAATCTCAATATCCTCAGCACAGTATTGCAGTAACGAACCTTTTAGCTGTCCTGACAAAATTTGATAATGTTGTTTTGCGAAGGTAGTGGTTACTTCATCTACCAGCCGTTTCATGACACGACCGCGTAAGGCTGCAATTTTTTGTTGCCAAGTCATATACGGCATACTAAGTTCAGTGGGAACGCCATAATCTCCTAACAAATCAAGAAAAATAGGTTCAACTTCTTCATAGCTGAGCATATTGAGAATAATACCGTCTTCTAAATCAATTAAGGCATAACAAATGTCATCAGCAGCTTCTAGTAAATACGTCAGCGGATGACGACACCAATGATACTCACCCAATTGAATTAAACCGAGTTGATCTGCAATCTGTTTAAGAATTTCTTTTTCAGCTTGATAACAGCCAAATTTAGCCCGTTTGCTTGCAGGAGTATTCCCTTGAGATTCGATGGTCTTAGAGAGCCAAGGATACTTTAAGTAAGCTCCTAACGTTGCGTAAGTAAGACGCATACCTCCATCATGAGGATGATAGTCAATTTTAGTAAGCAGTCTTAAACCTTGGGCATTACCTTCGAACTGTCGTACATCTGCTTGTTGTTCAGGGCTCAGGTCTTGTAAAAAATTTGTATGTGCAGCGTCATCAAACCATTCACGAATCGCATATTCACCAGCATGTCCAAAGGGTGGATTACCAATATCATGTGCCAAACATGCAGCTTGAATAATTGCCCCTACATCCGCTGGGGAGATCCAAACGGGGAGTTCATTTTTGATTTTTTCAGCAGCGAGCATTCCCAAAGAACGGCCAATACATGACACCTCTAAAGAGTGCGTGAGCCGTGTATGAATACCATCATGTTGGGTCAGTGGATGAACTTGAGTTTTACGATTGAGTTGTCTAAAACTTTGCGAAAATATAATGCGGTCATAATCTTTATGAAATGGACTTCGTGCCTGTTCTGTACTTTGCTTTTTACTACCTAAACGAACTGTTGAAAGGAGTTCTAACCAACGCATTTGAGTCATTTATCATTATTCATTCTTTCGTTAATCGTATGATGCCAAATTTATTGAAAATGTACTAGGGGCGGGCGACATAAGTTGTCTTGGTAGGTTTATATTTGAGAAATATTTTCCCAGTATTTTTCACCCTTATATTTAAAATAATTCACAATGAAGTTACAAAAGTTGGCTTCAACACTAAACCAATCATCTCTTGCTGTAATTGGATTCACGACAACAACAGAGCCATAATCAGGTTTTTCAGAATCAAGGCGAATTAAAAGCTGTTCACCATGACCTAAAAATTATCCAATAATACAATCGCCTGTTAATTTTTGATCTTTTCTATCCACTAAACATTGAGCAGTAAATTTTTGAATGACCAGTAAACCAATTTATAATCTAGATAGTCCAAACAATAGGAAAATTTCAAAGATTAAAGTTAATATGTTTATCCCTATAAACAGTTAAAATGAATAAACATTATCCTTATATCATTTAAGAAATAGAGTAAAGCATGAATAAAAATTTCTTCTTATTAATTATGACTATTTTATTCACAGCGTGTAGCCCAACTGATAAAAATCTATCTAATCAAAACAAAGAAATCGAAACTCAGAAAAAGATTGAAGTGAGCAAAGCTGAAATCGAAGAAAGCTTTCCTGCGAAGCCTGAAGCAGTAGATCAAGCTTTCGCGACTTTTGCTTTTCAAGAAACGCCAGATGGTCATTTGACAAATAATTGTATTTGGACAGATGATCCAAATGCGCAAAATAAACAGTATTGGAGCATCTTACCAAGCAGTATGTTGAATGGAAAAGCTAAATTTACAATAGAGGATCTTACGCCTAGCAAGGTGAAGATTGGGCAACCAATTAAAAACTGCAACGAAGCTTATAAAAATGATACGGCAAACTATGCGTATGCGATCAATAAAAGTGGCGATTTGGTTAATGCGGTGGCCCTCAAGCTTGATCGAATGACTCAAAATGCGGATCATACGTATACAATTGATCTGAATAAAAACTCGCACCCTGAAAAAATCTATGTGTGCTATAACATGGAAAGTTTAGATGTATTTTTCATTGACTCTGCATCTCAAAACCCAAATTTAGAACATATCAATGTCCGATTATCCTATGATATTGATGGTGAAATCGATCCCGAGATTTCTTGTGGAAAAGTCTTTTATCAAAAAAGCGGAATCATTGCGAAAGAAGATCCTAAAACGGGTCAGTTTCATTATACAGCTCAATAATTCAATTGTTACGAATCATGTTTAAAGACGAAAGTCAAAGTAAATCGGATATTTAAAACCAAGATTTCAGCGTTTTTTAAGTGGGATATGACTAGCTGAAATCTTGCTTTCACAGTAGAATATGCGCTCTCTTCAAGTCACATTGAGGTAGGTTGCCAAAACCTGCCCGTGGAGCCAAAAACAGCATGTTTATCGTTGCCGGTGCACCTGCACACTCTTCTTTTAAGCAAACACAACTATTAACACGCCTTGCGTCGATCAGTTCTGTTCAATCAATAGAAAGCCAATGGGTTTACCTTTTCGACCAAACGCTCAACGAGCAACAACAGCAATCTGCTTTACAGCTTTTAAACGATGGCGCATCGTTTGAAGTTCGTCAGGCTGCAAGTGACGAAGTCCAGATTTTAGTCACGCCACGTGTCGGTACAATTTCACCGTGGTCATCTAAGGCAACGGATATTTTTGCCAACTGTAATACACCTGTACACCGCTTAGAACGCGGTGTTTTGTTTACTTTAAAGGGGATTTCTGAAATCTCTGATGAAGTAAAACAAATTTTACATGACCGTATGACAGAAAGCGTTTTCAATAAAATTGATGACGCAACAGCTTTATTCTCTGAAACTGAGCCTAAACCTTTAAACTCAATTGATATTTTGGGGCAAGGCAAAGATGCACTGGTTAAAGCAAACTCTGAATTTGGCTTTGCCTTGTCAGATGAAGAAATTGACTATTTAACCGCTGCATTTAATAAGATGGGGCGTAACCCACACGACATCGAGTTGATGATGTTTGCTCAAGCAAACTCAGAACATTGTCGTCATAAAATCTTTGGTTCAGAGTGGACAATTGATGGTGAAAAACAACCATTATCATTGTTCCAAATGATTAAAAATACCTATAAAGAATCACCTACAGATGTTTTGTCAGCATATAAAGATAATGCTTCTGTAATTGTTGGTTTTGACACACAGCGTTTCTATCCGAAAAAAGATGAAGCCACGGGTCACCATATTTATAAATATAAGAGCCAAGCTGCCCACATTCTTATGAAAGTGGAAACCCACAACCATCCAACCGCAATTGCTCCATTTGCAGGTGCTGCGACAGGTTCTGGTGGTGAAATTCGTGATGAAGGTGCAACAGGCCGTGGTGGTAAACCAAAAGCAGGTTTAACGGGCTTTACGGTTTCTAACCTTAATATTCCAGGTTTTGAACAGCCTTGGGAAGAAAACTACGGTAAACCATCTCGTATGGCATCACCACTTCAGATCATGATTGATGGTCCTTTAGGCGGTGCAGCATTTAACAACGAGTTTGGTCGTCCTGCGTTAAATGGTTACTTCCGTACTTTTGAGCAAAATGTTAATGGCGAAGTAAAAGGTTTCCATAAACCGATTATGATTGCGGGTGGTTACGGGAATATTCGTCCTGACCATGTTGAAAAAGATGCAATTCAGCCCGGCGATTTACTGATTGTATTGGGTGGTCCTGCGATGCTCATTGGTTTGGGCGGTGGTGCAGCTTCTTCTGTAGATAGCGGTAAATTGGGTGAAAACCTAGATTTTGCTTCTGTACAACGTGAAAACCCAGAAATGGAGCGTCGTTGTCAGGAAGTGATTGATGCATGTTGGAGAATGGAAGACTTTAACCCGATCGTATCTGTACATGATGTGGGGGCGGGTGGTGTTTCCAATGCAATGCCTGAACTTGTGAATGATCACGAATTGGGTGCAACTCTTGATCTTCGTAAAATCCCATCGCTTGAACCTGGCATGTCGCCAATGGAAATCTGGTCAAATGAAGCGCAAGAACGTTATGTACTTGCCATCAAACCAGAATCATTAGAGTTATTTGAATCGATTTGTGCACGTGAACGTTGCCCATTTGCTGTATTGGGTGAAGCGACTGAAGCACGTCAATTGACTGTAAACGATCCATTGTTTGAAAACAAAGCAGTGGATATGCCAATGCAAGTCATGCTTGGTGGTACGCCACGTATGAGTCGTACATACGAAACGATTCAACGTAAAGGTGATGAGTTTGATGCATCTAAAGTTGATTTAAAAGATGCGATCTTCCGTGTATTGAAAAACCCGACAGTGGCTTCAAAATCATTCCTAATCACCATTGGTGACCGTTCAATCACGGGTATGGTATCGCGTGATCAGATGGTGGGCCGCTGGCAAGTGCCAGTTGCGGATGCTGCGGTAACCACAACAAGCTTACAAGGCTATACCGGTGAAGCAATGGCAATGGGTGAGCGTCCTCCTGTTGCATTGTTAAATCCTGCTGCTTCGGCACGTTTGGCCGTGGCTGAGTCCATCACCAATATCATGTGTGCCAATATTGAACAGATCAGTGATATTAAACTGTCTGCTAACTGGATGGCGGCCGCAGGTCAAAAAGGTGAAGATCAAGCATTATTCGAAGGTGTAAAAGCCATCGGTATGGAAATGTGTCCAGCATTGGGTATTGCAATTCCAGTGGGTAAAGACTCATTGTCAATGCGTACAACTTGGAATGACGAAGGCGAAGATAAATCTGTGACTTCACCAATGTCTGGTGTCATCACTGCATTTGCACCTGTGTTGGATGTTCGTAAAACATTGACACCTGAATTGAAAAATGAAGATTCAGTTCTGGCACGTATTGATTTATCTAAAGGTCAGTTCCGTTTAGGCGGTTCGATCCTTGCACAAGTGTATAAGGCAATTGGTTCTGTTACACCTGATGTTGATAACTTTGATGAGTTCAAAGCATTCTTTGCATTGGTTCAAGATTGGAATAATCGCGGTTTGATCATGGCGTATCATGACATCGGTGATGGTGGCTTATTGGCAACTGTTGCTGAAATGATGTTTGCTTCACGCTTAGGTGTAGCACTTGAAGATCAATCTACTGAAAGCTTATTTGCCGAAGAAATTGGTGCAGTATTGCAAATTTCTAAAGCAGACTGGGCAAGTTTGACAGATGAAGTTGCAACTTCAAGTTTAAAAGAAGCGATTCGCGTTGTTGGTACTGTCAATGATTCTGATAAATTGTCAGTGAACGGTTTGGTACTTGATCGTGCTGAATTGCAACAAGCTTGGACTGAAGTGTCTCATCAAATTCAACGTTTACGTGATAACGTAGAAACCGCTGATTCAGAATTTGCATTAATTGGTGATAAAAACCATAAAGGTATAATTGCATTACCAACTTTTGATTTAAATGAGCCTGTTGAAGCACCATATATCAATGAACGCCGTCCAAACATGATGATTTTACGTGAACAAGGCGTGAATGGTCATGTTGAAATGGCTGCGGCATTCGATAAAGTTGGTTTTAATACTGTTGATGTTCACATGAGTGATTTACTTTCAGGTCGTGTAGATTTAGACGACTTTGAAGGGCTGGTTGCTTGTGGTGGTTTCTCTTATGGCGATGTTTTAGGTGCTGGTGGTGGTTGGGCCAAGTCTGTACTGTTTAATCCTAAACTTCGTGATCAATTTGAGAAATTCTTTAACCGTGACAATACTTTCTCTGTGGGTATTTGTAATGGTTGTCAAATGTTGGCTCAGCTTGCACCACTTATTCCAGGTGCAGACAACTGGCCACGTTTCCGCCGTAATACTTCAGAAGTATTTGAAGCACGTGTTGTGAATGTGAAAGTTGAGAAATCTCCATCGATTCTTCTAGAAGGTATGGAAGGCTCTATTTTACCAATCGCTGTTGCACATGGTGAAGGTCGTGCAGAAACTTCTGCTGAAAACTTTGCTGCGTTAAATGCGGGTAATCAAGTAATTTTACGTTATGTAGACAGCTTGGGTAATGCAACTCAACAATACCCATTGAACCCGAATGGCTCTCCTGAGGCGATTTCTGGGGTGACCTCAAAAGATGGTCGTGCAACGATTATGATGCCGCATCCTGAACGTAATTTCCGTGCAATTCAACATTCTTGGAAACCTGAAGAGTGGACAGAAGATGGTGCATGGTTACGTATGTTCCGTAATGCACGTAAGTTTATTGGTTAATTAGATCTAGACCAATGAATTGTAAAAGCCCCGTAAGGGGCTTTTTTAATCTATGATGATTGAAAATATTGCATATTTACTAAAAATGAAAAAAAGACTGTTGGATGTGACAAGAGTTATTTTGGATAAGTTTATCAATCGCTATCATGATTATTATGGCTTTTGGGGCATAAGCGTACTGTATACCCATGCAAGGCATTTAAATACATCGAGTTTTACTTTTAAATTGTTGAATCAACACCATGACATTAACGGTATTTTTTTAGAGAAAGTCCATCAAAAATTCTCTAAATATTTAGTTCATTATTTAAGTATCCATCATAAATTTCTGACTGATTTAAGTGTAGCCATGGTTAAAATTGACTTCGATCGCGATCATCTTTTAAAGGCCTCGACGTTATATGGGGATTATTTTTGTGTGCAAGTCGAGTTGATAGATCAAAAAGGTCAGCGTTTTTTTGCTGAGTCGGATGGTTATTGTTTTCCTCATATTGAATGGGTTCAACAAAGAAAATTGATTGACTCATTGTCATTAGAACAAAAAAAATTTTACTGGGAAGCCTCGAATGAACATCAATGAAGGTATTGGAAAATTGTTACACTTTTAGGGTTGGTTTATTTTTTGCATGTTATACATTGTCTATTAAAAGACCAATGTTTTGCCCCAAAAATGTTCCATGATGTAGCAAGAATGAGGTGATAAAATGATAAGAACAGTCAATTATTCAACAGCAGATAAGGTCATCCTTCGCCAAAAAGGCTGGAAATGGTTTAGTGTTATTTTAGTTGTACAAATGCTGATTATTCTCAGTGCATATTTAATTGCATAGCTAAAGATGCGAGTACATTCTCTGATTGATAATTTTAGATGCTAATAACAAAAGCCACTTTATTGTGGTTTTTGTGTATTAAAGATATTTCATGAATCAAAAAATGATCATGTGAAGTGAATTATATTGGAATTGAAAGTTCCTTCTCCCTATGGGAGAAGGTTAGGATGAGGGTGCTTTTATGTTGATTTATGGTTTTAAAAAGGACTTATGAAAGAAGTCTATTATGAATTTTTATAATTTTTTTTCATAAAAATAAATGACCTAATCGTGACTTTAGAGTCCTTATAAAACTTATTGCTTTCGCAAACGACTGCTGGAAAATAACCTATGAAACAGTTTCAGAATATAAATAAAATAAGTTTACTAATAGTTGGTTTGATTTTTACGCAATTGGTAAATGCTCAGAATATTCAGATAGACACGCTTATCGATACTAAAGCGATCAATTGTTATGCACTTTTTCAACATCCTGAAAGTAAAATAGCTGTACTTTTACAAGATTTTAGCCGTGATGGGCAGAAAAATGTAAAGCTGAATAAATCTAAACAGACGATGATTGTTGGTAATAATACATATTATGGTGTGCAAGGTTATCGCTATTATAAAACTGCACATACTGAACAGGATGACTTAGCCGTAGATAGTAATGTTTTTGGATCACAACTGATCAAAATTGCATTACAAAAATATAAATCGGGTAAAACTCAATCCAATGGTTACTATTTTGTATTTAAGGGTACACCGACAACGGTGCTCTATCATTTACGTAAGGTTGTGGGTGATGATTGGAATATTGAGAACGCTTTAGATGAAACACCACAAGGAAACTCAAAGTTGAGCTGTGGATATACAAGGTAAATGAATGAATAGATTTATATTTCTAATACCAATACTATTTTCACTTAGCGCATGTTATCCATATATAGAAAAAACCATACCTGAAATTGAAGTAACTGTAAAAGATTCTGAAGGGAAAATGGTGGATCTTGCTTATGTCGTTTTAACGACGACAGTTAAAGAGGGTAAAACGATCAAAAACTACAAGACTCAATATACTAAAAATGGCAAAGCGTATTTTGATATCAATAGATCTTTTGCACTGAATATGGGGTTGGATAGAAAGTATACATGGTCGCTCTGTGTATCTAAACAAGGCTATAAAAAGCAATATTACAGTATTTCAGATAAAAGTATTTTTGATATACATTTAGAAAGATTAGAAGATCCAAAAGTGAATCAAAAATGCCAGAACAATACACTTAGAATAAGGTGACTATAATTTCCCACATGTCAAAATTAATTTAGAAAAATCAAAAAATTTTTAAATAGATGAGTTTATGAAAAGAAGCATATTTCTAGTACCAATCCTGATTTCTTTAAGTATAAGTAGTTGTTATCCGATATATAAAACACAGAAGCCTCAAGTGACTGTGACTGTTGTAAATGAGCAGGGAGTAGCAATTTCTGATGTAAAAGTCGTGTTAGTAACGGCAGTACATCCTGCAAAAATAGATGACCAGTATGATGAAAAGTTCACAAACAAATTGGGGATAGTGAATTTTGAAAAACAGGCCCAATGGAAAGTTGAAAGCTTAATGATTCATGGGGTGCAAGTGTACGATTGGAATTTATGCCTTGCAAAAGATGGCTATATCACCCAAGAATTTGTCGATGTAGGTAAAAAAGCGCAGATTAAAATCATTTTAAAGAAAGGTAAAACGCCATTAAAACAGTACCCTTATCAATGCTAGAAGGTTAATTATTCTGCATATCATATATTCAATCTTTTGAGCGATTGGTGGAATTGAATGCAGTCTAAAAGGGAGGTGATCTCAGTCAAGCATGTACAAAAAAACCACCCGAAGGTGGTTTTTCTGATCTTAAAAATTAATGTGTGGCATCAAAATTATAAGATTTTTGTTTTTCAGTATCGAACTTACCTTCCCATTTACTAATCACGAGAACAGCAAGTGCATTACCAATCACATTCAATACAGTACGAGCCATATCTAAAATACGGTCAATACCCGCAATAAATGCTAAGCCTTCTAGTGGGATACCCACGCTGCCTAAAGTTGCCAATAGAACCACGAAAGACACGCCAGGAACGCCTGCGATACCCTTAGAGGTAATCATCAGGGTCAAGACCAAAACAAGCTGTTGAGTGATGGTTAAATCAATACCGTAAAGTTGCGCAATAAAGATGGCAGCAATACTTTGATAGAGTGTTGAACCATCTAAGTTAAATGAATAACCGATAGGAACAACAAAACTGGTAATTGATTTAGGCGCACCATAAGCTTCCATTTTTTCCATCATACGTGGTAAAACGGTTTCAGAGCTTGCAGTGGAGTAGGCCAGAATAAGTTCATCTTTTAAGATTTTGATAATTGTCCAGATACTGAAACCACAGAATCTAGCCACAAAACCAAGCACAATAAAGATAAAGAACAAAATTGCCCCATAAACTAAAACTGCTAGTTTAATTAACGGTAATAATGAACTAAAACCAAAGTTTGCAACAGTCGCTGCAATCAAGCCGAATACACCAAACGGTGCAAACATCATGATCATGTGCGTTACTTTGAACATTGTTTCAGAAACAGCTTTTAACACGTCAATTAACGGTTGCTTGGTTTCTTTAGACAATGAACCTAGACCAATACCGAAAATGACTGCAAAGAAAATAATCGGCAACATGTGCCCATCACCCATTGCAGCAAAAATATTCGGTGGGATAAGTGAAAGAACTGTATTCACTAAGCCATGAGCTTCATGGCTGACTTCCTGTGTCGTTTCTTTATATTGCGAAATATCAGAGGTTGTCAGTGTAGACATATCAATGCCTGCACCAGGTTGGAATACATTGGCAGCAACTAAGCCTACAATAATTGCAACTGTCGTAATAATCTCAAAATAAACAATGGTTTTAAAACCAAGTTTACCGACACTTTTACTGTCACCCGCATTGGCAATTCCTAAAATCAGCATGGAAAGCACAAGTGGAATTACAATCATTTTGATCAGATTGATGAAAATCTTACCCAATGGTTGTAAAAAGTTTGCAATGATGTCACCGCGAATTTCAGGTGCGTTGTGCAAAAAAGCACCAACAAGAATACCTAAGAAGAGCGCAATAACAATTTGCCAAGCGAGGCTAATTTTCATTTTCTTCATACTGAGCCCTTAAAATTCAGATTTTGGCGAAAAGGAAAACTCTATCAAAAAAACACAAAAGAAATCCCGCTAAAGCATGTGGGTGCCTTAGGGTGGGAGATTCTGAGTATTCAGAGTATTTCGAAAATGGCCTATTCTGACGCTATTTGCGTCAGCAGTACTAACTTTTTTATCAAAAATGCGTTCAAATGATTAAAAATAGTTCAGTTTGATTAAAATATTCGATTTTATTGTTAATTTTAATTCATTATATAAATTAAATTTCACACAATTATTCTTATTTTTTATGTGTTTTGGTCAGGCGTATATATGCCCATATCATCAAAACTCCTGTTAAGCATACAAGATAAATTAACTTAGGAATAATCACCTGAATCGGCACACCCATTTGATTTAGCTGAATAAATAAGTTAATTCCTTGAGTAGACGGGAAGAGGTGAGCAAAATACTGCATCCAAGTCGGCATTGCTTGCAGGGGCCAAGCTGTACCTGAGAGTAAAAATAATGGAATTGAGGTGAAAACGATCAGATGTCCAGCACGTTCTGAAATATCTAGATAGCTGGCTAAAAGCATTGCCATTGTAATCACGCAACTAATAAAAATCGGAACAGAAAACAGCATGCCCCAGAAATTGCCACCTCTTGGGTAGTCATTGATCCAGTAAGTGAAACCAAATAGATAATAGCAGCCGAGGCAGCCAATCGTGAGTGCTGCTAGATAGATTCCAAGAAATTCAGCGGTTGTGGCTCGCCATCGTTGCTCACGATACCCAGCAATCAACATGCACAAGCCCAGAACAATAGTCTGATGGATAATCAGCGGTGCAATTGCAGGAAAGATATAACTGCCATATCCTGAAAGCGTGTTAAACAACGGAATTTGATGGATTGGAAGGGCGACTTGGAAATGTGAAATTTTGCCAAACCTTTCGGCTTGTTCTGCCACTGCATTTTCAATTGCCGTGGCTAAGCCTAAACCAATCTGTTTGGTTTTAAGAAAATAAGCACTGCTTAAATATAAACCAATACCACCAGCTTCACCTCGAACCACACTATTGGATAGGTTCTCAGGTAATAATAAAATACCATCGGCTTTTTGCTCTTGAACCATACGTTTTGCTTGTTCAAAATTTCCAGTAATTTCAGTAATTTTTACATTGGGACTTTTGGCAACTTCAGTAATGATGGTATTGCTCAGATAGCTTTGTTCTTCATCTACAATAATAATCGGTAAGCTTTCAGCCGTTTGCGCTTTATAGGCTGTGGGATAAAAAATGCTATAAAAAAATACTGAAAGCACCATGGTGGTCAAAATAGACGAGTTTTTCCCAATATTTTTAAAAGTGTCTACATAGTATCGAGCGAGTTCTTTAAAGAATTTAATCATGTTTTGCTCCCTTTAAATTTTTATTGAGGAGTAAACTTGATAATGCAAAATAGAAAATACAATATGCGGCAAGGATAGCTAAAGGAACCATCGAAATAAAACTAGGACTGCCAACAACCCATTGTTCAGTTTGTAATTTCGCATAAGGTGTATAAGGAATAATGTTGGCCCAAAATTTGGTAAAAATTGGTGCATTATTTAAGGGAAGCGTTACGCCTGCAAAACTCAGCGAGGAGCCACCATAGACTGCAATAAATCCAAAAGTTTTAGATAAATTTCTAGTTGCGAGAACGACTGTACTACTGATCAGTGCATAGGATGAATAAAGTAAGAATTGTCCAAGTAAAATCATCCATAGGCTGCCAGCAATGAACCAACCTCGGATCACCACCAGCCAAAACAACCATGCCCAAGTCCAAAAACAGAAAATTAACACATAGACCATATTTTTTGCCAAAAGCGCACTCAATACAGACTTGCCTTGGACCCATTGATTTAAGGTACCGTATTTCAATTCTTGACCCACAGCAAAGGCTACACAACAACACAGCAATAAGTGCAAAATTGCTGGAATCATAAAGGGTTCTAAATAGAACTCATAACTGAGATTCGGATTGAATAGGGGAGAAATTTTTATATTTGCTGTGGAAAGTTCAGCATAAGGAATTTTATTTTCAAAATAAGAATTCTTTGCAAAATCAGCAATCGCTTCAACCGTAGAGAGAAGCATCGCTGAAGAGATCCCATTGCCAATACTAAAATAGGACTGATTAAAAGCAATACTGATCTGTGCATCTTGTGCTTGAACCATACGTTGTTCAGCACCTGCTGGAATATGCACATATCCCCAAATCTTGGTCTGATTGAGCAGATGTTCAACTTCATTGGGATTGTCTGATACAGTGTAGATTGAAAGCGTGTGATTATGACTAAGATACTTTTCTATATTGCGACTGAGTTCACTTTGATCTTGATCAATAATTGCAATCGGTAAATGTTCAGCTTTTCCTGCATAAAACATACTACTGAATAAAATAATCACAAAGAGCGGGGCAAGTGTGACTAAGCATAAATCCCATTTATGCTTGAGCAAATATTGAAGCTCTCTTAACATGCCCGTCCACATGCTTATTGGCTCTCTTTTAATTTAAAGATCACACTCATGCCTACTTTTAATTCAGGCACGGCTTCAGCGGGTGTAAGCTTGACTTTAAAACTACGAATATCATATCCACCTGTCTGACGTGTGGTTTTAATAGTTGCAAACTCACCCTCAGCATCTATATTTTTGATGTTAAATGACACTGTTTTATTGAGTGCGGGTATAAAACCATCTAAGCTTTTTGCTTGATAAACTTGGGTGTATTGATCTTCACGGACATTTAAACTGACCCAATTTTCTTCATCTTGAATAATACTCACAACAGGGACACCAATAGCCACCAGTTCTGAGGGTTTACCATAAGTTTTAGATACTGTGCCGTTTACAGGAGAATATAGTTTGGTTTCTGCCTCTAAAGCATTGGCTTCCGCAACAGCGGCTTTTGCAATCTCGACTTGTGCATCAGCCCCAGATTTTTGTTCAGCGGTACTGCCACGCTTTGCACGTGCATATTGCTGATAAGCGGCTTCACTCATTTGAGTGGCTGATTGTGCAGCGGCATGCATTTCATCACGGCGTTGACGTGAAATTACCCCTTGTGCAAAGAGGTTAGCACCGCGTTGATAGGTCATTTTTGCAAGATTTTCTTGCGCTTTTACACTTTGCCAATTGGCATATAAGGTATCAATGTTTTCTTGTTGAGAACCTCTGTCTGCCGTCGATTGTAAGGCTAAGGCGGATTGTAAACTTGCCAGCGCTTGTTGTTTTTTGGCAGCAATTTCTGGGCTGCTTAGAGTAACTAACAGTTGTCCTTTTTCAATTTTTTGACCATCGCTGACAAAGATGCCTTCTATTCGACTTGGAACTTTAGTGCTGACATGTAATGTTTCAGCCTCAACACGTCCTTGAACATCTACTGTTTTAGGTTGATAACTTTTCCATAGACCAAACGCAATCAATCCCAATAATAGAATTAAAATTATTGCGCCAATGACCAGAATTGTTTTCTTTTTAGATGGTTTTTGATCGTTGTTGATGTTTGTTGCGGCACTTTGTTCCTGTGCTGAATCTTTGATTGGTGTCTCTTTTTCAGATTCAATTTGGTCGGCTGTAGGTTGTTGCGCTACAGTTGCATCAGATAAAGCAGTCGGATCTGTATTGTTTTGTGTATTCATTTCTGGATGAACTAAATTTTCATTTGATGAAATATCTGAGTTTGCATCAGCTTGCGAAGTTGAAGATGAATCATTTTGTCCATTGTGATGGTCATGCTGTTTTGTCATTTTATGCTCCATCTTAACGAATATAATCTGTATTAGTTTGATTGACGTAGTCTTTAAATTGTTCAATAGAACCATGGCTTTGTAGCAAAGTTGCTAGAGAGAGTACGTATTTATAGGCATTGAGTGCTTTTTCTGTTTTGAGTAGGCTGAGTTGATTCTGTGCATCGATGACTTGAGTGGCGGTGCCCATATCTTCTTTAAATGATAATTGTTGGATTCTTAAATTCTCTAACACTGCTTGTTCATTTTGTTGCAGTAATTGATTGGACTGCTGTGCTGTGGCGAGTTCACTATAGGATTTGTAGATAATATTCTCAATCTCTTGTTGGGTGCGCGCTGTCATAAGTTCTGTTGCATATCTTTGTAATTCAGCGGCTTGGACATTTTTGTTTTTATCAATCCCTGAAAATAGGTTGTAGCGAGCAGCAACACCCACAATCCAGTTTTGGTTTTGATCTAAACTATATTCCCCAAACGCAAAAAGGGTTGGTTTTTTTGCGGCGCTCTGTATTTTGACATTCTGATTGGCAAGCTGCGTATCCATTTGCATTTTTCGAACCAGGCTTGAAGTTTCAGGATAAGAAGTAAGGAGTTGGTTGAGTGATTGGCTTTGCTGACGATTGACAAATAAGGGTGTCGTCAGTTGATCAATTTTGGATTTATGCAATAAATTTTGAAGTTGGAACTGACTGGCTTGTAAATTTGCTGAAGCATTTTGTTCTGAACGCTGGGCATTATTGCGCGCAACTTCAAATTGCATGCGCTGTCCTTTGCTAATAAATCCCTGTTTTTCAAGTTTGAGTGAATTGTCATAGTGTTGTTGCATTGCACTTAGATTGAATTGACTGGCATTGAACAGCTGTTGTTGTAATTGCACATTAAAATACGCCTGAATCACTTCAAAACGTTGTGTATCTTGCTGTTGTTTAGTATCGAGTTGACTACGTTCAACTTTTAAATTGGCAATCTGCTTTGTTGTCGAGGTAATCCCGCCAGTATAAATTGGCATCATCACAGAAACAGTAGGACGAACAACTTCATCTTCAAGGACAACATTGGCTGTATCTGGAATTAGGCCAATACCACTATGAATTCCTTGGTTTAGCCCTTGTTTTAAAGGATCTGTGATATTCGAGGGAATGTTCTGTTCAGATTGCCATTGATCAACCCGATCATTCACCCCTTGTGAAAGCGTCTGTTCCAGATTATTTTTGACCCCATTTAGCGGAATATCTGTTTCAGTATGAAACTTATAGGCACGTACATTTAAATCGATGCGAGGTAGACCAATATTTTTGACAGCCTCTGCTTGAAGTTTAGACGCTTGATTGAGTGCTTGATTGGCTTGAGTGGTATAAGAATTTTCAAGTAAATATTGTTCTGCTTGCACATAGCTTAGATTTTCAGCAAAGGTGACAGATACAAAGGCCGTATTGAAGGCTGCAAAACTGCTTACTTGTATCAATTTTGATAATGCTTTAAGTGAATAGAAAGTTTTAAATTTCATCTGAAAAATCATCAGCATTTGTTTAAATTTGAGACTATTCTAACCTTGAATGACTAGAATAAATAATCTAAATGTATACTTTAATATGTGTGGTTTTTGTAGTTTCGATAATCAGTATAAATCCGATTAAATTATAATCAAAATTATGATAATTCAATCAATAAATTGAATCTCAAAATAGATGTAGGGAGAATAAAAATGGCAAGAATTACCGTTGAGTCCGTGGTCACAGCACCAATCGAATTGGTTTGGGATATTTATAATAATCCAGAGGATATACAGCAATGGAATACCGCTTCAGCGGATTGGCACACGGTCAATTCTAAAAATGATTTACGTGTAGGTGGACAATTCTCAAATCGTATGGAAGCCAAAGATGGCAGTATGGGCTTTGATTTTGCGGGTACATATACTGAAATTATTCCCCATAAAAAAATTGCCTATTCTTTTGGCGAGCGAAATGCTGAAGTTCACTTTGAACAAAAAAATGATGCTGTTGTGGTGAGGATTAGTTTTGATCCTGAAACGATATATCCGATTGAGCAACAGCAAGCAGGTTGGCAAGCAATTTTAGATAATTTTGCACGCTATGTAGAAAATAAAGTTTAGTTCTGCACAAACGTACAATACAAAACATTTCCACAGACTTACTTTGATCTTCTGAAATTCGTTTAGATCAAAGTTGAGTGTTGTTGTGGAAATCTTTCTTTATACCTTGAGTGTGATGTATAGCCCCGGTCCTGTAAATTTCATTGGATTGAATTCAGGACTGCTTGGGCAGCTTAAACAATCCATCGGTTTTTTCATTGGGGTGGGTTGTGCAATGTTATTTCTATTTCTGACTTTGGGCTATGTTGGTGAGGCTGTTATTCCTCACCACTGGCTACACTATATTTCTTTGGTCGGGGCGGTGTATACATTTTATATGGCTGTTAAAATGTTGACAGCCTATTTAGAAAGTACTGAAAAAGCCGAACATCAACTGACCTTCTTAAATGGTTTCTTAATTCAATTGTTTAATCCTAAAGGGATTCTGGTAATTTTACCCGTCACGACAATTATGTATCCTGCGGCTAAAATTACAGGCGTAATGATTTTTATTGTATCTTTGATTATTTCAATGGGTGCTGCTGGAGCGCCATTTGTATATGCTTTGGCGGGCAAGTTTTTAGGAGATAAAATTTCTGATCCTAAATGGTTTAATTATTTAAATAAAATTATGGCAATCATGCTGATTGTTACAGGACTTGGAATGCTACGCGATTTTATTGTAGGAATGCATTTGCTGTGATTAATCACTAGCTTGAACTGAATCTGTGTGTATTTACGCCTAAGGCAAATGATTAATCTTTTTCCAATGCGCAGGGCTGAGCCCAAACGCTTGTTTAAAATGTCGGGTCATATGGCTTTGATCATAAAACCCTGCATCTGTTGCAGCCGCAACCAAAGAAGCCCCTTTGATTAAATTGATTTTAACTTTTTCCAGCCTACGCATGGTTAAATAACGATGTGGGCTGGTTCCAAACAATAAGCGGAAGTCGCGCGATAAACTCCAACGGTCGCGTCCAATATTTTTTTCTAAATCATCTAAGCTGATATTTCGTTCAGATACAGCATGAATAAATTCTCGAGCTTGTTCTGCTGCACGATAATCAAAACTCAGTCGTTGTGATAATGGTTGAACAGAAATTTCATTTAAAGCCATGGCCAGATCATACAGCGCATCTTCTTCTTCCAAGACTTCCATATGATTTTCAATGCTTTGTAGAAAAGTATTGGTGGCTTTAAATAATCGAGGATCTGTGCTGATCCCGTGTTCGATAAAGGGGAGAGGTTTACCCTTTAAAATAGATTGAATTTTTGCAGGTTCTATATACACCATACGATAGCGGAAACCGTCTTGTGTACCTGATTCACCATCATGTTTTTCATCAGGATGCAGCACCATCGTCATACCTTGCTGGCTATGTTGCATGACACCTTGATAATGAAAACTTTGAACGCCTGAAAGTGTACGACCAATGGCATAGGTATCATGCCGATGCGGTTCATAGGCATGATCATTAAAAAATGCTTCGATACGTTCAAATCGATCTGTTTCCGATGCTGTGCGAATCCAATCCTGATGATTTGATGTTGGCATTGAACATCTACCAATGAATAAAGTTTAAGCTGGATAAATTATAACTGAGTTAA
Source organism: Acinetobacter sp. Root1280 (assembly GCF_001425285.1). Taxonomy (NCBI): domain Bacteria; kingdom Pseudomonadati; phylum Pseudomonadota; class Gammaproteobacteria; order Moraxellales; family Moraxellaceae; genus Acinetobacter; species Acinetobacter sp. Root1280. Next base: position 103,146 of record NZ_LMED01000002.1, on the reverse strand, counting down.
GCTTATAAATTGAGTTTTATCCGTATATGAATATGAGCAACGGATGCTCTAGCCTTGTGCAGTCAGCTAGAAAAGCATGTTCGCAATAAGTCAATGTTTCAGGCTGATGATTAAAATATCCGTGAGCAGTCTAGCTATAATATTTTGCTTCTCTCAATATCGATAGTTAATTGAATTATCAACTCTAAATCTCTAAACATATTGAAATATTGACTGACAAAGCTACTGCATGCAAGGTCGATTTGTGGTTAAATGCGCCTATTTCATTCGTTTCACTTTTAAAAAGGGAAAAATCATGCGCGCGTACAATTTCTGTGCTGGTCCTGCTGCATTACCTACTGCCGTTTTAGAAAAAGCTCAGGCTGAGTTATTGGATTGGCACGGTAAAGGCTTATCCATCATGGAAATGAGCCATCGTAGCAAAGACTATGTGGCTGTCGCTGAAAAAGCAGAAGCAGATTTACGTAAATTGATGAACATTCCAGAGAACTATAAAGTATTGTTCTTACAAGGTGGTGCATCACTTCAGTTTTCTGCAATTCCACTCAATTTATTGGGTAAAAATTCTAAAGCTGATTATATCCATACTGGGATTTGGTCAGAAAAAGCCACTAAAGAAGCGCAACGTTATGGCGATATCAATATCGTTGAAGCGGCAACAAGCATAAATGGAAAGCTTGCAATTTCTGAGCAAAGTACATGGAACTTGTCAGACGATGCGGCTTATGTCCATTATGCTGAAAATGAAACAATTGGTGGTATTCAATTTGCCAATATTCCAGAAACAGATAAACCTTTAGTTTCTGATTTTTCATCAAGTATTTTATCTGCACCATTAGACGTATCTAAGTTTGGTTTGATCTATGCTGGAGCACAAAAGAATATTGGCCCAGCAGGTTTAACCCTTGTGATCGTGCGTGATGATTTATTGGATCAAGCAAAACCTGAAATTCCAAGCTTGTTAAAATATGGTTCACAAGCGAAGAATGATTCTATGGTGAATACGCCAGCAACTTATGCTTGGTATTTATCTGGTTTGGTTTTTGAATGGTTACTTGAGCAGGGCGGTGTAGACGCAATGTATAAAACCAACCTTGAAAAATCTAAATTGCTATATGGTTATATTGATTCTAGTGATTTTTATAATAACCCGATCGCACTTCCAAACCGTTCAATCATGAATGTACCGTTTACTTTGGCAGATGAAGCATTGGATAAATTATTCTTGAAAGAAGCTGAAGAAAATCATTTGCTCAATCTTGCGGGTCATCGTTCAGTGGGTGGTATGCGAGCAAGTATTTATAACGCTGTACCTTTGAAAGGCGTACAAGCACTTGTCAACTTTATGGATGACTTTGCTCAACGTAACGGCTAATCTCACTTCAAAACATTTAAATGATTTGTTGTGGTCGATCAGGACCTAATTTTCTCCTTTGATTGAGTAAACAGGTAAAGCCCTAGACATAAAAAAATCCCTCCAGAGTGAGGGGTTTTTTTATGTGAGATAAATGTCGTAAAACATTAAGTCGTTGGGAATATGCCTAATATATGGATCATCATTGCAGCTAAAAACATACCCAGAACAAAAAAGCAGCAGGCTCCTTTATCCAAGCGTAAGTGAAAACCACTAACTTGATTGATTAGACTAGTCGATTGTTCAGGTATAATTTTCATTACTGAGCCTAGATTTTTAAATTATTGTTTAAATCCTATTGGTTCGTCGTATTTTTAACATAATTGACTGGTTAAATAAAGTGCTAAATTACATTATTAATATGTTGTGGCTTTTATTATCTCCCGATTAATAAAAATATTATGAATTTATAATCATGATTTTGTGGATACATTGTGGATAACTTGACTATTTTTTAGTCTTTATATGGAAAATAATATGATTTAAGTATAAAAAAGAAGTCTATTTTTTAACAAGATCATGATATTTATTGGTTTAATTTTTATACTTAAGCTGCTGTTTTTAAATTTATTTTTGAATTCGTTTTCTTGGGATTTTTCAAATAGGGGAATGTATTTATTATTTAAATAAACAGGCGATATTCTTCAACTTAAATAGTTTTAAAAAGGCCTGATTATTTAATTTTGAATTTAAACTGTGGATAACTGGTAAATTTGAATTCAAAAAGATAAAAAGTGCGAGGTTCTATTTAGATATAATAGAAATGTTACAAAACATGTAATAAAAAAGCATGATGGGTTTTCCATCATGCTGATCATGTGTTTTTTGAATCAAGCAGCAGAATAAATGTTTGCTTGAATCCAGATATTACCGCGAATATATTGTCCAATTTCAAAATTTTTGAAAGCAGGATCCTTGGTTGCGATACGGACTAAGATTGCGGGTTGGTTCTCTTCAAGAATTAAAGTCACATCATAAAGGGTATAGTCTTGTTGCATAAACTGCATTTGAGTTTTACCGACCACTTTACCTTGAAACCAAGCCTCATCCTCTTGCCCTAGGGTTTCTCCATAGAGGTATGCCACCATTTTAGAAAAATCAACAGTAACAGGCGCTTTATCATCTTCTGACTTTGCTTCCCATGCATCAATTTGCTCTTGAAGGTTTTCAGGTGCAATACCATTATTTTGTGAAAGAATATCGTTCAACGCACGATGGTGTTTGATTGAAGCAGGATCATCAACAATGATTTGTTCATGGTCAGAAACTTTTTCAAGTTCATAGGCCCATGCATTCAGTTGAACTTTATATTGTTGATCTTGCAAATATTGATGGCCGTTTACACTGTACAAACTGTCAAATGCATAAACTACACTATTTGTTCCTACTTTTAAGCTAAGTACTGCTTGAGTATTGGTTTTACAGGTAATAATACGGTCAATAGAAGCATTTAATTGATAGGGACTTTCAAAACTTGGGAAAGCCGTTTTTACAGCTTTAGGTTTGTTATTCTCAACATCAATCACTTGACAGAGCTGTACAGAAGAACCGCTTGGACCTTGGATTAACCAAGTTGATACATCCATATCGCATTCTTTTGAACAAAGCCCCATGGGCATCACTGGTGCATCCAAAGCCAAACCTAACCATTTGGGCACTTCGGACGTTGGATTTTCAGTCAATAGACTCCAATGTTCGACATGGCTACCAAAATTCTGATCTTCTATGATAATTGTTTCAGGTCTGTTTTGATTGTTCATTTTCACGATTTTAAATGCCTCTCTTATGCTATTAAATCGAGGATGATTGCTAGATTTCAAGTCCTGAAATGTAAAATCATAAGAAAAACCAGAATATTAAACTCAATTGCCATAAACCACGCCCTAAATTGTACTTTTAATCACCAAAAGCGAGATGCAAAGTTTGATTGGATCTCGAAGTTGTTAAAGATTTTCGCGATAAATAAAAGAATATGCATAGGACAGCGAAGCGGCATTTTGTTAAAATGTTGAAAAATCTTTATCAGAGATGTTGTGTGCTGCCATTTAAACTTTGGGTCGATGCAGATGCTTTACCTAAAATTCTTCGTGAAGTGATCTTACGTGCATCAGACCGTTATCAATTGGAAGTTACTTTTGTTGCAAACCAGCCTGTAGGTATTACGCCGTCTGTACGGATCAACTCAATTCAAGCAATGTCGGGTGCAGATCAAGCTGACCAAGAAATTGTTGATCGTATGGGGGAGAATGATATTGTGATTACTCAGGATATCCCTTTAGCAGCACAGGTTATTGAAAAGGGTGGTGTGGCAATTCACCCACGTGGAGAGGTGTACACTTCAGCCAATGTCAAAGCTCGCTTACATTTGCGTGATTTTATGGATACTTTGCGCGGTGCAGGTGTACAAACAGGTGGACCACCACCGATTTCTGAGCGTGATAAACGTGAATTTTCGAGTAGCCTAGACCAAACCATTCTCAAGCAGAAACGTAAGACTTCGATATAAGTTTAACTCATGCTTTGAATAATCATCTGCGACTGATTTTTTCGACCTTTTGAATGACTCGACCTTGCTTTTCAATAGATCTTCACATTGCTTGATTAAGATTTAAGTGAATTTGCAAAGATCAATGTAGAAATTCATTTTTAAACCCAGCACATTTTAATTCACATCCAGCAGTCATTTAGGAATCTATATGCCCTCCAAATCCAACCTGATGACGACCTATATTTTATTGGTCTTCATTTGGGCAAGTACGCCTTTGGCAATTGTATGGAGTGTGGCAGATTTACATATGATGTGGGCCTTGGTTTTGCGGTTTTTTATCGCCTTGCCGATTGCTTTAATTCTATTGCTGATTTTAAAAGTTAAATTACCGTGCAATAAAATTGCTTTACATAGTTATTTAGCAGGCTCATTTAGTCTGATTGGTTCGCAAATTTTTACCTATGCTGCAACCAGTTATTTAAGTTCAGGTATTATTGCTTTGATGTTTGGGTTAGCTCCAATTATGGCAGGGCTTATTGGTCGTTTTGTTTTTGGTCAAAGATTACTGGGGATTCAATGGCTTGGGATGCTGGTTGCTGTTGTTGGCCTTGCCATTATTTGTACCAGTAGCGGGGCAAGTCAACATGTTCATCCTGTTGGAATTTTGTTGATGTTGATGAGTGTATTTACCTATGCTTTTTCCATCTTTTGGGTAAAAAAAGTAAATGCAGATGTCGTTCCAATGGCGCAAGCAACAGGTTCAATCTTGGTTTCTACCTTGGCTGCAATGTGTATTATTCCTTTTATTTGGCAGTATGCACCTACGCATATTCCCGAAACCAAATCATTATTGGCGTTGATTTATACCGTATTGATGGCTTCATTACTGGCGATGTTTTGTTATTTTAAATTGGTGCAAAATATTAAAGCTACAACCTTGTCATTGACGACTGTGATGACCCCAATGATTGCCATGTTTTTAGGTGCGATGCTCAATAATGAGAAACCGACAATGAGTGTATTTATTGGTGCGGCGGTTTTGATCTTTGGACTAATTTTATACTTTTATAAAGATTTTAAAGCACGTCAATTGCTGGCTAAAAAGATTGAAAATTAGCATCGATTTTTTCTTTTTCCTTTAGGTTTTATGCAGAGTGATTAACCTCAAACTAAGTTTGGATTCATGCTTTTTAAATAAGATGTGTTTTTAATTTTTATACAAAGTTAATCATGATACTTACAGAATGATGAAGGCCAATATGAGTCATTTTAAATAAAGCACTTTTTATAAAATAGTATATTCACTTCACCATTTTAGATAAAAGCAATCATGATAATAATTGAAGATATTGAGATAAAAGAATAAAGATAAATGGCATAGGATAAAAATAATAACCAAAATGAGTTGAAGAGAAATGACGAAGCAGATCCGCTTTAACGCCTTTGAAATGAATTGTATTGCCCACCAATCTCCTGGTTTATGGCGTCATCCTTCAGATCGTTCGACAGAATATAAAGATATTGAGTATTGGACTGATCTCGCTAAAATCTTGGAAAAGGGCGTGTTTGATGGCATTTTTATTGCGGATGTACTCGGGATATATGATGTTTACCATCACAGTGCAGAACATGCATTAACAGGTGCAGTACAAGTCCCGGTCAATGATCCTTTGCAAATTGTCCCGGCGATGGCTGCGGTAACACGGCATTTAGGTTTTGGTGTAACTACATCAATATCTTTTGAACATCCTTATCCTTTTGCACGAAGAATCAGTACATTAGATCATCTTACCAAAGGTCGGGTGGGATGGAATATCGTCACCTCCTATTTGGAAAGTGGTTCTAAAAACTTGGGTCTAAATACGCAATTAAATCATGATGATCGCTATGATATTGCCGATGAGTATTTAGAAGTGCTATATAAGTTGTGGGAAGGGTCTTGGGAAAGCGATGCTGTTTTAAGAGATAAGCAGGCTGGGATCTTTGCAGATCATACAAAAGTTCATCCTATTTCACATGAGGGGAAATACTTTAAAGTTCCTGGTATTCATATTTGTGAACCTTCGCCACAACGCACGCCTGTACTGTACCAAGCAGGTGCTTCAGCTCGGGGACAAAAATTTGCAAGCCAAAATGCAGAATGTATTTTTATTGCACCACCGTCAAAAATAGCAGCCAAGAAAATTGTTCAAAGTATTCGTGAAAAATTAAAGCAGGAAGGACGAGATCCTTGTGCGGTTAAAATTTATACCTTATTGTCAATTGTAACCGATGAAACGGATCAAAAGGCACAGGCGAAATTTAAAGAATATCAGTCTTATGGAAGCTATGATGGTGCATTGACATTGGTGTCTGGTTGGTCTGGTGTGGATTTTTCACAGTATCAACCTCATGATAAAGTTGAGTATATTGAAACCAATGCGATTCAATCGATGTTAGATGCTTATGTCAATGCAGATCCTAACCGTATTTGGACAATTGAAGAAATTGCCCATTGGAATAGTGTGGGGGGAAATGGTCCTGTATTGGTCGGTTCAGCACAAACGGTTGCAGATGAGTTACAACAATGGGTAGAAGATACCGATGTCGATGGTTTTAATTTAGCTTATATTCTTGCTCATCAAACTTTTATTGATATTGTAGATTTTATTGTACCTGAGCTACAACGCCGTGGTGTTTATCAAACAGAATATCGTCAGGGGACTTTACGAGAAAAACTATTTCAACAAAGTGCTTATTTGCCAGAGAATCATCGAGGTGCACAATATCGTAAAGAGAATACGGATAGATTGGCACAAGCAAGTTAGTTTAAATTTAATTTTAAATATGCATTTTAAATAATTATTTATTGCATATTGATTGAGCTTATTAGTTAGAGCCCAGCCCACATAATGTGGGCTTTTTTATGATTTTAATAGTTATGAATTTTAATGATAAATTTATGATTTTGTTTTGAATAATAAATGCATTTATTCGTATAAATAGTATAAAAAAATAGTGCTAGTTTAAATCTATGCTTATTTAAAAGAGTAACAACAATGACGGATTTAAACCAAAAAAACTTTTCTTCTCAGACAGCGGTTCCTTTGCAATTTTTTGAATTGAATCATGATGCACATGTTATTCAATCGGATGCGGAAGCCATTCAAGTAGCGAAAAATTTGGCCAAAGAGTTTGCCAAAGAAGCATCGCAACGTGATTATGAACGTCGTTTGCCACTTGAGGAGATACAGCTCTATTCACAAAGTGGTTTATGGGGAATTAATATTCCTCAGGCATTTGGTGGGGCTGAAGTGAAATATCGTACTTTAGCGGAAGTGGTGAAGACCATTTCTAGTGTAGACCCTTCACTTGGACAAATTGCTCAAAATCATTGGGCTTTTATTGAGCATCTCCGTTTAGATGCCAGTCCTGAGCAGCAACAATTTTTCTTTGCTGAAATTTTAAAAGGTCGGCGTCTGGGCAATGCGTTTTCAGAAAAAGGTAGCAAGACCGTTGCTGACTTAGAAACCAAAATACATAAAACAGCCCAAGGTTATGAAATTAATGGTCAAAAATTCTTTGCTACTGGGGCTTTATTGGCACATTGGGTACCTGTCGTAGCAGTTAATGAAGAGGGGCTGCCTGTGGTTGCCTTAACGCCACGAACCAGTACAGGTCTGGAAATTGTTAATGATTGGTCTGGATTTGGACAAAGAACCACAGCGAGTGGAACTGTGTTATTGAAACAAGTTCAAGTCGATGAAAAATATATTGTGCCGATTCACAAAGCCTTTGAAAGACCTACAGCAGCAGGTGCTATTTCTCAATTTATTCAAGCCGCAGTAGATGCTGGTATTGCTCGTGGTGCAATTGATGAAACGATTCAATATGTACGCTTACATTCACGCCCTTGGATTGACTCAGGTTTAGAAAAAGCCAGCGATGATCCGTATACCATTGCAAGTATAGGGGAGTTAAAAATCAAATTACGTGCAGCCGAAGCTGTTTTAGACTTGGCTGGTGATGCAATTGATCAAGCAATCGCCGATCCATCTGAAGAGAATGTTAATCAGGCGGCATTACTGGTCGCATAAGCCAAGGTATTAACAACTGAAATTGCCATTCTGGCTTCTAATAAATTATTTGAATTATCAGGTACTCGTTCAACATTGTCTGAATTAAATTTAGATCGCCATTGGCGTAATGCACGTACTCATACTTTGCATGATCCTGTACGTTGGAAATTTAATTTAGTCGGTAATTATTATCTCAATAACATTCACTTACCACGCCATGCGTGGAGTTAAGAATAAAAATAACCAACAGATGGAGAGAAAAAATGGGTAACTTAGATATTCAAAACCGTTTTATTGAAGATTTATCAATCTCAGCAGACTATGAGAAGGTTGCATCAAAATATCGTGCAATTTTTGAAAAGATTTCACAAGGTGTCGTTGAGCGCGAGCAACAGCGTATATTGCCGTATGAGCAAATAGACTGGTTAAAACATGCGGGTTTTGGTGCATTACGTGTGCCAGTCAAGTTTGGTGGAGATGGGGTGTCTTTACCTCAGTTATTTCAATTGCTCACTGAACTAGCTCAGGCCGATTCAAATATTGTACAAGCATTGCGGGGGCATTTCGCTTTTGTTGAAGATCGATTAAATGCACATAAGTTTAAGAATCAAGAATTATGGTTTAAACGTTTTGTGCAAGGGGATTTGGTGGGGAATGCATGGACTGAAATTGGTCATGTAAAAATTGGTGATGTGATTACCCGTGTGACTCAAAATAATAATCAATTGTTGGTCAATGGGAAGAAGTACTATTCAACAGGTACAATCTTTGCGGATTGGGTTGATTTATTTGCCTATGATGAACGTACTGATCAGCATGTTATTGCAGCGATTTCTCGACATGCTTCTGGGGTTGAAGTACAGGATGATTGGGATGGTTTCGGTCAAAAAACTACGGGGAGTGGCACTTTAACGTTAAGCAATGTTGCAATCGAAGCAGACCATATTTTGCCTTTTGAGCAACGTTTTAAATATCAAACTGCATTCTACCAAGTGATTCATTTGGCGACCTTATCGGGTATTGCACAGTCAGCAGTTGCAACATTTATTCATGAAGTACAAAAGCGTGATCGTATTTTTAGTCATGGCAATGCTGATTTAGTACGTAATGATCCGCAGATTTTACAAGTGATTGGTAAAGCTTCCGCACAAGCCTATGCAAGTGAAAGTATTACCACTCAAACAGCAGAAGCTTTGCAGCGTGCATATATCAGTCACTTTAGTGAATCCGAAGTAAAAAATATTCAAGCAAATAATGATGCTGAATTAGAGGCAGCACAAGGGCAGGTGGTTATTTCTGATTTAGTCTTGGAGTTAACCAGTAAGTTATTTAATGCGCTTGGCGCATCTGCAAGTACCACCACAAAACAACTTGATCGCTTCTGGCGCAATGCGCGGGTCGTATCTTCACATAATCCAGTCGTATATAAGGAAAAAGTGATTGGTGATTGGGAAGTCAATCGTGAACCATTGCCTTTTGTTTGGCAAATTGGAACAAGTCCAAAAGTTGGCGCTGCCTAGAATTTAAATTTTAACCACCTTTAGTCCAAGGCTTGCTTATGCAAGCTTTTGATTTTTATAAAGACCATAAAAAACAATAATTATTGTACTCATGAGTATACAAAATGGCAGATTTGGTACTATGAGGAGAAAACAAAGTTAAGTAGATTAGGGTCTGTTGACACTTCTTCTATGTTTGCGACAACGAGTGTTTTTTAGACGATATGAGGCGCGAAATACGAAATTTAGTCATTCTAAATGAGTAGTTTGTAACGACATAGTGGCAAAAAACACACTAGTCCCGTAGGGTTGTGGCTAAAATTATCTCAGTCTGCGTTATGAAACTCAAAAATAGTCTCGCTATTCTTTTCGTTTCATGCCTTATCTGCTCAATTTTAGCCTACAACGCAAGCCATTTATGAAATATCAACAGACCCTAGTACAGCAAAAAACAAATACAACGAGGAAATCATGTCGCTTAAAGGAAAAACACTTTTTATTACCGGTGCAAGCCGAGGAATAGGGCGAGAGATTGCACTAAAAGCTGCACAAGATGGTGCGAACATTGTGATTGCTGCAAAATCTACACAAGAGCATGCTAAATTAGGAGGCTCGATTTTTACTGTTGCTCAAGAAGTTGAGGCGGAAGGTGGTCAAGCTTTAGCACTTCAACTGGATGTACGTGATCAAGATGCGGTTGCGCTTGCCATGAAACAAGCAGCAGCGCATTTCGGTGGAATTGATATTTTAATTAACAATGCTGGTGCGATTAAACTGTCTGGGGTAGAGACACTTGATCCAAACCGTTTCGATTTAATGTATCAGATTAATACACGTGCTGTGATGGTATGTAGTCAAGCTGCGTTACCGTACTTAAAAAACAGTGACAATCCACATATTTTAAATCTTTCACCGCCGTTAAACTTGGATGAAAAATGGTTTGCCAGCTATGCACCTTATACCATTACTAAATATGGCATGAGTATGCTGACTTTAGGGATGAATCAAGAGTTTGCCAGTTATGGAGTGAGTGTAAACTCACTATGGCCGAGAACGATTATTGCCACAGCTGCAATTGAGTTTTCTTTAGGCGGTAAGCAATTATTTAGCAGAGCTCGTAAACCGAACATTATGGCAGACGCCGCTTATCGTATTTTAAACAGTGAGCAACGTGCTTTAACAGGACGTTTGTTGATTGATGAAGAAATCCTACGAGAGTCGGGTATTACAGATTTTACTGAATATCGCTATGCTGATTCAGAGGATGAGTTGATGGTTGATTTGTTTGTTAAAGAATAATTGCTGAACGGATCGCGCCAATAATTCGTACCGATTTTAAAATCCTGGTTTGATTGTTTAAAATCGGTACATTAAAACATTGGAAATTTTTATAAAAAAGCAGAATATATAATATTGAATCTAAAAATGAGTGAGATGTAATTTCGTGTATGAGTTAGATTGTAAGTTGCTCAGTATTTTTTACTATATCTACAAGTTTAAAAGTGTTTCTGTTGCCGCAGATCATTTAGCGATGAGCCAACCTACAGTAAGCAATATTCTGAACAAAATTCGTGTTCATTATAACGATCCGTTGTTTTTACGGATTGGTAATGAAATGGTGCCTACAGAATTATCTAAACAACTTTATCCTTTGATCAGTGAAGCACTGAGTAAAGTTGAAATTATTAATAATTTTAGTGTGGATTTTGATGAAACAGAATCACAGCAACAATTTACAGTTGCGATGACGGATGTTTCTCACTTAGTTTTATTGCCTAAAATCTCTCAATATCTCAAAGCACATGCACCGCATGTCAAATTAAATGTTCGCGCCATCACCTCTGAAACCAGTTATCAGATGGCAAATGGTGAAATTGATTTGGCGATTGGTTTTTTACCGCAATTAGAAAATGGTTTCTATCAACAAAAATTATTCGAACAATTTTATGTGGTGATTGCATCTAAAGACCATCCACGATTAACTCAACAAAGCATGACCGTTGAGCAGTACTTGAGTGAATCACACATCGATATTGATGCGGGTGTGGGGCATTATCACATCGCCAATGAGTTGTTAAATTTGGATTTAAAACGTGATGTATTGATGCGTATCCCGAGTTATCTTGGTGTTGGATTGGTGGTGCAAGATACTGACTCGATTGCAACCGTTCCTTATTATTTGAGTGAGGTCTTGTTGTCACGAGGAAACTTACAAATTTTTCCAGCACCAATTTCGTTTCCGACTTATTCGATTAAGCAGTATTGGCATATGTCATGTCACCATAAAACTAGCCATCAGTGGTTAAGACATATGTGTTATGAGATTTTTAGTCAGGTGAACTCAATGCCTTTACCCAGTCAGTTATTGGGTCATGCTGATCAGCCTGAAGTTTAGAGGACTTTTAAAACTTAACAGCTTAAGAACAGTTATTCTTTTAACATTAATTCGCTTAATGCTCTGAATCGGTTAGCTTATCAGGTGTCATCAATGCTTGATTGACATAGAGTTTGATTAAGCGTTCACGAGAGCCAATAGACTTTTGATAGTGCGTAGAATTTAACAATAATGATGCGCCATAAGTTACTGTCCAGATATAAGACAAGTAATCACGGATTGACATACTACTGTTTAAGGCTTTGAGATGTGCTCCGAAAAGATCTTTAATTTCTAAAATACGTTGCTCACGTATGCTATAAAGTTCTTCGAATAAGTCTTTGAGTTTACGTTCGTTATTGGTTAGACGCTCTTCAATCACATGCAGTAAAATTGTTCGATTCGAATTTAACATGTTATATAACATGTATTCAGATACATAGATTTTAATATCGTGATGATAGGCTTTAGAAATATCTAAAAGTCGTTTTTCATTCAAAATAATCAGTTCAAGATACAGTTGGTTTTTACTTTTAAAATGTTTATAGATCGTTCCTTTTGCGATATCAAGTTCAGCAGCAAGCTCACTTAACGTAATATCCTGATTATTATCAAGCAATAAGGTTTCTGCCATCGCTAAAATTTTCTCTTTGCGAAGAAGAAAATTCTGTTGGCGCACTGAACTCATTCTATTGATCCAAAACCGCTGATGAAGAACTGGACTCAGAGTATATCAGCTATTTTGCTGATTCAATAAAACTATAGTCCATCATATTCAATAAAATATTTATTTTTTCAATATATTTAGGGTCTGTAGACATTTCATAAATGGCTTGCGTTGTAGGTTAAAATTGAGCAGGCAAGGCATGAAACGAAGAGAATAGCGAGACTATTTTTGAGTTTCATAACGTAGGCTGAGATAATTTTAGCCACAACCCTGAGCAAGAACAAAGCACTGCTTTGTTTGCAGCGCAAGGCGCAGCGGGGGACTAGCGTGTTTTTTGCCGCTACGTNCCACAACCCTGAGCAAGAACAAAGCACTGCTTTGTTTGCAGCGCAAGGCGCAGCGGGGGACTAGCGTGTTTTTTGCCGCTACGTCGTTACGAACTACTCATTTAGAATGACTAAATTTCGTATTTCGCGCCTCATATCGGCTAAAAAACACACGTCGTCGCAAACATAGACGAATTGTCAACAGACCCTACTGATTTAGATTTTATATAAGCAAATTAGCGATGTTAAAAAAATTAATGAACAATTTATAAAACCTAAACTTAAGTATGGTCATACAATGAATATAAAGAAACTGTAAGAGATGTACCGTTTAAAAACAGCTTTAGTCAGCAACGACTTTACAAAAAAACCTGATCATTTGATCAGGTTATTCTTTTTAATAAAGGTCTTAGAAATTAATCCGCGCGGCGCCAAATGGTACCTTGACGTGTATCTTCCAGTACTACACCTTGAGCAAGCAAAGACTGACGGATTTCATCTGCACGGGCAAAGTCTTTATTTTTCTTGGCATCAACACGTTGTTGAATGAAATCTTCAATATCAGCTTCGGATAAACCAAGTGCTTCTTGACCAATGTCTGATTTTAAAAACTCATCTACATTGTATTGAACCAAGCCAAGAATATTGGTCAAGTGGCGTAAAGTAGAATAATAAAGCGTAGATTGCGCTGCATTCTCTTCTTTAACCGCACGATTCAATTCTTTAATAATTTCGAATAAAACTGCAATTGCTTCAGATGTATTGAAGTCATCACGCATTGCTGAATTAAAGCGCTCGACGAGCGTTTCATCTAACAGATCTGTGGTTTTATCGCCATAGACTTGTTGATATGCTTTAAATGCATGATAAAAACGAGAAAGCGTAGTTTTTGCTTCTTTTAGTGCAAAGTCCGAGAAGTTTACAGGGCTACGATAGTGTGATGACACAATAAAATAACGAATCACTTCAGGATGAAATTTCTCCATCACATCACGAATGGTAAAGAAGTTGCCTAAAGATTTAGACATTTTTTCACCATCGACATTGATAAAGCCAACATGCATCCAGTAGTTTACATATTGTTCATCTGTTGCTGCTTCTGATTGCGCAATTTCATTTTCATGATGTGGGAATAAAAGATCTGAACCACCACCATGAATATCGAAATGATTGCCTAAGCAGCAAGTTGACATTGCTGAGCATTCAATATGCCAACCTGGACGGCCATTACCCCAAGGTGAAGCCCATGATGGCTCATTTTCTTTAGCATGTTTCCATAGCACAAAGTCAAATGGATGTTTCTTCTCAACTTCAACATCAACACGTTCAGAAGCGCCAGCTTGCATATCGTCAAGTTTACGTCCTGAAAGTCGGCCATAGTTCTTAAATTTTTCAACTTCAAAATACACATCGCCATTTGCAGAAGGGTAAGCCGTGCCTTTATTGACAAGGTTACCAATCATATTCTGCATTTGATCGATGTAATCTGTTGCGCGTGGTGCCTCATCAGGTGCTAAGCATCCTAGGTTTTCGGCATCGTCATTCATCGCCTTGATAAAACGATCGGTCAAAGCTGTAATGCTTTCGCTATTTTCATTGGCACGCGCAATAATTTTGTCATCGATATCTGTGATGTTACGAACGTATTTAACATTCCAACCTTGGCTACGTAAAAAACGAATAATGTAGTCAAAAGCAACCATCACCCGAGCATGGCCTATATGACAGTAATCATAAACTGTCATACCGCACACATACATGTCGATATGTCCTTCTTTACGGGGAACAAATTCAACTTTTTTTCGTTGCTCAGAGTTGTAAAGAACAAATGGTTGCATAGGTTTTCTAAAGGCTTCAATAAAATGATGATTAATCTTAACCTAAGCTCCATATTTCATAAAGTTTTATACGTTATTTTTCTAAGAAAATGAAATTTATACATTTAGGAAAGCAGCCTATTGTATTGCTATGCTAAAATAGCAAAAATATTCCATTCGATATTCAAAACTCTTTATTAGAGTTAAGGTTAGCCCATTTTGAATCCTGAAAATAAATCAAATCAAGTTGATTTTCAAAAAGTTGCACTTGAAACTTTACGCATTGAAGAACATGCCATAGAGATTTTAGCGACTCAAATTGATGAACGCTTTACGCGCGCATGTGAAATTATTTTACAATGCCAAGGTCGTTTAGTGATTACGGGTATGGGGAAATCTGGGCATATTGGGCGGAAAATGGCAGCAACTTTCGCATCAACAGGGACACCATCATTCTTTATGCATCCTGGTGAAGCAGGGCATGGCGATTTGGGTATGTTGGTCAAAGGTGACGTGTTGATTGCAATTTCAAACTCTGGAAAGAGTGATGAGATTATGATGTTGATGCCACTGATTAAGTATTTGGAAGTGCCTTTGATCACCATCAGCGGTGATGACAAAGGACCTATGCCACAAAATGCAGATGTTGCGTTGACACTTGGAAATATCAAAGAAGCATGTCCATTAGGTTTGGCACCAACCTCAAGTACTACTGCAACATTGGTATTGGGCGATGCACTGGCTGTGGCATTATTAGATGCACGTGGTTTTACTGCAGATGATTTTGCAATGTCACATCCTGCGGGTGCGTTGGGTAAACGATTGTTGTTACATGTTAAACATTTGATGCGTACAGGCACTGATTTACCTAAAGTATTTCCTGATACACCAATGAATAAAGTTTTGTACGAAATTTCTAACAAGCGTTTAGGTTTAACCACTGTTGTCGATGAAAATGATACTTTATTGGGCATATTTACCGATGGTGATTTACGTCGTTTAATTGATAGACAGCAAGGTTTTGATGTGAACTTGCCTGTTTCCGCGGTCATGGTTCAAAACCCTTCAACCATTTCTAAAGAAGCACGTGCAGTTGAAGCTTTAGAAAAAATGAATGAAAAGAAAATTAGTCAATTTATTGTCGTCGATGATGCCAATAAAGTGATTGGTGTAATTAGTATGCATGACCTGATTCAAGCTGGAGTAAATTAATCAATGGCTTCTTATGTTTTACTGGAACAAGCGCGTCATATTGAAGCATTGGTTTTAGATGTAGATGGTATTTTGAGTGATGGTTTTGTGACGTTGACCAATACAGGGGATGAAATTAAATCCTTTGATATTCGTGACGGATTGGGCATGAAACTGGTGCAAAAATCTGGGATTAAAGTCATCATTATCACAGGACGTAAAAGCAATATTGTTGAAAAACGTATGGCTGATCTGGGGGTGGATTTGGTCTTTCAAGGTCGTGAAGACAAAGGGACTGCACTTAAAGAAGCTTGTGCTCAATTCAATTTAGATCCTGAAGACTGTTTATATATGGGCGATGATTGGCCAGATCTTTCTGCCTTTGCAATTGCAGGAATGAAAGTCACTGTACCCAATGGGCATGTTGAGGTGCGTCGTCGAGCAGATTTAGTCACTCAGGCGATGGGTGGGCGTGGAGCTGTGCGTGAAGTCTGTGATATGTTGCTGATGGCAAAAGGCACTTACCAAGAATTACTTGAAAAATATACAGCTATACCGCATTAATAGCGTAAATTCAGATTGATCAAATGTTGAATGTAATTTATGGATACTAAGGTTTTATATGTGACTGCAGTTGTCATCGCGGCAATCAGTGGTGGCTATTACTATTACAGTGGAAAAGGCAAAAAGTTGGATGCGAATTCAGCAAAAAGCATGACGTATACTGCTGAGGGTATCCAGTTGGTTCAAACAGATGAAAAGGGTAATCTTTATGTTCGTGCTCAAGTGGATCGTTTAGAGCAGGATTTACAAAGAAAAACTTCAACATTGAGTAATCTCAATGCTTCGATGTTTCATCAAAATAAAGTAGATTCAACTTTTTTTGCAAAAGAAGCACGAGGATTTAATGACAATGAAAAAGTCGTTTTATCTGGACAAGTTAAAGCGACCAAGATTGGTGAACGAGGGACCATGGAATTTCAAACAGACGAGTTAACGGGTTACCCTAAAATACGTCAGTTTGAAACGACTCACCAAGTGACTGTTAATGCACCTGATGCAGAATTTATTAGTCAGGGTTTAAAAGCTGATTTAAACCAAGGTCAATATGAATTTGCACATATTCGAGGAAAGTATGTACCTAACTAAGCCTTTTTCAATGAAACAATCTTTCCTAATAAAAGCGATCTGCACTGCCGGTTTAATGGGCTTGTCTGCAGCAGCATTTGCATTACCGTCAGATCGTAATCAGCCAATTTCATTGGTTGCAGATAAAGCAACCTATAATGAAGCTGCGGGTGTAACGACATATACCGGTAATGTCATCATTGAGCAAGGTACTATGAAGCTTCAAGCTGCTTCAATTGTGGCTCAATTGAATAAAAATAAGCAAATTAGTACCATTACTGCCACTGGGGGCCCAGCAAAGTTTCAACAACAAGTTGATACGGCTAAGGGTGTTGCTCGTGGAGAAGCGCAAAAAATTATTTATAATGCTGAAACAGGTATTATTAATCTGATTGGTAATGCTTATTTATATCAAGATGGAGCAAGTATTCGCAGTAGTTCATTAAAATACAGTATGAACAAAGGTGATATTGAGGCTTCGGGTAGTTCAAATAGCACAGGTTCAGCGAAAGGACGTGTACAAATTATTATTCCGCCAAATAGCACCAAGTCTTTCCCTGGAGCGCGTGATTAATGACAGCATCGAATCAGCTTCAAGTACTTTGTATCAAACATTTAGCAAAAGTTTATAGTAAACGCTGGGTGGTCAAAGATGTTTCATTTAGTATGCAAAGTGGACAGATTGTGGGTTTGCTTGGGCCGAATGGTGCGGGTAAAACCACCAGCTTCTATATGGTTGTTGGTTTGGTGCGAATGGATAAAGGCGAAATTCATCTTGATAATGAAGATATTTCTGATTTAGCTATGCATCAGCGTGCACGTAAAGGGATTGGTTATCTTCCACAGGAAGCTTCAATTTTCAGGAAGCTAACCATTGCTGAAAATATCATGGCCATCCTTGAAACACGCAAAGACTTAGATAAACAGCAGCGTCAACAACGTCTCAAAGAATTATTAGAAGATTTTAAAATTACCCATATTAAAGATTCTCTTGGAATGAGTGTGTCAGGTGGTGAGCGCCGCCGTGCAGAGATCGCACGCGCACTTGCAGCAGATCCAAAATTTATGCTTTTGGATGAACCTTTTGCAGGTGTCGATCCAATCTCGGTAGGTGATATTAAAGATATTATTCGCCAGTTAAAAGATCGTGGGATCGGGGTTTTGATTACCGACCATAATGTTCGTGAAACCTTAGCGATTTGTGAGCATGCTTATATTGTGAGTGAAGGTGCTGTGATTGCGGAAGGTACGCCAGAAGAAGTGTTGGCAGATGAAACCGTGCGCCAAGTGTATTTGGGTGATGATTTTACTGTCTAACGACTCAGCGTTTTTAAAAAGATGAAGGACTTCCTTCATCTTTTTTTTTGCTTTTTGTGAGGTATATTTTAAAAAAAATCAGTTTTTATTCAATATTTCATTAATTATTATTTCATTAAAATTTAACAACATAGTTTTAATGTGATGGTTGTCACAGATAAAGAAATGTGTTACATGTTTTGTTTAAATTTTAATCTAAGCTAAATTCTTAAGTTTCTATAATACCCATAAAATTTAAATGGGAATTTCATATTTTTAAACGCTATGAGTTGTATAAAAATAACAGGCTATTTTTTTTAAAGTAGATAAAATTATTAATAAAATTTAAATAAATTTATAAAAGTGATTGTTGGTAATGTCAGTAATGAATATAAAGTGATAATTAAATTTAATCTCAATAAATTAGCAAAATAAACAAGTAAGATTTTAATTAAATGATAATTGCATCACAATGTAATGGTTTTAAAAAAGTTCAATCATTTAGCTATTATAGACAAGCACAGTTTTTTATATGTATATGTGATTTTAATATTAAAAATATACACTTGTGAAATTTATCTCACTTATTTATCTTTTTTGCATAACAGTAAATTATAAGACGGAAAAAATATTATGAAAAACATCACTATTTATGAAAAAGGAACAGCTAAAGTTCTTACTCAAGATTTAGTTAATAAACACTACTCAGTGTATAAAGTAAATCTTGATAGCGCAGAAATAGCCAAGATTGTAAAAGTTAATAATAATTTGGAGGTTTATTTACAAAATGGAGAAAAAGTTGTTATTGATGATTTCTTTATTGGTGAAAAACCAAAAGAATTTACAATAGAAACTTCAGATGGAAAGCATTATTTACTTAACTTTCTTGAATTTGATGAGAGTGGTACAGTTACTAAAATTGATTATTTAGGGATTACAGATTTTCAAGAATACTTAGTTGGTGATCATTCTGTTGCACCAGCATGGGCATGGATTGCAGCTGGAGCAGGAGTGATCGGTATTGCAGCAGCGTCAGGAGGGAGTGGTGGTTCAAACCATTCTGGAAATGGTGATAAAACTGGACCGAAACTTACCTATGATATTTTAGATAATCAGAAAATTAAAATCACTGTAGATGAAGCAAGTAAGATTACAATAGTCGATGCGAGTGGTAAAATAATTGGGTCAGGACAACTAAATCAAGCAGGTGGGCTTGAAATTAATTTAACAAGACCTTTGGTTGATAATGAAAAAATTACAATTACAGCAATAGATAATGCAGGAAATAAAACAACTGAAACAATAAATGTTGGGGACGTTACAAAACCTGAAGTCGAAATAAATATTGTTGATAATGACACTATTCAGGTCAATTCAAATGAACCTGGCAGTAAAGTTATAATTAAAAATGAAGCAGGACAAACAATTGCTGAGGGGATAATTGGACCTGATGGAAAATTAATAGTTGATTTAAATACCCCTTTAAATGATGGCAGTAAAATTATTGTTGATGTTATTGATGCTGCAGGTAATCAAACAGAAAAAGTAATTACAGTAGGCGATGTAACACCGCCAAATATTAGTACAACTATTCAAGATGCAACCCATATTCAAGTTACTTCAAATGAAGCTGGTCAAGTTAAAATCACGGATAGTCATGGTAATGTAATTGGTACGGGTACAATCACAGGTAATAACACGGTTGATAATATCCAGTTAACCCGACCACTTACAGATGGTGAAAAAGTTACGGTCACTGTGACAGATGGTGCTGGTAATCCAAAAGCGATTGAAATTACAGCAGGTGATGTAACTGCACCAGTGATCACTACAACCATTCAAGATGCGACCCATGTTGAAGTTATTTCAAATGAAATAGGTCAAGTTAAAATCACAGATAGTTCAGGTAATGTGATTGGAACAGGAACGGCAACGGGGAATGGTGTTGTTGATAACATCCAGTTAACACGACCACTTACAGATGGTGAAAAAATTACGGTCACTGTGACAGATGGTGCTGGTAATCCAAAAGCGATTGAAATTACAGCAGGTGATGTCACAAATCCACAATTCCAATCTTCGCATGTGGATAGTACAGGAACACAATTGACCCTTACCTACAGTGAAACCCTTGATCCATTACATCCACCCGTTGCTGGTAACTTCACAGTGACTGTAGACGGTCAAGTGGTACCTGTAACYGGTGTTACAGTAAATGGCTCTACCGTGGTGTTGACTTTGGGTACACCAGTCACAGCAGGTCAAGCGGTGCAAGTGGTGTTACAGTAAATGGCTCTACCGTGGTGTTGACTTTGGGTACACCAGTCACAGCAGGTCAAGCGGTGCAAGTGGGTTATACCGATCCATCGGCAGCCAATGATCCGAATGCGATTCAAGACATTGCGGGYAATGATGCCGCAACACTTCCAGCCACCACAGTGGATAATGGTTCAACTGTGCCTGGTGGTGATACCACAGCACCGACCTTTGTCAGTGCAGCACTAGATACAGCCGGCACATCGCTCACSTTGACCTATAGTGAAGCACTAGACGGTAACAACTTGCCGCCATTAAACAGTTTCGTGGTCACCGCAGACGGTCAAGTGGTACCTGTAACCTATACCGATCCAACAGCAGGTAATGATCCGAATGCGATTCAAGACATTGCGGGCAATGATGCAGTAACCCTTCCACCAACTTCAGTGACCAATGGTTCGGTTATTCCGAGCGATACTACAGCACCAACATTTGTCAATGCGACAGTTGATCCATTGGGTACGACCTTAACGCTGAACTACAATGAAGCACTTGATCCATTAAATCCACCAGTTGCAGGCGACTTCGCAGTGACAGCGGATGGTCAAGTGGTTGCGATCACGGGTGTGTTAGTGGTGGGCAGTAGCGTGGTGTTAACCTTGGGTGCTCCAGTGACCTTAGGTCAAGCGGTGCAAGTRGGTTATACCGATCCAACAGCAGGTAATGATCCGAATGCGATTCAAGACATTGCGGGCAATGATGCAGTAACCCTTCCACCAACTTCAGTGACCAATGGTTCNTATACCGATCCAACAGCAGGTAATGATCCGAATGCGATTCAAGACATTGCGGGCAATGATGCAGTAACCCTTCCACCAACTTCAGTGACCAATGGTTCGATTGTTCTTCCACCACTTAATGCTGTAAATGATGAATTTGCATTAGATCTAGGTCAGGAAACTCGTCTAGATCGTACAGAAGTTGCAGGTTCAGATATCGCAGTTGTTGATATCTTGGGGAATAATGCTACTGGTCTAGATTTTTCAATTCCACAAACGACAGGAAGTGCAGGTAAGGGAGCGACAGGTAATATTTCTGTCACAGTTTCACAACAAGATCTGATTTCGGTCGGTGAGGCTGTTCAAATTGTTATTTATCAGCAAACTACCAATGGACCGGTGGAGGTTGCACGTGGTACCAGTCAAGGTGGTATTGTCACTGTGGGTGGTATTGGAATCATTGGTGTCGTAAATAGTAACGACTCAATTAAGCTTGATTTCACTAATTTACCTGAAGGTGATTATACGGTTGCAGTTCAGGCTGATGATAGTGCTCTAACAACTTTACTCAAAGATGTTGCTATTACTGACCTTGGTGGTGAAGGAGAAATTCTTGGTGCTTCAAATGCGGCAGCTATCGGGGCAGCAATTAATACAGTACTTGGCCCATTAGGTGCTCCAGTTCTCGCTTTAGTCAATACAATTTTAATTCCTGTAAATACACTCGGTTTACCGCTTTCAAGTGTCGTTAACCAACTATTAAATGTATTGCCAATTAGCGTAATTGATTACATTGTTGACGCGGCTGTTGCACCTTTATTATCAAACTTATTAACGATTTACGAAAAAACAAATATTAGCGTAACTGGAACTGAAGAGGTTTTTGCGAACTATGCAGTGACAGGTAATGTTTTTGCTGATAATGGAAATGGTCAAGATGTAGTTGGTGGTGGTTCGATCACTGAAATAGATGGTGCGTCTGTTGCACAAGGTAGTGTTACGATTCAAGGAGAGTATGGAAGTCTTGAAATTAACACACTAACTGGAGTCTTTACTTATACTGTGACAGCAGGAGAAGCGGCTGTTGGAAAAACTGAAATATTTGATTATAAACTGTCCAATGGATCAACATCTGATACGGCTCAAATCATTATTAATATTGCAGGAACACCAGCAGATCCAGGTGAATTAACACCTCCAGATTATGTTGATCAAGTTGTTGCCCGTGACGACCTTGCAACTGTTAAAAATTATCATGAATCCGTGGGTGATGATGTTGGTGTACATGGCAGAGCTTCACAATTGCTGGGCGTAAATTTACTTGGATTAAATATCTCTTTAGGTAATACCGTACCATTTAATTTTGAAGTTGAAGAAAACTGCACGTCAAGTATTCATGTCAATGTAAGCGGTAGCGTTGTAAGTGCTGCGATAGGCGGTCTTATTGGTGCTTTATTGGGTACGGCAGATAAGTTTTTCAATGCTGTACTTGAACGTCAATATGTGGATGAAAATGGTGTAATACAAAAAGAACACTTCATAGTGGAAGATGCTGTAAAGCTAACACCACCTGGATTGTTGGGCATTATCTTTAATTATTCTGGTCAGATTAATTTAGATAATTTACCACCAGGTGTTTATACCATCGCACTGCAAGAGAAACCAACGGATTCTGGTTTATTACAACAAATCTTGAATTTATTGGATTCAACAGCATCTGCCCAGTTATTTGGTGGTGTTGAACTAACCATGCAAGATCAAACCAATAAATATTTGGGTTCAAGTACCATAGAAGGAAATGTAATTTCAAGTGTGGATGGTGCAGATGAAGTAAATACAACAACATTTGTTACTAAAGTGGCCAATGAGGTTGGTGATCCTGCAGTCACATTATCTGGTGCAAACACGGTTGTGGTTGGTGCTTACGGAACACTTTATATTTCTCCAAACGGACATTATAAATATGTAAGTAATGGTGATCCTGCGGATATTGGCAAGGTAGATACATTCACCTATACGATTAGGGACTTCAATGGTAGTGAAGCAACAGCGAATTTGAATATTCGTATTGATGGTGATAACTCAGGTGTAGTTTGGGATAATACAAATCCAGAAAATGATGTATCTCTCCCAGCTCCAATCATTCTAGATAATGCAGAGCATGTGGCTATTGGTGCTGTATCGAATGTGGTGCAAACAGTAAGTGAAGCGAATCAAGGTGCTAGTTTTGCAGTGGCAGGTACATTAGGTGGTGGTGGTGGTACTTATGTTCCGACGACATTTAATGTAGCAAATACAGACTCTTCGCATGTTGTAGTTAAAGTAAATATCCCACCACTTTCAGTTTCTCTATTGCCAACGATTGTTCTTACAATCAAAGATCAAAATGGTACAGTAGTTGGGACGATAACCGGTAAGCCTCTTCTCAACGCACTTGGAAGTTCAATAACTGTCGACATGCCTAATTTAGGCCCAGGAACCTATACAATTACGGCATCTGCATCGGGTAATATAGGTTTAGGATTTAATGCTACAGTGAGCTTAGCGCAAGACATTACTCACTATAATGAAATTGCCCCAGTAACTGCTGCTGCAATTACTGGCAATATGTTGACAGATGATATCTATAATTCATCTTATGCTAAATTCAGTATTGATACTGGTAATGGGCAGTTTGTAGAGGTGGGTTATAATGGTGTGACGGTGCAAGGTGAGCATGGCAGTCTGTTCGTGAAAAGTGATGGAAGCTATGTTTATACACCGAGTGCTGACGTAATTGGTCGTCAAGAAGTATTTGATTATAAACTCTCTGTTTTTGGTCAAGATCATACAGCATCTCTTACAGTAACTGTTGATGCAATAACCACTGGTGATGCTCTACGCAATACACTGATTAGTGGTGAACTGAATGATACCTTTACTGGTAATGGTGGTTCAGATGTGCTTGTATATCATGTATTAGAAAGTGCAAGTGCTAGTGGTGGAAATGGCGTCGATCATTGGTCAGACTTCCATTCTGGAAATGTGAACACTGATACGAATGCAGACATCATTGATATTTCTGATTTACTGATTGGTTTTAACAGTGCCAATATCACAGCTGATTTAACAGCATCGGCAAACTATTTGAAAAACTATCTTGGTGTAAGAGTTGATGGTAATAATGTCACACTCACCCTAGATCGTGATGGTGCAGGAACTACATACACTGGTAAAACTGATTTACTCCAATTGGATAATTTGGCGCAATCAGGTGCTGCATTTAACGGCAAAACTGAAGATGATATTTTGAAACTCTTGCTCCAAAATCATCAGCTTGTCCTGTAATTTATTGAGTGAATAGAAAAAACCCTAAGTTCGCTTAGGGTTTTTTATTATCCAATGTATTTTAAAAGCACGTTATAATGGTAATATATTGAGTTTGAATGTTTTATTTTCATTATGGTTTATACACTTGTATCCGAAACGATTTTTGAGGAAGATATTAAAAAGAGTCGATTTCAAGCCATTTCAGCGCCTGTTGAAAATGAACAGCAAGTTAAAATGTTTCTGGAAAAACATTTAGATCTAACAACAACACATCAATGCTGGGCATGGAAAATAGGTCATAATGTTCGTTTTAATGACGATGGTGAACCTTCAGGTACAGCAGGTCGCCCAATCCTTGCGACCATTGAGGGCAATGATTTAGCCAATGCAATTGTATTGGTCAATCGCTGGTATGGTGGTATCAAGTTGGGTACAGGCGGTTTAGTTCGTGCTTATGGTGGCTGTGCAGGGCAATGTTTGCTTTTGGCTGAAAAAATAGAACTGATTGAAAAGAAGAAAATTTATTTTCAATGCCAATTCAGCGAATGGTCAATTTTTCAGTATGAATTGAATACTCAAGACATTGAATATAAAGAACAATATACTGCTGATGGGGTTGAAGTTGAGGCATTATTACAAATACATCAAATTGATCCACTTAAGTTAAAAATTCAAGATGTAACGCGTGGGCGTGAGCAACTTAAATTGTTGGAAGACGTTGATGATTGAACAAGACCCATTATTGAAATATCGCGAACAACATAAGCATCGCTTAAATTATATGCCGTGGCTGTATTATTCACTTAAACCGAAAAATCGAGTTTGGGCGGAGCAGTGGCAGCAGCAGTATCAAGCGTATTTAATGGCTATGGAAACCGTTGAAATAGGTCAAAATTGCTTTATTTCACCATTGGCGCATATATTTGCTGAGCCTGGACGGAAAATTGTCATTGGGGATGATACTTTTATTGCGGCAGATTGTACCTTGCATGGACCGTTAGAGATTGGTAATGAAGTCGCGATCAACCATCATTGTATTTTGGATGGGGGTAAAGTCGGTATTAAATTGCATGATCAAGTTCGTATAGCCGCCTATTGTCATCTTTATGCTTTTGATCATGGGATGGATTTGAGTATTCCTGTTTATCAACAAGCTGTGACTTCCAAAGGCATTGAAATTGGTCAGGATGTTTGGTTGGGCGCGCATGTTGGTGTGAAAGATGGTGTAAAAATTGCTTCACATGCGGTGATTGGAATGAATAGTATGGTTACTAAAAATGTAGCTGAACGAGAAATTGTGGCAGGGAACCCAGCGCGTTTTATTCGTTATCGTGAATGAACGCACAGTTTGTACAAATACATAATTAAATTATGGGATTAATTACATAAAGTTGTCCAAACTTATAAAAACTTATGCTAATTTAAAACAATAATATAGACCCAAAGCTGTAAAGCTAAAGCGAGGTTAAAATGAACAGAGTAGTGGCTTGTATTGACTCTTCTCCGTGCATCAATGCATTGGCAGAAGCAGCCGCATGGATTGCTCAAAAAACTGGTCGTGAACTGGTTTTATTGCAAGTATTGGATTATTACCCTGCAAGTTATCATTTAGGGGAAATTAGTGGGGTAATTGGCTTTGAAAGTAATGCGATGTTACTTAAAGAGCTGGCTGAACTTGAACAAAAGCAAAGTGAGTTAGCACTGGATTACAGTAATAATTTACTCAAGCATATTTCTGAAATGATTCAAGAAAAATACAATATCACACCGATTCAAATTCAAGCCAAAGGTGATTTTCTCGAACAAAGCTTCAATGAATTGACTGAAGATGATATCGCTGTCATCGGTCGAGTGGGTGAGCGTTCAGCTGAGAAGAATAAAATACTGGGCAGTAATGTTGAAAACTTTATTCGTGGAACGAAAAGTACGGTATTAACCGTTGGGCAAACATTTAAACCACCTACACGGTTTATTTTTGCTTATGAGCTTTCAGAAACATGTCAAAAAATGCTAAAACGTGTTGAAAAAAGTGATTTGCTTAAACTTTTGCAATGCCATTTACTCTATGTTGGTGATCATCCTGAAATTCTTAATGAGCCTGCGCAACGTTTAAAAGATGCGGGTTTGGATGTGGTGGTAGAGTACCGTTATGGTGATGTTGCTGAAAATATTTTGGATTATCAAGATCAGCATCAAATTCAATTGATTGTTTTAGGTGCATTTAGTCATAGTAAAATTCATCAGTTCTTTTTGGGTAGTGTAACCACCACTATTTTTAGAAATGCTGCAGTTCCATTGTTGGTCGCAAAATAAGTTTGATTTGAAGATGAAAGACAACGCGATTAAGCAATCGAGATTGAGTTAAATGACCGATCAAACAGAAGAGATGAAATGCCACAAATAATATGATTTGTGGCATTTTTTTTGATTAAAAAATTTGATAAAAATATTGCATTTTGAAATGCAAGCACTTTTTTATGAACCATGAATTTAACTGGTTGAAAATTAATCGACGATTAAAAGTATTTTATTTTCATGGGTTTATTAAAGCATTATTGAGTTATCCACAATTCTACAAACAAGTTCAGGGGATAACTCTAAGGAGAATGATTGAAGCTAAGCTGGACTTGTTAAAATTTTAGCTATAAAAAAACTGCTATCTAAATAGCAGCTTTAAAAATTAAATCAGCATGCTTTATTTTACAATTGCAATGGCAAAACCATCATGCCCTTTGCTACCTACAGTTTGCAAAGCCGTACATGACAGAATTTTAGGATGGTTTTGCATGGCTTTATACATGGCACGGATCCCTTCAATACTTGGTTTGACATTGTCTGGGTCAAGAATGTCACCAGCACGAATCACGTTGTCCAAAACAATCACTGTACCTGAATGTGACAGACTTAAGCTTAATTCTAAATATTCAGGATAGCTTTGTTTATCAGCATCGATAAAAATAAAGTCAAAAGGTTCTGTAGCTTCAGGCAACGCTTTTAAAATATCGGCTGCACGACCACACTTTAATTCAACGGTTTGTTTGAGCTTGGCCTGATCTATATTTTCTTGACCTAAAGCAGCATGCGTATCACGACCTTCAATCGTTAAAATATAGCCATCATCAGGTAAGGCACGGGCTAACCACATAGTGCTATAAGCTGCAAAAGTACCTAATTCTAAAACACGTTTGCATTTGTTCATTTGAATCAACATTTGCAATAACATGCCCTGATTTGCGGCAACAGCAAGGTGGTCTGGAAATCCTTTATCCTCAGTGTTTTTTAATGTTTGTATGAGGATTGGATCTTCAGGAATTAAATGTGATTCGATATAGGCATCGATGTCTGACCACATTTGTTGCATGTTATACCACCTAATTGGAGTCACTTCATTTATGTAATGTGCATTTTAATCTTTTAATCGAAGAGTGCAATTTTAATAGAAACTTTTGAGTTAAATTTAATCAACTTGAAAAAATTATAAATATATAGAGCGATACGTTCAGGTTTTATTGTTTTAAAGAAGCCTGATCAACTTCTATAAAACATGGCATGAAACTGATTTATGCGGCGAATAATGGGCTAAATCCTATTTTTCTTAATAAACGGCGATACATACTTGAACTGCGGTCAGCAGGGAAGTGCGCCTCAATGGATAAATCTAAAGGTAGATATTCTGGTTTTTGAGTCTCAACGATCAAACGGTCTTCTTCAAAGATTTTAAGGTTGTATTCATAAGCATCTTCTATTGGTAAATCTTGATCATAGTTACGACAAATTGGGGCAAATAATCGAGTACTACGTGCTGTCATGGGCGAGGCAGCATTCATAATGACCTGTTTCGCTTGATTGGGGAAATGAATGGTTAATGTTGCGGTAAAAGGCAAATGAATTTCAAAATGGCGTAACCATTGAAAATCCGCTTGTCCTAATTGATCTAGACCAATCGGGTAACGACCTACACTACTGATATAATCAGCACTAAAACCATAGTCTGTTTCTTGCGTGGTGTAATCAGGCACTTCAGTATTTTCTGGGTCACCAAAAGTTTCTGGATGTACCCATGCAAAATGAGCAACATCGATAAAGCCTTCCAATTGTCGACCAGCAAAGCATTTTAAATCGACTTGAGGACAAACCAGTTGTTGGTACGTGGTCTCATCCCAATGCGGCATGTTTGGGATATTGGGTATATCTTGCTTTTTTGCTAAAAGTGAACACCAGATTAATCCATAACGTTCAACTGCAGCATAGGTTTTTAGGTGGAAGCGGTCCGAAATTTTATGATTGGGATGCGCAGGGATACGATTACATTTTCCATTTTCACCAAAGCGTAAACCATGATAACGGCAAACGATACCTTGGCCATCATTTGTTCCGATACTTAAAGGAACACCGCGATGTGGACAGGCATCTTTGGCAACAATAATTTCAGAATTTATTTTATAAATGACCAATGGCATATCCAGCAACATGGTTCCTAGAGGCTGCTCAGTAATGTCTCTTGCTAATGCAATTGGATACCAATATTGGGCTAAGAGCTGCCAGTCATGTTCGGAGAAGCTCATATGAACGGGGAGGTCAGGATTGAAGCTGCTAGACGTTTTGCTATTCATATTCAAATCTTTTATGGAGTGCTCATTTGAATATAAAACAATGCCGTGTTCTTTGAAATTTCAATTATTGTGTTGAATGATTAAGAAAAATAGAACACTTGATTGAATAGTGGACATGCTAAGCGGTGGATCTTTTGTATTGGCTTAGCTGTAATAATCTTTTAACATTTTTCCAAAATTTAATAAAAATGAGCTGACTACAATAAGTGCGATGGAGAAACTGCTGCAAAAGAAAATAATTTTTTGATAATTTAACCTGCAACTATTCATTAAAGGTAAATAGTAGACTTGATACATTGAACGTAAGGTTTGCATGGTTAATATAAATAAACTGATGAAGCTAAAACTAATGACTATATTTTGGATCAGATTGTATTGACTAGTTTGTGCCAATAAAAAGTAAATGATCCAACAACTCATATAGATAATGAACGTAATCATGCTGGCCGAGGCCACCATCTTTAGAAAAGTTTCATGCCATTCTTTACGATTTAATCTGATCATTTAAATTGCTCTTTTTTATTTATTTTAAGGGTTTTTAGATGGAAAAATAAGGCTATCACGACGTAACGTGTCGTTTGAAATGGGTAAACCTTAATACAACTTTTGTGACATACACATGAAATATTACAATTTGAATTGTAATATCCTCAATTTTAAAAAATAGAACACAGTTAATTACATATTGAATTTAAAAGATTTTTAATAAAATCAAATGTGAATTATCAAATATCATAAAAGCGTCATAAAGCTGTAACTTATTTGTCATATTTTAAAATCAAAATGCAGTTATCCGAAAAGTACTACACAACAAGAAGTGGTGTACTTCAAAATTGCAGTTTATTTAAGAGAGAAAAGAATGCGCATTAATCACATCGCACTTGCATTAGCAGTTTCAGGGGCAGCAGTAGCAGCAAACGCTCGTGATACCATCCAAATCGCTGGTTCTTCTACTGTACTTCCTTATGCGAGTATTGTTGCTGAAGAATTTGGTAATACTTTCCCTCAATTTAAAGCACCTGTAGTTGGCTCAGGCGGTAGTTCTGCTGGTCTTAAACAGTTCTGTTCAGGTGTGGGCGATAACACAATTGATATCGCAAATGCTTCACGTAAAATTAAAGATACTGAAATCGCAGCGTGTAAAAAAGCTGGCGTAAATAAAGTCCAAGAAATAAAAATCGGTTATGACGGCATCGTTTTTGCTTCGAATGCAAGCAAAGCAGCTTATAAATTACGTCCACAACACGTATTTGCAGCCCTAGCAGCTGAATTACCATCAAATGGTAAATTGGTACCAAACCCATATACACGTTGGAACCAAATTGATAAATCGCTTCCAAATGAGCCAATTACTTTAGTTGTTCCTGCTTCTAACCACGGTACACGTGAAGTGTTCCAAGAAAAAATGGTTGAAGCGGGTTGTGAAAGTTATGATTACTTTAAAAAGTTAGACAAAGATGCTCAGAAAAAAGCATGTTCTAGCTTCCGTAAAGACGGTAAAGTAATTGAAATTGCAGGTGATTATACTGAAACTCTAGCGCGTTTAAAAACATCTCCAAGTGCGGTAGGTGTATTTGGCTTAGGTTTCTATGATCAAAATAAAGATAAATTACGTGTTGCTACAGTGAACAATGTTGTTCCTTCTGAGCAAACTGTTTTAAATGGTACTTACCCTGTATCTCGTCCTTTATACTTCTATGTAAAAGGTGAACACTTACAGTCAATCAAAGGCTTAAAAGAATATACTGAATACTTCCTTAACAAGAAGGTATCTGGTAAAGGTTCTAAGTTAGATAAAGCTGGTTTGATTTCATTGTCAGACGCTGAACGTGCAAAAGTATTGGCTGGTTTTAAAGCTGGTAAATAATAAAACCGCAATAATGGAGCTGATGGTGGGTGACTACCATCGGCTTTCCTTGCTAAGTAGAGTTTTTTCAAATTATTGAAATTGAAAAAACGGTGGAGAATACATGAATCTGCTACTCATTGGCGTGTTATTGGCTTTAATCGCTATCGCATATCAAATCGGGCTACGAAAAAGCCGAAGCCTAGCAGGTAAGGGAAATAACACTGCAATTTTACATTCACGTCCTGGCTATTATGGCTCTTTGGTGGCGTTGTGGTGTGGAATTCCAGCTTTTTTAATTTTGATAGTTTGGAACTTGGTAGAACCAAGTGTTTTACAACATCTAATTTTAAAAAATGTTCCAGCAAATATTGCTTCAACGCTAGATACAGCTGGGGTAGATGTACTGGTGGATCGTATTAAAGCAATTGCCTCTGGCTTTGGTGTGACAGATACGCCAGCAGCTTATGAGGTTGCAGCTGCAGAACAACTCTCAAAATTTGAAAGAATTGGCTCGTTTGCAAAGTTTGCTGTAGTAACGTGTGCTGCGATCCTTGGATTGATTTGGGCAAGAAAAAGAATTAGTCAACAATTTCGTGCACGTAACGAAGTTGAAAAAACCATTAACGTTGTTTTGATCCTGTGTTCAGGTGTTGCGATCCTCACGACTGTGGGTATTGTGATGTCGATGTTCAGTGAAGCGATGCACTTTTTCCAGTTTGTCAGTCCAATCGACTTCTTCTTTGGTACAGAGTGGAATCCTGGCTTTAGTACTTCAGGTAATGCTGAAGGAAGTTATGGTTTATTACCATTACTGTGGGGAACACTCATGGTCAGTGGTATTGCACTACTGGTTGCTGTTCCACTGGGTTTAATGATTGCAATTTATCTTGCTGAATATGCATCACCTCGATTCCGTTCATGGGCAAAGCCAACAATTGAAGTTTTGGCGGGTATTCCAACCATTGTTTATGGTGTTTTTGCCATGATGGTGATTGGTCCAATCTTCAAATCTATTGGCGACTCTATTGGCGTTGAGGTTAATGCGACCAGTGCTTTAACAGCAGGTTTTGCAATGGGTATTATGATTATCCCATTTGTATCTTCTTTGTCAGATGACATTATCACTCAAGTGCCACGTGCCTTACGTGATGGTTCTTTAGGTTTAGGTGCGACCAAATCTGAAACTATTCGTCAAGTGGTTCTTCCAGCGGCCTTACCAGGTATTACGGGTGCATTCTTACTTGCAGTATCTCGCGCAGTCGGTGAAACCATGATTGTGGTACTCGCTGCTGGTAATAGTCCACTGTTACATATCAATCCACTAGAAGCTGTCTCAACAGTCACTGTAACGATTGTAAAACAATTAACAGGCGATACAGACTTTGCAAGTCCGCAGGCATTGGTTGCGTTTGCACTGGGTTTAACTTTATTTACCATTACATTGTGTTTAAACATTGTCGCACTTTATATTGTGCGTAAATATCGTGAGCAATACGAATGAGTACATCAAATACATCTCCTGTGGATCAAAATGTATTTGATCCTCAAGCTGCCGCTGAGTTGCGAGAGAAACGTAAAGCTAGAATCGCCAGCTCATTGTCAAAACGTCATCGTAAAGAAAAGACCTTCCGTTTTGCTGGCTTTTCAGCAGTGATTATTGGTTTGGCATTTGTTGCAATTTTATTTGGAAGTATCTTATACAAAGGGTTGCCAGCATTTTGGCAAGCAAGTATGACTGTACCTGTGTATTTTGATCCAAGTATGATTGATGCAGGACCAAAACCAACACAAAAAGTAGGTGAATCTCCTGCTGTATTTCAAGAACGTTATGTCGACTGGCAAACTAAAATGGGTATGGTTGATTGGGATGCATTGATTGTAAATGCAATCATTGCAAAAGACCCAGCACTTGAAAGTCGTCGTGATGATCTTTCTGGCATCTATACCAGTTCAGAGGCATATCGTATCCGTGATATGGTCTTTAAAGATCCAGCATTGATTGGTAAAACAGTAGAGCTCAATTTCCTTGCTGATGCCAACATTGATGTGTGGTTAGCTGGTCATATTGATCGTTCATTGCCTGATGAGCAACAACAACTTAGTCCAGAAGTACGTCAACTTTCTGATGACTTAGCTGCGAAAGGGATTATTAACCGTACTTTTAACACGCAAATGTTCACCAACCCAGATTCACGCAGCTCACCAGCAACAGCAGGTTTGGCTGGTGCATTTATGGGTTCATTGTTCATGATGTTAATTGTGATCGCGATTTCTATTCCATTGGGTGTAGCAAGTGCGATTTATCTAGAAGAGTTTGCACCGAAAAACTTTATTACTGACATCATTGAAGTCAATATCAATAACCTTGCAGCAGTTCCATCGATTGTATTTGGTCTGTTAGGTGCTGCCATCTTTATTGGTTGGATGCATTTACCTATATCCGCACCTTTGGTTGGTGGTTTGGTCTTAAGTTTAATGACTTTGCCTACAGTGATTATTACCACACGTGCTTCATTGAAGGCAGTACCACCATCAATTCGCCAAGCGGCGTTAGGTATTGGTGCTTCTCGTTTACAAACAGTATTCCACCATGTATTGCCTTTGGCTCTACCGGGGATTATGACAGGTGCGATTATTGGTATTGCTCATGCATTGGGTGAAACCGCACCATTACTATTAATTGGTATGAGCGCTTTCGTTGCAAATATTCCAGTATCTCCATTAGATCAATCTACGGCTTTACCTGTTCAAGTTTACTTATGGCAAGGTAATGAATTGCGTAACTTCTTCGAAGGGCGTACGGCTGCAGCTATCATTGTGTTATTGGCACTTATGGTCGGTCTAAACAGCTTTGCAATTTGGTTACGTAAGAAATTTGAAGTTCGCTGGTAAAAGAGGGCAGAATAGAGATGAATACTGTAGAAACTAAAAATTCCTTAAGACAGGATACAACCGTGAATTCTGAACAATCTCAATTTACATCGACTGATAGTAAGCAAAAGCAAGCAAGCACTTCTTTTGTCTCCCAGTTTGAGTCTTCGACACCGAAGAAAGAAAAAAATACAACTGTGAAACTTAGTGCTGAAGATGTGCATGTTTACTATGGTGACGCAGAAGCGATTAAAGGTATTGATCTTCAAGTTTATGAAAATGAAGTGATTGCATTTATTGGACCATCAGGTTGTGGTAAATCAACATTTCTACGTACCTTGAACCGTATGAACGATACGATTGATACTTGCCGTGTAACAGGTAAAGTGCGTTTAGACAACCAAGACATTTATGATCCAAATCTAGATGTTGTGTTGCTCCGTGCTCAAGTTGGAATGGTATTTCAAAAACCAAACCCGTTCCCTAAATCAATTTTTGATAATGTTGCTTATGGTCCTAAACTGCATGGTTTAGCCAAAGATAAGTATGATTTAGAAGAGATTGTTGAAAATAGTTTGCGTAAAGCAGGTTTGTGGGATGAAGTAAAAGATCGTTTAAGTCAGCCAGGTACAGGACTTTCAGGTGGTCAGCAACAACGTTTGTGTATTGCACGTACGATTGCGGTAAGCCCTGAAGTGATTTTAATGGATGAACCATGTTCTGCGCTCGATCCAATTGCAACAGCAAAAGTTGAGGAGCTAATCTCTGAGCTTTCTACGCAATATACAATCGCAATTGTAACCCACTCCATGCAACAAGCAGCGCGTGTCTCTGATCGTACAGCATACTTTCATTTAGGTGACTTAATCGAAGTTAACTCTACAGAGAAAGTCTTTACTCAACCAGATCACCAATTGACTGAAGCTTATATTACCGGCCGTTTCGGTTAAGTAGAATATTGATCAAGATAAGTTTAGATGTGAAATTAAAGGGCCGAAAGGCTCTTTTTTTTATAGATAAAGTATATGAACATCTGTGGTAATGAATCAAATTGACGAAAATGGTAGATCAAAAAACAATTAAAAATTTAAGCTTTAAAATAATGAATGGAACGTCTAAATCTTTTCTTTGATGGGTACTGAAATAGGGATGCAATACGGTTTTCGTTAAGTCTTTTGAATGAAGTACTTTTGTTTAAGTCTGGTATTGTCTGAATAAAACCAATCTATTGAGAATGGGTAAATTAGACAAATGCTTTTTTTAAGAAATACATCATTTTAAGCTTTGTGTATTAAACATATTTTTCAGTTAGTTCTTCATTTTATATGCAAATAGCAGTTGATTGTTATTTCTAATTTTCTGATCTATTCATAATTGCTTTATATAAAAAAGGAGCTCAAAAGCTCCTTCTTATTACAAATATTGCTTATAGGATGTTTTAATCCATTGGATCTTCACGATGTTGTTCAACTGCTTTAGCATCATAGTGCGCTTTACTCGGATGAGCGAATGCAGTAGCCAGTTTGTCTTTGTCTAAAGCATTGTCCCAACGTGCCACAACAATCGTCGCACACGCATTACCGACTAAATTGGTCAGTGCACGACACTCAGACATAAAGCGGTCAATACCTAGAATTAAAGCCATACCTGCAACAGGAACTGCTGGAACAACAGATAATGTTGCAGCTAAGGTAATAAATCCAGCACCTGTAACACCAGCAGCACCTTTAGAGCTCAGCATTGCAACGAGCAATAATAAGATTTGGTCTTGAATACTCAAATCGATATTACATGCTTGTGCAATAAAGAGCGCCGCCATCGTCATATAGATGTTGGTACCATCGAGGTTAAATGAATAACCAGTAGGAATAACCAAGCCAACCACAGATTTTTCGCAGCCTGCTTTTTCCATTTTACGCATCAATGATGGAAGTGCGGCTTCAGATGAACTGGTCCCTAAAACTAACCATAATTCATCTTTGATATAGCGAATCAGATCTGTAATTCTAAATCCATTATAGCGCGCCACTGCACCCAAAATAACCAGAATAAAGAGTAAGGCAGTGATATAGAATGTCATAATTAAAAGTAAAAGATTTCCAATACTTTCAATACCATACTTACCAATTGTAAATGCCATTGCACCAAAAGCACCAATCGGAGCAAATTTCATCAGCATTCCAACTAAATGAAATACGGGTGCTGTAAGATTGTTTAAGAAGTCTACAATCGGTTGACCTTTTTCGCCTACCGCAGCCAAGGATAAACCAAATAATACGGCAACAAATAGAACTTGTAGAATGTCGCCACTTGTTAATGGGCTAACGATGGTTGTTGGAAGAATATTCAGTAAGAAGTCGACAATAGAAGCGTCATGTGCTTTCTCAGCATACTCAACAACTTTCTCTGATTTTAATGATGTAGGGTCAATATTTAAACCTTGTCCTGGTTTAATAATATTGGCAACAATCATCCCGACGATTAATGCGAGTGTAGAGAATGTTAGGAAATAAAGCATCGCTTTACCCGTTACTCGCCCTACAGTTCCCATATGTTTCATGCCTGATATTCCAGTGACAACCGTCAAGAAAATAACAGGTGCAATAATCATTTTGACCAGTTTAATAAATGCATCACCTAATGGTTTTAAACTTGCACCAATGTCTGGCCAAAAGTGTCCAAGAAGGATACCAAGTACAATGGCAAAAATAACCTGAACATAGAGGATTTGATAAAACTTTTGTTTTTTAGGGGGTAGGTGTTCATCGTGTGAGGAGATATCCATACTCAATCCTTATCCTTGATGTTGATAAAATTAAACATTTTTTAAAAAAATGACACATAAATGTTCATAAATTTGCAAAATGTAATTATTCTTTTTAACGTGTTGATTTTAAATAGTTTAATCAAAATAACAAATATGTTATTTAGATAAAAAGAGTTGGTAAATAACCTAATATAAATTTTAAAAATGTGTGATATATGTTTATTTGTATTATCTGTTTGATATAAACATGTCTATGTTTTTTTATGTGAATTTGTCATAAGAAAAGCCAGCAAAAGTTCTACTAAGTGGCATTTGCGTTATTTTCGAGGTAAAGTCACTAAATATGCTGAAATCAGCAAGGCTTAACTTAGATGTAAAAACTATTAATAAAATCATAATTTATTCAAAACGCGTATCTTTACTCGAATTTTCATTCGTTTTTAACTATAAAAAAAAGCTATGTATTCTATAACTAAAATTTAATTATTGTTGTTTGTTAAAAGTGTGTAGACAAAGCTTTTTATCATGCATAAAGACTAAGTGGACTGAGCTTTGTCGAATTTTTCAAAAAGTGTATTGAAATTTAGCTGATCCGTCCGCATCTTATTAGAAAAGCATTTCCTTAGATATTAGAGATTATAAATTCTATGTTATTTCATTTACCCAAAGTACCCGCAGAAATTCGTATCAGTCATTTAAATGCCCGAATAAATGAGCAAAGAAAAAGAATTGCTCAATCTACTGCATCGAAATTGGAACTGTTTCAACTGACTCAACAGTTTGTAAAAGAAGCGCGAGTACGTAAAAAAAATAATCAAAAAATCTATGTCCTAGATTTTAAAGGAGATGTACAGGCTTCAGCTGTAGAAAACTTAAGAGAAGAGATTACATTGATTCTTGCGACAGCAAAAGCAGGCCGTGATCGTGTCATTGTTCGTTTAGAAAGCCCCGGTGGTATGGTGCATGGTTATGGTCTTGCAGCTGCACAATTGGTTCGTTTACGTGATGCAGGCTTTAATCTGACGATTTGTGTGGATAAAGTGGCTGCGAGTGGCGGTTATATGATGGCGTGTATCGCAAGTGAAATCGTCTCTGCACCATTTGCTGTGGTTGGTTCGATTGGTGTTGTTGCCCAAGTCCCTAATTTTAATCGACTGTTAAAAGAACATCATGTTGATTTTGAGCTATATACCGCAGGTCAGTTTAAGCGTACTGTGACGATGTTTGGTGAAAACACCCCAGAAGGTAAAGCAAAATTTGAAGAAGAGTTACAACAAACGCATCAACTATTTAAGCATTTTGTTGAAAAATATCGCCCGCAACTCAATGTCGAAAAAGTTGCAACAGGTGAACACTGGTATGGTGAAGACGCGCGCAATTTAAATTTAGTGGATAAATTGCAAACTTCAGATGAATATTTGCTGAGCTTATTGCCACAACATGACGTATATGTGATTCAAACACGTCGTAAGCCAACACTTGGCGAGAAGTTAGGTTTACAAGCTGCACAAATGGCAGATGCCTTAATTCCATCAGTTGTGAATAAATTGATGAGTGAGATTACGAAGCTAAATTCCTCTTTACCGATGTTTAAAGATGATAAATTCTAAGTTTTAATTGCTTATTGACAACCTGAAGAGTAATTGGCGAAAGCCGATTACTCTTTTTTTATGGAAAAGTCTTTTCTTTATTCGCAAAAATGCTCAGAAAAAATGACCTCATGTGGTCATGACAAGTCTGCAAAAAATGATTAGCATGCTAGGGATCATAAAATCAAAAACTCAGATTGAAAGGAATACAAGACATGTTGGCATATGATGCAGATTTAGAACTTTTTCGTGATAACTTTAAACGTTTTATGAGTGAAAACGTTGCTCCATTTTATGAGCAATGGGAAAAAGAAGGTTTAATGCCACGTTCAGTATGGTCATTATTGGGTGAAAATGGCTATCTTTGTGTTGATGTACCTGAAGCGTATGGTGGTTACGGCGTTCCAACTGAATATTCATTGATGTTGGTTGAAGAGTCTGCACGTGCAGGCTATGGTGCATTGTCTACCGCGATTTCATGCCATTCAGAAATTGCAGCTCCTTATATTTTGCATATTGCCAACGAAGAACAAAAACAATACTGGTTACCTAAAATGGTGTCAGGTGAAGTGGTGGGCGCAATTGGGATGACGGAACCGGGTGCAGGTTCAGACCTACAGGGCATGCGTAGTAGTGCGATTTTAAATGGTGATCATTATGTTTTGAATGGTTCTAAAACATTTATTTCAAATGGTCAACATGCAGATTTAGTGGTATTGGCAGCAAAAACTGACCCGCAAGCGCGTGCAAAAGGTGTGTCACTTTTATTGGTTGATACACATCTAGATGGATTTAAAAAGGGTACCAACCTCGATAAAATTGGTTTGCATTCTCAAGATACCTCAGAACTGTTCTTTGATAATGTTAAAGTTCCAGCAAATCAATTGTTAGGTAGCGCAGGTCAAGGTTTTGCCTATTTGATGCAGGAGTTACCTCGTGAACGTACTGCAATTGCAGCAACGGCACTTGGTGCAATTCGTGGTGCAATCGATATCACTACTCAGTATGTACAGGAACGTCAAGCGTTTGGTCAGAAAATTGGCAGCTTCCAAAATACTCGTTTTGTTTTGGCTCAAGCAAAAATTGATGAGTTGGCAACAGCAGCATTCTATAACCAAAATTTAGCTTTATATAAACAAAGTAAATTGGATGTTGAAACAGCAGCGGCTTTAAAAAGTTTTAGTACGGATATGCAGATGAAAATCATCGACAGCTTGCTACAACTGTTTGGTGGTTATGGCTATATGACGGAATATCCAATTTCTCGTTTCTTTGTAGATGCACGTATTCAACGTATTTATGGTGGAACAAATGAAATCATGAAAGAGATCGTGGCACGTGGCATCATTGGTCGATAATGCATAAATAAATAGCAACGATAAAGTATTCAAATAAAAAACCTTCTTTATTTAAAGAAGGTTTTTTATTATCAAGGTTCAGGGATTAAGCACTTAATACATTTAAACATTCATTAATAAAGATAGGCAGTTCAAAAGTCGAGCGTGAAGAAATATATAAATTGTTGTCGTTTACCACTTCGCGATCAAAAACCACAGCGCCAGCGTCTTTAAGTTCTTTGAGGATATCTTCAATCGAAGTTAAGCGCCGTCCAATGGCAATTTGTGCATCGATAAGCAAATGGCTACTGTAACAACATAAAAAAATAGGTTTTTGTGCGTTGGCAAAATTACGTAAAAAATCAATAAATCGTTCATCTTCTTTAAGATGATAAGGGGAATATCCACCAGGAATCATTAGCGCATCAAAATCCCGAACAGAGATTTCATCAATGCCTAAATCTATACTGACCGAAGATTTTCTTTGTTTGCTATACACAATATTCCCCGCAGACTTTTCAATATTGCTCACAGAATGGCTTGCAGCTCGAAAAGCTTCAACGGGATGATGATATTCCGCATCTTCGAAATCATGGGTAATGAGAACAGCGATTTTTTTATTCATATTCTATGTCTCGAAATGCGCTTATGCTTTTTATCATAGAGCGCAATGCTTAAAATTCTATAGCTGCTTTGTAATTCATTTTGTGGTCAGAAAAGTTATAAAGTGATGACATTTTATTCAATATATAAGTTGAAAGTGAAACATTGAAAAATGCACTATTGCCCAACAAATTAAACTGAACTATTGTTATACTGTCAGTGGTCTAAAACATAGACTTCTCGTAATTCTCGACTTTAAAGGGCGACATAACAATGATCAACGATGATCAAAAAACGACTTCTCTAGATCTTGCTCAAATCCGTGAAGATATTGACTCTGTAGATCAGCAAATCCAACAACTTATCAATCGCCGGGCAAAACTGGCGGAATCAGTTGCTAAAGCAAAATTTGCAGCAGAAGAGAATCCGTTATTTTATCGTCCTGAACGTGAAGCACAGGTTTTACGTCAAGTTATGGAGCGCAATGAGGGGCCATTGTCAGATCAAACCATGGCACGTTTATTCCGTGAAATTATGTCTGCATGTTTGGCACTTGAAGCACCACAAAGTATTGCATTTTTAGGTCCAGTCGGCACTTATACTCATTCTGCTGTATTAAAACATTTTGGTCAGGATGCTGTGGTTCGCCCATTACCAACGATCGATGAAGTGTTCCGTGAGGTTGAAGCGGGTAGTGCACATTATGGTTTAGTTCCTGTTGAGAACTCATCTGAAGGTGTGGTCAACCATACTTTAGACTGTTTTAAAGCATCGCATTTAAATGTGATTGGTGAAGTTGAATTGCGTATTCATCACCAATTCCTGATTTCTTCAAATACTCGTAAAGACAGTATTAAACAAATTTATGCACATCAACAAACACTTGCGCAATGTCGTAAGTGGTTGGATGCACATTATCCGGGTGTAGAACGTGTAGCTTTAAGCTCAAATGCAGAGGCTGCTCGCCGTATTCGCAATGAATGGCATTCAGCAGCAATTGCATCTGATGTGGCTGCAAGTATTTACGACTTAGAAGTTCTCCACGGCAATATTGAAGATAATCCTGAAAATACGACACGATTCTTGGTCATTGGTCGTGAAAAGGTACCACAAAGTGGTAATGATAAAACCTCATTACTGATTTCAGCACATGACCGTGCAGGGGCTTTATTGGAAATTCTTGCACCATTTGCAAAACACAATATTAGTTTGACCAGTATTGAAACGCGTCCTGCATTACCTGAAAAATGGGCTTATGTATTCTTCATTGATCTTGAAGGTCATGTGGAACAGGACAATGTTAAAGCGGCGATTGAAGATATTCGCCCACTGGTTAAAGAAGTACGTGTACTGGGTTCATATCCGATTGCTGTGCTTTGATGTCGTTGTGAAATAGGTAGTTCAAAATCGTTATGTCACAACCTTTATTTAAAAAAGTTGCTTTTATTGGACTTGGACTGATTGGTTCAAGTCTAGCCCGTGTAATTGCAGCCGAACATCTTGCTGAAAATGTTGTTGCGTCAACGCGCTCAAAAAAAACGCTGGAAGATGCCAAAGCTTTAGGAATTATTTCTGCGGGTTTTAGTGATCCTGTCGAAGCTGTAAAAGATGCAGATTTAATCGTTCTGGCTTTGCCCGTTCGCGCGACACAGAAAGTGCTTGAAACGATTCAAGCTTATGTTTCTGAAAACGCCATTATTACCGATGTCGGAAGTACCAAAGGGAATGTGGTGGCAGCAGCACATGCTGTCTATGGTGAAAATCTTCCTGTAGGTTTTGTGCCTGGTCATCCAATTGCTGGTGCAGAACATACAGGTGTCCATGCTGGTAAAGTTGACTTGTTTGTGAATCATAAAGTGATTCTAACGCCGTTGCCGAGCAGTGCTGATTGGGCAGTTGAAAAACTGATTCAGCTTTGGCAGGCTGCAAAAGCAGAAGTCATTTGTATGGATGTGGATAAACATGATGAAGTGTTGGCACATACCAGTCATTTACCGCATCTGATGGCATTTAATCTGGTCGAACAGCTTGCAAATCGTGAAGATAACTTAGATATTTTTCGTTATGCCGCTGGAGGTTTTCGTGACTTCTCACGTATTGCTGCCAGTGATCCGCAGATGTGGCATGATATATTTTTTGCCAATAAAACAGCCATATTGAAAGCAGTTGATGGTTTTGAAACGCAACTTGCGACATTACGTCAACTGATTGAAGATGAGAATTCACAAGCCCTGATGGGATTGCTAGGACATGCACAAGCGGCACGACAGCATTTCAATCATATGCTCGCCAATAAACCTTTGATGGAGAAAAATAAGGTGACACAACAATTTACCATTTTGCCGGGTGAGAAGACATTTAAAGGTAAATTTACCGTGCCGGGTGACAAGTCAGTGTCACATCGTTCCATCATGTTTGGTGCAATCGCTGAAGGTACAACCCACGTTACAGGTTTCCTTGAAGGTGAAGATGCCTTAGCAACACTTCAAGCATTTCGCGATATGGGGGTCAGTATTGAAGGCCCTAAAAATGGTGAAGTGACCATTCATGGTGTGGGTATTCATGGTTTAAAAGCGCCAAAAACGGCACTGTACATGGGTAACTCTG
Organism: Acinetobacter sp. Root1280; assembly: GCF_001425285.1. Lineage (NCBI taxonomy): Bacteria > Pseudomonadati > Pseudomonadota > Gammaproteobacteria > Moraxellales > Moraxellaceae > Acinetobacter > Acinetobacter sp. Root1280. Next base: position 60,308 of record NZ_LMED01000002.1, on the reverse strand, counting down.
GTACGTCGATGCGTTTGCTTTCAGGCATGCTTTCAGCACAACAGTTTGACTCTGTGATGACGGGTGATGCGTCTTTGTCTAAGCGTCCAATGGAGCGTATTGCAAAACCTTTACGTGAAATGGGTGCGCAAATTCAAACCACGGGTGAACGTGGTACTCCGCCTGTTTCAATCACTGGCGCTCAAGCATTGAAAGGCATTCACTACGATTTGCCAATGGCATCTGCGCAAGTCAAATCTGGGATTTTATTGGCAGGTTTATGGGCAGAGGGTGAAACCTCTGTGACTGAACCTGAACCAACCCGTGACCATACTGAGCGTATGTTACGTGCTTTTGGTTATGCTGTGGAAACGGAAGGTAATCGTATTTCACTACACGGTGGTGGTAAGTTGGTTGGGACAGAGATTCAAGTACCTTCTGATATTTCTTCTGCTGCATTCTTTATGGTGGGTGCTGCCATTACTGAAGGTTCAGATATTACCCTTGAAGCTGTTGGGATTAATCCAACTCGTACAGGTGTAATCGAAATCCTTAAGCAAATGGGTGCAGACTTAACTGTTGAAAATGAACGAATTGCAGGCGGTGAGCCGATTGCTGATATCCGTATCCGTGGTACCCGTACATTGAAAGGCATTCATATGCCAGAAGATCAAGTACCTTTGGCAATTGATGAGTTTCCATCTTTGTTTATTGCTGCTGCATGTGCTGAAGGGCAAACGGTGTTGACAGGAGCTGCTGAATTACGGGTTAAAGAGTCTGATCGTATTCAAGTGATGGCAGATGGTTTAAAAACCATGGGGATTGATTGTACGCCAACTGATGATGGCATCATCATTGAAGGAAAAGGTAAATCGGGCGACTGGTCTGCTATTTTTTCTGGCGGTGAAATTGAATCGCACCATGACCATCGTATTGCAATGAGTTTTTCGATGGCGGGTTTACGTAACTCTGGCGAGATTAAGATTATCGGTACTGAAACTGTAGCAACAAGTTTCCCAACATTTACTGAACTCACTAATCAGGCGGGGCTTCAGATTCAAGTCAGCGAATAAATCAGTCCTTGTCTAATATTTGTATAATTAATTAAAAACAGCCAAGCAAATGCTTGGCTGTTTTGTTTATATTGCTTATTCTAAAACCATACAACTATAAAGCCTTTTGGATGAAGCAATGAGAACATTACAATTTACAGCAAACTGTGAGAATCATAGTAACAGTCACAATCATGGTGAAAATGTATGTTATGTCACTCAGGAATACGTGACGACTTTGTTGTTAAAACAACTGTCTCAATATGGCTTTAAAGCGGAAACAACACACTCCGATGAAGACCTTGCTGTCAGCGTAGAAAATCATCCAATTGGTTTGGGAGTTAATTGTCATTTAAATGATCAGGGCTTATTAACTTGTGAAATTTCAGCCCATGCTGATGAAGAACAAGCGTGGTTTAAGAAGATTGCAACCCAGAGCATGATTAAGCAATTGGCAAATGCTGTAGAAAATACATTAAAAGAAGATGATGCGTTTAGTGGATTTGAATCGAAAGTATAAGCAGAGCCTAGGGGATAGCTATGCAATTACAAGCATTTATCGATAAATTTTCAGTAGATCAGGCGGGAAATACAGTAAGCCCGAAACTGTAAAAAAATATCAAGCATATTTACCTGAAGCGCTCTTAGAGCTTTGGCAAAATCATGGTTTTGGCTTCTATGGCAACGGTTTGCTACAGATCATTAACCCTGAGCTTTATCAAGATGTGCTTTGGTCATGGTTAATGAAAGATCAACCTGATATGACCCGATTACCCATTGCTATTTCGGCATTTGGTTTGGTGTTTTATTATCGTTTATTAAGCGAAGATGGCGATGAGGATGTATCCTTTATCGACCCGCACAACTCGGATATTGGGGTAACAGCTTGGTCATTAACAGATTTTTTTAATGACTGGATTTGTGGTGATGAGATCATTGAGCAATTTTTAGAAAAATCAGCCTTAGCAAAGGCACAAACTCAATATGATAAATTATCTGATAATCAAATGTATTGTTATCTTCCTGCACTGAGATTGGGTGGGCGTGCCAGTGATCTCAATTTAGATAAAGGTGATGCAGCCACACATTTAGATTTTTTATATCAACTTGCTGTGAATAACTGATTTAAAAATCATTCAAAATAGATGTTTAGAAATGACAGTTTGATTGAGATAAAACTGTCATGTCTATTATGAATTAAATTATGCTATTACTCGACACGTAACCATGTTTGGCTACGACCTACCGCTGAAATACCTAAATATCCACGAAGAAATAGTTTCTTGCCATTTGGGCTGACTTTACCTTTTAATCGATAGATTTTACCTGAAACTGGGTCAATAATTTTCCCATCAGTATAACTCACATGATCATCTGTCTTTAGCCCAGAGATTACCTGTAAGCCAATAATTGGCTTGTTGGTATAAGGTGCAGGGCAATTGGTGCAAAATTCTTTTGGGGTGTAGCCTGGGCGTGGTGTTGCTTTTAATGCTGTACCCGCATAGCTACCGTTACTTTGTTTTTCAATTTTAACCAGTCCCTTTGCTTCACCAGTTTTGTCATCGATATAACGCCAGGTTCCCACGATATCTTCCGCAAAAGCTGTCGATGTTAAAAATGCGATACATGCTGTCCCCAATAAAACTCTCATCATTTCCCTTATTCCTTAAGTGGGTATTTTCTACTTTAAAAATCATACTTATTTAAGGCATTGATTATATAATGAATAGTTGGGTCATTTATTTACATAATGTGCCAATAAGTATGAAATTTAAAATGAATTGGCACATAAAGATAAGCAATTGATGAGCTTGTAAGCTGGATTTAGCATAGCTGAAGCTTATGTGATGACACTCACCTTAAAAATATCATTGATTGCTTCAAAGTGAATTTCACAATCTAAGAATTTTTGAATCATTTCAGCTTGTGTCGAGGTGTGTTCACTGACAACTTGAGCAGTAAACTCACCACCTTTACCTAAAGCTAAAGGTAATAAAAGTTGGTCTGCTAGATATTCGTCAGCCACAGCATCGCAAGCTAAAAAGGATTTAACTTCTTTGGCTAAATCATGCGCTACTTTTTCTGCACTTTTCTTCATTTCACCTAACACAGAAAATACTTGTTGATGGTGTTCGTAATTTAACACCACAAAAGCTGTATTCCCTTGGCTAATCCCTTGAAAGTTTAGTCTGTTACGTTGGCTTAAGCTCAATTTGTTATGCAATACTTCCAGTTCACGATCCGCAATATTCTGTTGAATATTTAAGGCAGCGGCATAGCCACGTATTTCCAGTAATTTGCCTTTATTTAATACTGAATATTCAAGCTTATCTATCCAAGGATAAGTAGTAATATTGATTTGACCCGCACCAATTGGAAAGAAACCAGCACGTTCACATTCAAAATCAACCTTTATTCCAAGTTTATGAAGAGCCGGTAGAAAACAAGACTCTATGAAATCTGCAGTCGGTGCCATTGGATTATGTGTTCCGCCGTGGATACTGATGTGACTGATTTCATTTTGCATCATCAGTGCAGGCAGTAGTGTTTGTAAAACCAATACTGTGCTACCGGCTGAACCAATATGAAAATCATATTTACCCGCCTGAACTTGTTGGGGCTGAAAATATAATTTTTGTGAATGTAGTTCAGCACCTTCCACAATGGCATTACTGATGCGTTGTGATGCTTGTACACAGACTAAATGCTGTCGCATTAAGCCCGGCTTTTTACGCCCTGCTCGAATATTCACAAGCTCAAATGGAATACCCGTTAACATAGACAGTGAAAGGGCAGTTCTTAAAATTTGCCCTCCACCTTCGCCTTGTGAGCCATCAATTTGGATGGCTTTATTTTTTACTAATGTGTTCATTTTGTTTTTCATCATTTCTTTCTAAATCATTCGGTTTTCGAACATGTTTTAAAAATCGTAATTCACTTACACCATATTAGGGTCTGTAGACATTTCATAAATGGCTTGCGTTGTAGGTTAAAATTGAGCAGGCAAGGCATGAAACGAAGAGAATAGCGAGACTATTTTCGAGTTTCATAAAGGTTAAAATTGAGCAGGCAAGGCATGAAACGAAGAGAATAGCGAGACTATTTTCGAGTTTCATAACGTAGGCTGAGATAATTTTAGCCACAACCCTTCGGGACTTGTGTGTTTTTTGCCGCTACGTCGTTACGAACTACTCATTTAGAATGACTAAATTTCGTATTTCGCGCCTAGTATCGTCTAAAAAACACACGTAGTCGCAAACATAGACGAATTGTCAACAGACCCTATTGATAATTATCTTGTGCCTCTGCTAATGAGATTGCATTTGCACCACTTTTTGAATTTGGATGAATATTTTGTACAGGATCATCTTCCCAAAAACAAACTGGACAAATCTCAAAGTCAAAATTACCCGAAGGTTGATCTCTAGTGTAATGATGACAACAAGAACAATGGTAATTCATTAAAATTCCTAAAAGGGGTGAACATACTGTCAGTGCATGGTGATGCTTAGTGCATTGTAACTTTGCTCTCACAAAGGTTTGCCTTGTACGTAGTGATAGGTTGATTTGTGCTTAAAGTTTTAAGCTAACCCGCTCGCTCATCAAGCCACTACACCTTATTTTCAATCCTGTGTTGTGGAGGTAGGGGATCTTGCACTCGCCCAGTATGTTCGGGTGATCTCAAATGACGAATCACTTGAGAAAAGGTGAAATATATTGTCAGTACGTGGTAATACAGTGTGAATAGTCACTCTGATTCACAAAGGTTTAAGTGATGAAAGGTGAAGGATTTGATTGGTGCGTTTCCGCTCTAAATCCGCTTCGCTGTCATTACCCAAAAATGATGCTGACTTTTATTTCAATCTATACAGCCTTAGATCTTGTACTCGCCCAATATATTTCGAGATCTGATAGGGTAAGCCCTATCAAAGCTTTTAAATGATGGCTTTAAACGTCAAGTAAATCAACTTGCCAATTGGTGGCTTGTATCAATACATTCAAGTCGCGTAATTTGGCACTAATATCATCGGATTGTTTTTGCAAGGATGATACTGGAATGACCTTATGCCATTTGATTTCACGTGTACTATAGCGGTCAGGCTCACGTTGTGTGTTGCTGATGGCTGAGGTTAAAATTTTATGGCGCTCGACAAGCTCATCACGTTGAGTAAGTAAAGCCAATAATGAACGACCATCCGTTAATTTTGCTAAAGCATTGGTTTGATGAATGGCATAAACAAGTTTTTGGGATTCTTGAGTTAATGCAAATACTTGCTTTAATAACTCATTTGGATCCTCGGATGGCTCATCACCATCTTGTACCAATACGTTCGCATTGATACGTTGTTTTAATGAAGCGAGTTTCTTTTGTTGATCGCTTCGTAATAAGAGTGCTTCTGCAAGTTTCATTTTATTTTCCTTATCGCTTTTAATAGTCAATAAATATTTAACACAACGATTTCATATAAAGTTTGCTGGGGTAATGTATCAACTGAAATTGATTCGGCAAATTCTCTAACGTCTTCTAAAGTTTGATTTTCATGCCAAGTGGTCATGAAATTATAATCATCGTCTTCAGGTAGATCATAATTACAAAATTCTAAATAAGAATAATCCAATGCATCATCCCAAATTGAACATTCATAGCCCCAAGCTAAAGCCCAATAGCATTGTTTAGATTTTACAATCTAAACTCCCTAATTTATGCATCAACTAACCTTTTACACAAACAACCTGACTTAAGGTATAAACCACGTCCACCAAATCACTTTGTGCTTTCATCACATCTTCAATAGGTTTATAGGCAGAAGGGATTTCATCAATCACGGCTGCATCTTTACGGCATTCCACACCTTTGGTTTGTTCAATCTGATCTTCCACAGTAAACAACTTTTTCGCTGCAGTACGGCTATGTACACGACCAGCCCCATGCGAACACGAACAGAAAGACTCCTGATTTCCCTTACCTTTGACAATAAATGACTTGGCACCCATTGAACCCGGAATAATTCCATACTCACCCAAACGGGCACGTACAGCGCCTTTACGTGTTACCAGCACTTCCTGACCAAAGTGTTCTTCTTTATCCACATAATTATGGTGGCAGTTTACAGCCTCCACTTTGGCGTTAAATGGTTTGTTGATGATGATTCGTAAAGCTTGAACCGCAGCTTCCATCATTAACTCACGGTTTTTCATGGCAAATCGTTGTGCCCAACCCACTGCAAACCAATAATCATCAAAGTGTTCAGTCCCTTCCACTAAATAAGCTAAATCTTTATCAGGCAGATTAATAAAGTGCTTTTGCATATCTTTACGTGCAAGCTCAATAAAGTGGTTACCAATTGCATTTCCTACACCACGAGATCCTGAGTGCAACATAATCCATACTTGTTGATGCTCATCTAAACAGACTTCAACAAAATGGTTTCCTGTTCCCAAAGTACCCAACTGTTTATGGTTGTTGGTATTTTTCAAACGGGGATGCTTGGCACAGATATATTCAAAATCAGTCACCAACTCAGCCCAAGCCTGATCAACACGTGCAGTAGGTGTATCCCATGAACCTCGGTCACGACGACCACGACCTTTGGTCATACCATGCGGAATTAAACGTTCAAGTTCGGTACGCAGTGCGTATAAGTTATCTGGTAAATCTGATGCGCTTAGCGAAGTACGTGCAGCCATCATTCCACAGCCAATATCTACACCGACCGCAGCAGGGATGATTGCGCCTTTGGTTGGAATTACACTTCCAATCGTTGCTCCGATTCCTACATGTACATCTGGCATTACTGCCATCCATTTATAAATAAAAGGCATTTGTGCTGTTTTTAATAATTGGTCTTTTGATTTCTCATCGACAGGGACACCTTTGGTCCACATTTTTATAGGAACACCTTTAGCATCCTGAATTACGTTATAAGTACGTTCCTGTGCTAAGGAAGTTTGTTTTTCGATTTGTTCTGCGACTAACATTGTCATTGCTTTGATCCTTTTCAAAACCTGCCTGCCAAGCGGTTGCAGGCAGGTGATATTTATATACATCTCATGATGTATGCTCTATATATTGCAGAGAGTGTGCCAACTTTGTTTTTTAATTGATTTTATTTTATAAGATATTGATTTATAATAAATAGATAAATTTATATTTTATTTTAAATGTGCATTTTAAAAAAAATATGCAAATTTAAATATTATTTTAGATAGTAATTTATCTATTTTTATATTTTAAATAAAATATAAAACAACCAATTCCTAAACATAATAAGAAAAGGAGGCTAAAACCAATTGAAAAGATGAGGCTTACTTTAGAGCCTTGTAAATATGCAAATAAAGTGATTGAAAATATTAGGCTATAAATACTACTAAGGAAATATCTTCCACAATGTGGTGCAAATTTAGTTGTAAAATAGCCAAGCCAAATAGCTATTGGGAATATTGATATAATTGAAAAATAATAAATTTTTGAACAGGTTGGGATATCTTCTTGCCGGAAACCGCAGCCCAAAGTGAGTGAAAGTAAAAAAATGACATAGAAGAAAAATAAGAATACAAAAATTAGTAAAGGAAATAAGAGGAAAGCAAACCAAGTACGCATTGTTATTATTCAGGATATTTATCATGTTACAGATTATAGTATGAAATCTAGCTTGGGAGAATTTCTTCTCCCAAGCTAGATTTGATGAAATTTGTGAATCTTAATTTTTGTTCATATCCCATATCGTATTATCATCAGTTGGTTGATAATGTTCTTCGATATGAATTTTTAACCTCAGTGCGAGAGGATCATCTTCTAGGATTTGACTATGCCCATCTAAAAGTTTCAGTTCGCTTTTTTTACGACTTTTACTTGGCGGTTTTTCATGATAGTTCTGGCACTTCTTATACCAGTGGTTAGTTTCTAAATAGTACTTTTTAACTCTTAGTTTTTCTAAAGCAAGATCAAGATTGTTATCGTCAACAATAACTTGTATAGACATAATTTGCGTTTTACAGACTGACACCTGTCTTCGGTTTTAAGGTGAGTCTCCAAGCTAGCAAATTTTTTGTTGATTCACAAGCATCGCTTTTAAACATGATGAGTTTAAAAAGAAAAGCAGCCACAAACGTTAAGATTAGATTTTGTGAGTGAACACGATAGGAGGGTTTAAACCCTACACTAAAGCGTTACCATGAAATCCAATCTATATTCGTGACTGCTTATCGTGTAAATCTATTTATTATAATGAGAGTACATCAACAAAGAGCTGAAGACAGTCGTGGCTCTACCAACTGAGCTACTGTATTTTGTCATACAGGGTGGTATCGAAGCACCGACAAACGCGTAATGTAGTCCTCAAAGCATTTGATCTACTTTCATTATTGCATATACAAGATCAAAAAAAGTTGGTGTTGGATATGTGCAGTACCCGAAATACTGTGCGTGAGATCGCGATGTAATCCAACAGGCATTTGATCGTTTAAACATAGGTCACAAGTCCATCAACAAATTTGATTATAAGACAAACAATTCACCGCTTTTGCTTTAAGCGACTGTATGTATATACAGCAGAGGAATCTAACCTCTGATCTGTGAATTCTAATGTAGTCCTATGCGTATTTGATGGACTGATGACCCCAGTATATTTTCATATACTGCCCTACAAGTGAATCAACAAGTTTTTCAAAGACGCTCGTGCCTTACCGCTTGGCGACCATCATCGAAATGATGGGGTGGATTCGAACCACCGATGACGTCAATTTTAAGATGTAGTCCTTGAAACATTTGATTCTTTTACTGCTTTGCATAAACAAAATGTTAAAGACGTTTCGTTGCTCTATCCAACTGAGCTACTTTTCAAACTTGGAAAAGCGTGAAAAGGGTGGATTTGAACCACCGACCTACGCATTAAAGATGTAGTTCTTAACGCATTTTATGCGATGTATTTTGCCAACAAAGGTGTCGATAAAACATCAATTATTCAAAGTAATGTAGTTCTATCTGCATTTGGCAATTTCTTACTTAGCACAACAATTAAATATAGAAACAGCATAATCTTGAAATGTAGTTCCTATGGCATTTGTGCTTTTTATCTAACCCAGTCTTATCAAGTGTGGACATTGTTAAATGTAAACACTTGAAGAGACTCGATCAAATTTGTTTATACATTCAGCTTGCATAAAGCTGAGTTTGTGTAATATCTATTTTTTCAATTTCGTTTACCCAATGATCTGCATGCATTTCATTTTTGGCAAAACTTTCAATCAGTTGAAATACCGTATCGGAAAATCCACCGACATTCATCACATCGCTATGTTCAGGCATTTGCGTAGTGGTATAGGGTTGCAGATCAACACACACCAGTTTTGCATCAGGGTTATGCTGTTTTAGCTGTTTCCAATAATGCATCATCCCAGTTTTTCGGTGTGATCTTGGAACTTGATCTGCCCATGATTCATTATCAGAGAAGTAAATTACCATATCGACTTTGGCATTTTCTTTCACTAACAGTTCCAAAGGCTTAGAGCAATCAGTTCCACCACCACACATGCTGGCAAATTTTTTAGCCAAAGCAAAAATATCAATTTCTGAATTTTGCTGTTTTCCAAAATTTTTTCGTTTTAAATATTCCTGTACTTTGCTGAAATTGGATAATTGACGAACTTCAGTATCAAACGGCATCAAACGAATATTTGGATTTACATATTTAAATGCACTAGCAAATAATGCAGCAGCATCTACGCAACGTAACTGAGAGGTTGCACCCTGACGATAACCTGTCACAGAACTTGACATCGAACCGGAAACATCAATCGCAATCACCACATTTCCTTCAAGTTTCGGTACATTGGCGATGGCACGCTGCATAGCAAACTTTAGCGCATTGGCAATTTCATGTGGCATATCCTCTGCAAGTGCAGACCAAGCCATCATCAATTGATATGGAAATACTCGACTTTTGGCTATGGCTTGCTCATCCATCAATTTATCGGCAATGATTTTTGTCATTCCTTTGATTTTAAAAACATCATGGCGTAAGAAGGTATTTAAGTTCATACGTAGCATTTGCCAAGAACCATTTTTTGCAATTTCGGCCCATTGTTTCGCATTCAAATTTAAATTGGTTAGAAGCTGCATCGGCACTTTAGGTACTTGTGTTGCTGTTCCCAATCGAAACTCTTCCAATGCTTGCACTTGAGTCGGTAGTTGGACAAGTTGGTATTCTTTTCCTAGGACATAGGCAAAAAAAGCATCGTGTTGAACTGTCTTTGGTTTTGGATGAGTCATTTTTAACACATCGGCAAGTGAAGGGCTGTTTCCAATATTGGCCGCAATCAATTGTTGATCCGATGCTGAAAGAATCCATTCATTGACCATACGTTTCGGTAATGAACCTAATGACTTACGACCAATCATTCCAGAGCGCATGATTTGAACAAAATTTCTCAACTGTTTTCCATTATCAATAATCAAAGGAAAAACTTGCTTAAATAATTCTGCATCAAGTTCAGAAAGTAAAGCCAATAACACTACAGGTGTATCTTTCATATGTGCCTTTTGGCGTGCATAAATTGCAGTTTTAGCCACAAATTCAGGCTCTACTTCAAGCGCTAGGTTTAGAATATTATCAAGTTGCACTTGTGCATTTTGATAAAAGGTCTGATTCAGTGTACCTGTTGCAGCAAGCTGCGCTAATGCGGCACGAGATTTTAATTTATATGCGCGACCACCAGCTTCGTTGTATTCAATGGTTTTTGGTTTTGCCTGTTGTTTAGAGGCAAAAATTGTCTTGTTCGCCATGACAGCATCCTCAAGTGATTTTTTAATTTCTTGAGATAGATATTGCAGAGAGTGTGCCAAGTTTTGTTTTGGAATGAAATTTTATTTTTAAGTGACTGATTTTATGAGTTTAAAAAATTTAAAATTTCAGTGGTTATTTGTTTTAAAATTTAAAAGGTATAAAATAAAATATCTTTATTTATAGATTTTTATCTTTATTTCTATTTTTAAAGTAAAAAATCAATGAGCCTAATGTTGTGCAAATAAAAAAGGACACTAACTCCAGCTAAAAGCAAAGTTAGTTGGGATATAGTCAACCTATTAAAAACTCAGGCACAAAAAGATGTTTTTTTTAATTCATATTTTTAATTAAATTAATTGCATGGCGGAATAAACTATTTGAATATAAAAAGCTTACACTGCCACACCTTTTGAAGATGAGGCCAAACCTTGCGCTGCAAACAAAGCTGAGCTTTGTTTTGCTCATGTTGGGCGAGGGATAGATCCTGTACCCAGCATTCCTACACAATGGGCGATATCCATATCTCCACACGATAGAACGACCATCTATGATTCAATAATATTGCATAGCGTTAAATTGAAGTTGGGAAAATTACTTTTCCCAGGGTTTCCCAGTGCGAAACGGTGTTAATTCGCCGTGCATATTTAGTTCATACTGATCAAAATCATCAGCAATGTAAAAATTGCCATGATAGTACTGGGCAATTTCATTACCAATGGTTTGCACACCTTGTGCATCGTGGTAACGGGCACTGAGATGCGTTGCAATTAAATTAGGTAGTTGAATCGATTCTGCAAACTCAGCGACCATTTTCGCAGAACTGTGCATTGGGCCTGCGCCTACTTTGTCTAATATCGATTGAGTATAGGTTGTTTCATGAATCAGCAGTGCTGCATCCTGACAAGCGTTCGATAGTAATTCTGGCTGATCGTTATCTCCACCGACAATGGCATAAACACTTTGAGTGTTTTGAATGAGAACATCTTGACTTAAGACGGACTGCCCATTCCACTCAATATTTTGACCTTGTTGTAGATCACCCCATAGTTTACCTTTTGGAATTTTGAGTTGATTTAAAACGTCAACATTGAGTTTGCGCTGAGTTTGTGTCGCTTTAAAACCATAAGCATAACTTGTCACACGGTGGTGTAAGTGATGAACGTCAATGGAAATATGCTCATCCAATTGAAAGGGATTCGTCAAAGTATTTACATCGATAAAATGTATTGGATAAGGCAGGAAAAGTTCAGTGAATTGACAGGTTACTGCAAACCATTGCTGAATTTCTTTGGGTGCAATCAGCGTGATCGGATCTTTGCGTGCATTCATACCAGCACTTGCCAGTAAACCCATCAAGCCATAACAATGATCGCCGTGTACATGCGTAATGCAAATGGCTTTTAAATGTTGTAAAGAGAGTTTTGCTTGTTGAATACGATGCTGTGTACCTTCGCCTGCATCAACCAATATCCAGTCTTTGCTTTTGCAATAATGAATCGCTAAACCTGACACATTGCGTGTTAATGTGGGCACACCAGAGGATGTCCCTAAGAATGTAAACTGTAACATGAGGAATTAAAACCTATTGAATATTTAAAATGTTTTCTATGATTGTTTTTACAACAAAGCAGGGTGGATTCCATCAAAAAAGTGTCGAATCAGACGGTGATGGGAGAAGTGAGTAAAAGCTTTGTACATCAATAGTATAGTCGCATTATATTCAAAAGAGAAACTGAGATTTTTAAAATATTAAAAAATGACGGTATAAACAGTATTTGATTTTTGACAAAATAAAACTATGCTTTAAGCAAGATATATAAAATTTTATAGATTTATAGAAATATGCAAAAATTTAAAAAAACAGTCGTGATTGGTTTTGTGGGTTCAACTTTAGATCAAGGGAAAAAACTTGATCGCTGGCAACGCTGGCGTCCTACCATGAGTTTGTTGATGCATGAAGATTTAGTGGTTGATGAGCTGGTTTTATTACATGATCGCCGAAATGTCAGCTTAATTGATCATTTGCGACAAGATGCTTTAGAAATTTCACCGCAAACCCAAATTACTGGCCATAAGATGAATATCCGTGATCCCTGGGATTTTTCGGATATGTATGGTGCATTATATGACTTTGTAAAATCATATTCTTTTGATACTGAGAACAATCATTATCTATTACATATCACCACAGGTACGCATGTTGCGCAAATATGTTGGTATTTATTAATTGATGCGCATTATTTACCAGCCAAACTCATTCAAAGTGCACCTACAGGTAAACAACAACCTGAGGGTGAATATCGTATTATAGATTTAGATTTATCTCGATATGCAGCATTAACCCAGCGGTTTGAACATGAACAATCTGAAAATTGGCAGCAGTTAAAAGCCAATATTGCCACGAAGAACCAAAACTTTAATCAAATGATTCAAGAAGTAGAACTGGTTGCAACACGCTCAAGTGCGCCAATTTTGATTATGGGTGCAACAGGGGTCGGTAAGTCGCATTTAGCTAAGCAAATTTATCAATTGAAAAAGGAAAAATTTCATCTTTCTGGGCGCTTTATTGATGTGAACTGCGCAACGCTGGTTGGTGATAGTGCGATGTCGACATTATTTGGTCATAGTAAAGGTGCATTTACAGGTGCTATTGCAGCACGTACTGGTTATTTAAAAAGTGCGGATAATGGCATTTTATTTCTCGATGAAATCGGCGAGCTAGGGTTGGATGAGCAAGCCATGTTGCTCAAGGCCTTGGAGGATAAGTCATTCTTTCCTGTAGGAAGTGATAAAGAGGTTCAGGCTGACTTTCAGTTGATTGCTGGAACCAATCGAGATTTACGTGAGGAAGTCCGTGCAGGGCGGTTCCGTGAAGATCTATGGGCTCGCTTAAATACATGGACCTTCTTTTTACCGAGCTTAAAAGATCGTGTGGAAGATATTGAACCGAACATCACCTTTGAGTTACAGCGTTTTGCTGTTGCGCATCAACGGCAGTTACGTTTTCATACCGATGCCTTAGAAAAATATTTAAAATTTGCGCAATCTTTAGACGCCAGTTGGCAAGGGAATTTTCGTGATTTAACTGCAAGCGTGACACGTATGGCGACTTTAGCCAATGGTGAGCGTATTGGTTTACATGAAGTAAATGCTGAGATTGGCCGACTACAACAAATTTGGAATATTGCTGAAAATAAAGAGGCTTTAACCCAATCGTCACTGATGAAAATTTTAAGTGCTGAACAAGTGGCGCAGATTGATGAATTTGATCGTATTCAATTGCAGGGGGTGATTGATGTTTGCCAAAAATCGAAATCCATGGCCGATGCTGGACGGCGTTTATTTTCTGTATCTCGCGAGCAAAGACAAACCACCAACGACAGCGATCGCGTGAAAAAGTATTTGGCGAAATTTGGTTTGAGTTGGGATGATGTGAACGGATAAATAAAGTGAATCACTCACCTTATTTATCCTAAATTTTTTAAATTCAGATTTATGGCACAAGAAGAAAACGCGAAATTGCGATTCTTAACTGCTTTAAATAACCTGTAAAGAAATGGTTTGCACCTGGCAATACGGTGATCAAATGACGTTGTGGTTTCGCCCATTCAAGCAAATCAGAGAGTTTAGTCGTCGGATCTGCTTCACCGTGTACAAACAGGATATCGCCTTTAATTGCTGGGGTAACATAATGACGTAGACCATCTACAGTGGATGTTGGTAAACCACATAAGATCACTTGTTGCGGTTTAATTTCATCAGGGAGCGCATGATAGGCTTTTGCCATTACATGTGCACCAAAACTAAAACCGCCAACATAGAAAGGTAGACTTTTGTGTAATTGTCTAACGTGTCTAATGACCTCTAGAATATCTTCAGTTTCAGCAAAGCCTTCATCATGGATTCCATCGCTTTGTCCAGAACCGCGAAAACTTGGGCGATAGACCACACAACCCTGTTCAGAGAGGATTTGTGCAAGTAAAGCAGGAACTTTATGTTGAGGTGTACCACCTTGCAGTGGGTGAGGATGACAAACGACAGCAAAACCTTTTACTTCGCCCACAGGATAGTCAACAAAAACTTCAATTTTGCCAACCGAACCTTGAATGAACAGTTGTTCGGACATAATTTAAACGATCATAAGCAGGGAAGTGCGATAGTTTACCGATTCTGTTCACAGAAAACATGAATTGGAATTAAAATATCCCGACTGTTATAGTTTGATTAGTTATTTTTTGATCAGGAAGACCATGCTCGCCTTAATTTCCCCTGCTAAGACACTCGATTACCAGTCAGCACTACCGACCGATACGCACACTCTACCAAGACTGCTGGATCAATCTCAACAGCTTATAGACCTAAGTCGTAAACTCTCCGCTTCAGATATTGCCAGTTTGATGAGTGTCAGTGAAAAAATTGCCAATCTCAATGCGGAGCGTTTTCGTGACTGGAATGCTGACTTTAGTTTTGCCAACGCGCGACAAGCAATTTTTGCATTTAAAGGCGATGTTTATACAGGTCTGGATGCTTATAGTTTGTCGCAAGACGATCTCAATTTTGCGCAAGATCATTTACGCAGCTTATCCGGTCTATATGGCTTATTACGTCCTCTTGATTTAATGATGCCGTATCGTTTGGAAATGGGAATAAAACTTGCCAATACCCGTGGTCATAATCTTTATGAGTTTTGGGGGGATCGAATTACCGATTTGATCAATCAGGATTTGCAACAAAGCGGCTCAACGTTATTGGTCAATATTGCTTCTGATGAATACTATAAATCGGTCAAGGAAGCAAAAATTCAGGCTGATATTATTAAACCAGTATTCTTAGATCAGAAGAATGGTAAATATAAAGTGATTAGCTTCTATGCTAAAAAAGCGCGTGGCTTAATGGCTCGATACATCATTCAAAATCAATTGAAAAAAATGGATGATCTTAAATCCTTTAATACTGATGGTTATTATTTCGATGCCGAGAGTTCATTGAAAGGTGAACTGGTATTTAAGCGTGATGAGCAAGTTGCTTAAGTATTTCAATCGTTTAATGTATTGAAAGAGAGTTGGCTTGCTTTAAGCCAGCTCTTTTTCAAAAATAATGTATTCATGACCAAGCGAATTTACCGCTTTGATTTGAACAAAATCAAAGCCATCTAATTTTAATCTCTCAACAGAAATTATTTCCCCCGAAATAAGCTCAATTTCACCGTCTTGATTGAGAAAATCATCTAGTTCTTCATCATAATCTATATTGTGATAGACACTAAAAATGATCTCGAATTGATCCTGATTGTCCTGATCTTTATAAAAATGGATTAACGGTCTTTCGGTGATTTGTTTATGTGTAAACTCATCGCAGAACATGGGATCATAGCCATGTTGCGTACCATCAAAAAGTAAAATTTCTTCATTGCTTTCTACATCTACCGCGTAGATGAGTTCTGGTGCAAAGTCTGTCCCACAAATGAGCTGATATTCTTCAAAAATATCTCCATAATATTTGATTTTAAATCGTTTATTTTGTGTGGAGGACTGTATTTGACCTCGCCATTCAATATCAATGAGATCTTGAAAATAGTCAGCGTGTTTATAACAAGCAAATTTGTCTAAATGAGAAGGGGCTAAAAATTTTGATTTATTGATCATGGGATAACAGCCAAAAATGTTGTATTAATATATAAAGTCTTAGATGTTCTATAAATATGATCATAGCTAAAACAGAAAATTACCTCAAACCATTCAATCAATATTGGGCTGAATTTGCGAATCAGATAGAAATCGAAACAGAGCAGTGTATTTTTTTACAGCAGTTGCTTGTTGCTGCTTATACTGAGCCACAACGTCATTATCATACGGTTCAACATATTGTCGAATGCCTTGAGTTATTTCACCAAGTAAAAGCGCAATTGAATGATCCTGTTGCTGTTGAGTTGGCAATTTGGTTTCATGATGCCGTTTATAATCCACAAGTAAAAGATAATGAACAACAAAGTGCTCAATTAATGTACAAGCATTGTGTGGGTATTTTAACGCAATCGGTCTTAGACAAAGTTTCTCAATGGATCATTGCAACACAAGAGCATCAACCGTCTAAACAGCATGATTTAAATTATTTACTTGATATCGATTTAGCAATTTTGGCTAGCCCCTCTGAACGTTTTGCAGAATATGAACAGCAAATTCAACAAGAATACGCGTGGGTTGATGCTGAAATCTATAAAGTCAAAAGAGCAGAAGTTTTACAGCATTTTTATCACATGCAACCTTTGTATCAGACTGAATATTTTAGAAAACATTTTGAGCAAAATGCGAAAGTAAATTTGTTAAAATTTTAAAGGTGAATTTATATCAGAGCAAAAATCGTTATTATTCGGTCTTTTATGGATTTGCTGATTTCATTTTTATAGTTAAATCTCATATCATTAAGTATTTACTACATTATTAAACCTTACATAAAATTTTACATCAAACCCTATTTATATTTAGGAAAATATTTTGAACATTGTCAATATTTTGAGTTTATCAGTGCTTGTTTTCTTAAGCGCTTGTTCTCAACAAAATTCTCAGAATGCAGCTCCAGCGGAGTCTACGAAAAAAGTAGCGATTGCAGCAGATAATAATGACAAAGTTGATCGTGCAAAAGCTGATTCAGGAAAGTCAAGCAGTGAAGTTGAAGTCGAAATTCCTACGACTGTTACTGAAGCAAAAATAGAGCATAAATCTAAAGCGTTAAATTATCCTGATGAGCTTATACAGCAGGTAAAAGATGCACAGAAACATTGTAAGCAAGCTGTAGCGGTTGATATGAAAGATGTTGTTACGGTTGTGGATTTAATTGGGGATGATCAGCCAGAATATATTTATGAACCTGACTCAATTCGGTGTGTTGAAGATGGTGTATTTAGAGGGCATGGGGGAGATCAGCTGGTGATCTACCAATCTAAAGATCATAAAACCATACAAGAAATTTTTAACAGTGCGGTATTTTCTTATCAGATTATCAATAATCAAGCCAAAGCTATCGTTCAAGTCGAAGTTGGTGGGGGATATTGTGGGCAAAACATGGCAGAAATTAGCCGTGCAGAAGCAATCAATTGTAAGCGTAATTTGGAATGGGATGAGAGCCTAAAACAGTTGAAGATGGGTAAGATGTATGTTGATGAACCGAAGGCTAATGCTGAATAAGTGCTATTCAATATAAATAGCACTCTAAGCAGTCAATTATGTACGAATAATCATACAGGTCGCTGTTGCATGTGCATATAATTTGCCATCTTCATCGACCAATTTCCCTTCAGAAATGGCAAGACTTTTACTTAAATTAATCAACTGTCCAATAGCAAATAATTGCTTATTTTGAGGTACAGGGCGGCACATTTTTACATTTAAATCGATGGTGCCATAACCTACGCCTGCTTCTAGGGTGGTATGTACTGCACAACCTGTTGCTGAGTCTAAAACTGTTGCTGCAAAACCGCCATGTACGCCGCCTAAAGGATTTAAATGACGTTGGTCCGCTTTGACTTTAAAACTTGCATGACCATGCGAAATTTCATGTAAATCCATCGGGATGGTTTCACTAATCGATGCTCTAGGAATTTGTCCAGCAACCATTGCTTGTAGAAATTCAAGCCCTGTCATTTCTTTTGGGTGTTTCATATATTTATCCTTTATATAGGGTTCTAAAAGAGAACTTAAAGTAAAATATGATGTTGGGGGATTTACTGTCAAACTTTTTATTGAATTTGAACGATTGAGTTGATCTTTTTAATGTTCAAAATCGTAGAATTTTTCAATATGGTTGGATTGATGAATGATTTTTAAATCAATTCTTTCACCCGTTGCCCACGTGGCAATCGATGCTTGTAAGTCGACATCAATAATATCGAGCTCTTTACATAAGGTTTGATCACTTTCAATCACAATGAATTGAGGTGATTGTGTCTTTAGGCACTTTGCAATATACCGTTGAATATTTTGGAGCTGATAAACATCTATAATTTTATAACGCATACTTTTCCAAATATTATATTTAAATTGTTGTATTGACTAATTTAGAGTGAATCATTTCGCTTTTCAATTAAAAAACATGGATATGATAAAAAATATCTGTTTCACTATAATTTCACTACATCATCGTAGTATCTTTGTGGAAAATTTATAAAACAAGGAAATCATTATGAAAGGGCAATGTGTTTGTGGGGCAACAACTTTTACGGTTGAATTAAAAAATCATGATGTTCATGCGTGTCATTGTTCAATTTGCAGAAGACAAACGAGTGGTGTAATTATGACGATTGATGTCGAACAGGGCAGTTTACAGTTTTCTCAAGATGAGCACTTAAGTATTTATAATTCTTCTGATTGGGGCGAGCGAGGTTTTTGTAACTGCTGTGGCACAAATTTATTTTGGCGGACTAAAGACCAAAGTTATTGCAATATCAATGCATTTGCATTGGATCAACAGCCTCAAGATATAAAATTCGATATGGAAATTTTTATAGACAATAAGCCTGAGTTTTATGCTTTTAACAATGACACAAAAAAACTAACCGAAGCAGATGTAATCGCGCTTTTTGCAGGAACCACTGATTTATAAATAAGTTATTCACTGATTCTGATAAGACCTTAGGTTTTTATAAAACCAATAATTCCATGCCAGCCAATTTAAAATTGACTGGCATTTTTATGTGCTTGGATGCTGAGTTTAAGGTTTATAAAGCCCAAGTTCCGTCAAATGTAATCTTAAAATCCGTCTAAGTTCCAATACGGCTTCAGGTGTCTCTTGGATCGAATGACCACCTTTGATAATTTTCTCAGATACTGCGCCATCCAAATGTGAGCTGGTATATGGAACGATTCCATCCGTCATCACGTTAGGATCTGTGCTATTGGTAATATTCCCCATAATTGAATGATAGATCATGTCTTTCTTAGGCATAACGTTTTCAGTCAATTTGGTGAAGTTTGAGCTATGGCTTAAGTCACTTGGACCATTTTGAATCAGTCCATGCCCAACATCTTTTAAAAAGTTTTTTGCATTTAAATCACGGTCATCAATAGAGTCAGCTAAGGCCCCTAAGAATGCACCTGGCAGCTTAATAATCCGACGGGCAGCCAAAGTGAACCAGCGATCAGCAAATGCAGTACCACGATGTGGTGCTGAAATAAAAATAGCACGATCAAAATTAGGCACAGATTGAATAGTCAAACGAGATTTGAACATTGGATCATCTTTAAATTTATCAAATTTACGATTGTTCAACATCTTTAAGGCGGGTTGTGTCAGATTGGCGTCACTGACTAATAAGCGCGCAATAATCCCGCCCATACTATGCCCAATCAAAACGGCATCTTTAGCAGAAGCAGAATTTTGATTAATTGAAGCGAAACCTTGATTAATGATAGCATTGATCTGAAAACGGCTTTCTAATATTGGCATATTGGTTGAATAAAAAACCTGCCAAACTTGATAGTGCTCACGCAATACATTGTCGCCCATAATATCATTGGTTAAACGAATCCAAGCTTCAGGGCTACTGGCTAAACCGTGTACCAAAACAATCACTTTTTTATTCGGGTTGTACGGTTCAAGCATATATAAATGAGGCATGGTCAGGCTTTGATCACGATCGATTAAGCTAAGATAAGCCGCAATACCTAAGTTATTTTGAGCCAGCCATAGACCATAGGGAGCTGAAAAGTTTGCAGCAAGCGGGTATTGTTTGCCACCAATTTTTAAATTTTCAATGCTATAAGGATCATAAACATTCAGTTGAAAGTTTGGGTTGTGTAAGATGTTTTGTAGTGATTCATTTGCATTTTCAGGTTGTGCTGCAATACTAACCGATAAATAACGGGGTTGATGAATATTGGGATTCATGCCATTTTTGTATTTATAATCAAATGGATTCACAATATATTTGTTTTCTTCAGGTGCTGTCGTGTTGGGTAAAATTGCGACAAATTCTGCACCGAAACCGTCTCTACGGTTGATCGAACGTAAACCTGAAAAGTTTAAATTATAGCTTGAAACAAGATCCTCAAGTTCAATCTGAGCCAGTGCAGGGTAACCATTAAAGTTAATGCGATAAGTGCTTTTGCCAACTTTAATTTGTTTTGCTACTTTTTGGTTTTTATTTCTTACGGCATATGTCGAAATCAGTTTAGCTAAGGCTTGATTATAAAAGTCACGTATCTGAACTTGTCGGTTATTAAAAATACGGTCTTGAGGTTGGCGTTCAGTTTTAAATAAATAGGCATAACTATAGCGGATGCTGTTATCTAACATCACCATTTGCTGATCTAAACATTGCTCATAGTTTTTCTGCGAGGCTTGTTGTTTGTCAGTGGATTGATGCTTAGAAAAAAGACTGACTTTACAATCTGATGAGTCGCCAAGATTGATTGCTTTGGTTAAGTAAATTTCACTTGCGGTCGAAAGCAGTTGTTCATCTTGAATCTGTGGGATTTCAGCTAAATCTGCCACACATTTTTCGGGTTCATCTGTACAAGATTTGGCTTCTCGTCCAGTCATCGACAAGACATTTAAGCTGGCTTCACTCATTTTTGAACGTGTCAAAATGCTGTCACGTTCATTGGCAATGGTTACGTTCACCTTTTGATTTTTTACACTGACAACTTGGCATCCAGATAAAATCAATGGGCTCATTGCTAAAGCACAAAGCAAAATATTGTTTTTTGAGTATTGCATAATCATTAACTAGATCAATCTTTGTCTGAATCATACGTTAGTTTTATTCAATTTATAAACAAAAAAATAGACTGAATGTTCAGCCTATTTTTTTCAAAAATTTATAAATTTATTTTGCTAGAGCTGGGTTTTTCAAAACCTGCCAAACGTTGTAACGACCTTGCTTTTCAATTTCTTGAATTAAGCGATCTGCAACTTCAGCTTCTTCTGGGTATTTCACTTTATAGTTTTTCAAGGTTTGGATCGCATTTTTCTTTTGCTCCATACCAATAAAGTTGTTTGCAGAAGATAAATAGGCTTCTTGAACACCTTGTTTGATGGCTTTATCTAAATATGGAATCGCTTCTTTTTGACCGCCACCTTCAGATAAAGAGAAACCAAACCACAAGTTTGCTTCAGCATCATCTTTGTTGATTTTAAGAATACGTTGAGCATACTCTAATGACTTGGTGGTATAAGAAGAACCTAGGTCAAGGTTACGTCCCAAAACACTGGCTTTAAATGCACGAATCAAAATATCAAAAGAAGCATTTGGTGCTGCAGCTAATTGGTCAAGCTGAGTAGAGACTTCTTTCAACTTAGCTTCAAAGCCTTTACGTTCTTTACGATCACTAAATTGTGGTGGGTAATGACGTGCTTTGCCTTCAACCATTTGTAAGAAATCATCAATTGCAGTGATGTCAATTTCATTGTTTCCAGCAAGTACTGCATATTTCATAGCACGTTGTGAGCTATTTACTGTAGGTACAATCAATTTATTGGTATCTAAAATGATTTTTTGGCTTGGATTTGCGGGATCAGTAACTTCGAGTTTGTTTACAGGTTGAGCCGATGCTTTTTTTAACTCTAATTCAAAAACAGGCGGTTGCGAGTAATCGAAAGGGTTTAATGCATAGAACGGAGGAGACAATTCAGGCTCAGTGTAAATAAACGGCTCGTTTGCATCTATTTTATTTTGTTGCTTGGTGGGTGTTGTTGAACACGCAGTAAGTAATGATGTTGCGAGCAATGCATATGCCAAAGGCTTAATCGTCATGTGTTTCTTCCATTAATTTATATTAAAAAACGTGCATGCGCATCAGTCTATGAAAAGACGTCTGAACATGCAACTTGATTTGGTTCGTATTATTAAAAATTATACATTACAGTCTATTGACACTTCATTTTGTGAAGTATTAAGCAACCTTATGCTTTCGATGAGTGGTTTTGTGCTGCACATTCACGTCTAACTTCTTCTATAATTTTGATTTCATCATCACTCAAAGGCTGTTCAATATTGTGCTGTAAATTGAACGTTGGGTCTAAAAGTGATAAACGCTGGCACAAACTATTGATGCGTTTTTCATTTTGTTCCAAACGATCTAACAGAACACGCATGCCGTCCAGCATAGGGTCGGATTGTTCTGGTACGGCTGCATAGGCTTGAAATTCTGTGTTTTCAATGCCACTGCTCATTTCTTCTGGACAACTTGGTTCTGGTGTAGTGACGATTTCTTTATCTTTGCTAATAAAGCGAGCAGGGTTGCCTACCGCAGTGACGCCATCAGGTACAGCTTTAGTTACAACAGCATTTGAGCCTACTTTGGCATTTTTACCGACCACAAAAGGACCTAGGATTTTTGCACCAGCACCTACTACAACACCATCTGCTAAAGTCGGATGACGTTTACCTTTATTCCATGTCGTGCCGCCTAAAGTCACCCCATGATACAAGGTGACATCATCACCAATTTCTGCTGTCTCACCAATCACCACACCCATGCCATGATCGATAAAAAAGCGTTTACCTATTTTAGCGCCAGGGTGAATCTCAATACCTGTTGCAAAACGACTAAAAGAAGACAAAATGCGCGCTGAAGTTTTACAATCTTTTTCCCATAATTCATGGGCAACACGATGCATCATTAATGCATGTATCCCAGGATATGTGGTTAAAACTTCAAATGTATTACGCGCAGCAGGATCTCGCGCAAATACAGCTTGGATATCTTCTTTAAGCTGTTTTAGCATTAGTTTTGATCCTCATCTTTTGACTTTTTCCATGTACCATTATTCAAGGCTTGAACTCGGCTAAAAATGCCTCTTAATAAATGATATTCCATCTTATCTAATTGTATACGCCCAAATAATCGACGCAAGCGTAAAGGCAGTAAACGCGGGTTTTTAGGGTCTAAAAATTCGATATCAGCCAACATTTTTTCAATATGCGGATAAAATTGTTCCATTTGCTCATGTGTGACCAAAGGTTCATCCCAATGCATATCTTCTGAATCTGTTACCCGCATCACCGCTTCAGTATCCAGTTTCTTGTCAGCTAATTCCAATGTTGCCATACGCATTTCATAGCACAGTACCTGAATTGCTTGAGCAACATTTAACACACCATAATCACTATTTACTGGGACTGTGACATGAAAGTTTGCCAGCGCAAGTTCTTCATTGGTTAAACCACGATCTTCACGACCGAAGACAATAGCGATTTCTTGTTGGTGTTGGATAACAGCCTGCATTGATTTTTGCGCCGCAGGGCGTGCATCAAGCAAAGGCCACGGAATGGTGCGACTACGTGCACTGGTTCCAAATACGATATGACAATCTTTAATGGCATTTTCTAAGCTGTCGACAATTTCAATTTGCTCGATCAGATCTGCTGCGCCAGCCGCTAACGCATCTATATCAGGGTGAGGGTAGGTTTTAGGCGCAACGAGCACAAGTTTGGTTAAGCCCATTGTTTTCATAGCACGTAGAGCACTTCCGATATTGGCAGGAAGCGTCGTATTGACCATGACAATACGTACATGACTTAAATGCTGTGAAATCACAGCATTGTCGAAAATATCCATGAATATTCCAAAATATTAAGCTTTAAATTCAAATAAGGAGGTTAGGAGAATTGGCCTGCATCTGCCATATAGTCATCCATTGCATCATCCATACTCATATTTTCTGGCGGTGGTGCAACTTGAGTCGGTTGGGCAAGTCCACGATGATCCACGGCTTTTGCCGCTTTAGATTTGACTTGGTATTCAATATGAATAGATTCTTTACCAAAGTAATCACGTAATTTAGAAAGTAACTCATCCAATGGGGCAACTTTCCATTGTTGCCCTAAATGTAACTCAGCCGTGGCATAGTCGTAATCTAACTGAATCTGCATTGGAATGTGTTGACACATATCGACATTACAGAAAGGCAGTAAGATCTTTTGAATATCCGAGGCTAAAGTTTTCGTCATCACTTCTGTATTCAGTGTTATGGCAATGCTATTGGCACGCTTTTGTCGAATTTCATTGAGGGTGAATGCTTTGGTCAAACGCCCCATAGGACGGTCAAAACCTTCACGTTCATAAATTTCACCTTCAATCACCACCACTTTTTCATTTTGAATGATGTCTTTAAAGCGTTGGAAGCGTTCATGATTCGCAGAGACTTCGATACGTGCTGTGCCGTCATCAAGGGTAATCATCATCCGATTCGGGAAATTGGCAATATCGACCACTAAACCTGCGAAAACAGTGGTTACACCACGGCGAGTAGGGGTTAATTCATTAATTTTATTTGGAATAAAGGATTTTAATTCTGCACGATAGACATCAATTGGATGACCTGTCAGATATAAACCCAATGTATCTTTTTCACCTTTTAGACGCACTTCATCAGACCACGGTTTTACAGGTTTAGCTGGCTTACGTTGAACCTCTTCAACTTCACCAAATAAGTCCATAATACCCGTTTCACGATTTGAACGTGCCTGTTCAGCGGCTTGGACAGCTTCTGGAAGTTGTGCCATTAAACTTGAGCGTTCAATTCCCAAGCAGTCCAGTGCACCAGCGCGAATCAATGCTTCCAATGTTCTTTTATTGATTTTTTTCAAATCTACACGGTGGCAGAAATCAAATAAATCTTTAAAAGGACCATCTTGCTCACGTGAATCAATCACGGATTGCATGGCCTGTTCGCCGACACCTTTAATTGCACCTAAACCATAAATAATGGTGTTTACATCACTGGCATAGAATTGGTAGAACGACATATTTACCGATGGCGGCAATACCACTAAGTTGTTGATTCGGCAGTCATCAATTAAAAATACAATGTTATCTGTATTTTGCATTTCCGAAGACATGACCGCAGCCATAAATTCCGAAGGGTAATGTGCTTTTAACCAAGCCGTTTGATAGGCAACTAAAGCATACGCAGCGGCATGTGATTTGTTAAAACCATAACCTGCGAATTTTTCCATATAGTCAAAGATATGGTTGGCTGTACCTTCATCAATATCTTTTTTCGCAGCACCTTCAATAAAGGTGGCACGTTGCTTGACCATTTCCTCGACTTTCTTTTTACCCATCGCACGACGAAGTAAATCTGCACCACCCAGTGTATAGCCTGCACAGAATTGTGCGGCTTGCATCACCTGTTCCTGATATACCATGATCCCATAAGTGGGTTCGAGTACACTTTCTAACAGCGGATGTAAGTATTCAAATTCACCACCATGCATACGATGGATAAAGTCGGGGATAAGGTCCATTGGACCCGGTCGATATAAGGATACGAAGGCAATAATTTCTTCAAATTTACTTGGGCGTGCTTCTTTAAGCATTTTTTTCATGCCCACGGATTCAAACTGGAATACCGCGGTGGTATTTGCGTCAGCAAATACTGCATAGGATTTAGGATCGTCCAAAGGAATGTTTGAAATATTTAACGGCTTATCAGATTGAATACGCTTATTAATATTTTGAATCGCATCTTCAATTACAGTAAGGTTACGTAAGCCCAAGAAGTCGAATTTTACTAAGCCCGCAGCTTCAACATCATCTTTATCGAATTGGGCAACCCGTCCTGTGCCATCAGCTTCACACAAAATTGCCGAATAATCGGTGATTTTGGTTGGTGCGATGACCACACCACCTGCGTGTTTACCTGTATTACGGGTAATGCCTTCAAGCTTGAGCGCCATTTCCCAGATTTCAGCAGCATCATCATAATCTGGGTTGGATGGATTGGTCACAATATCTTTAAGTTGTGGTTCAGCCTCAATAGATTCTTCTAAGGTGAGACCTAAAGGTTTAGTCGGAATCATTTTAGAAATACGATCTGCCAAACCGTAAGATTTACCTAAAACCCGTGCTACATCTCGAATCGCACCTTTAGCAGCCATGGTACCGAAGGTTGCAATCTGAGAAACCGCATCACGACCATAATGGCGTGCCACATAATCGATGACCTTATCACGCCCAGCGATACAGAAATCGATATCAAAGTCGGGCATGGATACACGTTCTGGGTTTAAGAAACGTTCGAAGAGTAGGTCATAACGCAACGGGTCTAAGTCAGTAATTTTTAAACTATAAGCGACGAGTGAGCCTGCACCTGAACCACGACCGGGACCTACAGGAACCCCATTGTTTTTAGACCATTGAATAAAGTCCATGACGATGAGGAAGTAACCAGGGAAATCCATTTTATTGATAATGCCAAGCTCATAGGCCAGACGTTCATCATAAGGCTTACGAATTTCAGCCCAATCTTCATCACGTGTTTCAACAGGGTAAAGGAAGTCTAAGCGTTCTTCTAAACCAATTTCAGAGAGATGCTCAAAGTAAGAATGGATGGTATGACCTTCCGGAATTGGATAGTCTGGTAGGTCATGGAATCCTAAACGGAGTGAAACTGTACAACGCTTTGCAATTTGTAAGGTATTTTCTATCGCACTTGGAATATCTGCAAACAGCTTAATCATTTCAGCAGAGGTTTTAAAATATTGCTCAGGGCTGTAATGCTTAGGACGTTTACTATCGCCTAGAACATAACCATCTGCGATACAAACGCGTGCTTCATGTGCTTCATAATCTTCTGGTCTAACAAAATGCACATCATTATGTGCCACAACACCAATATTATATTTTGCAGCGAGTTTAACCGCTTCCTCATTGAAGCTTTCTTCTAATGGGCGACCTGTACGCGTCAGCGCTAAATAAACACGATTGCCAAATTTTTCGATCCATTGTTCTAACAGTGGTTCGGCTTTTTCAGGATAAGCTGCACAGAGCATTTCTCCGACATCACTATGTAGACCCAAAAGTACAATAAGGTCTTGAGACTGTTCAAGCACCCATTCTTTTTGTACACATGGAATCGACAGTTGTTGCCCTTCAATAAAGCCGCGAGAGACAATTTCAGTCAGACCACGCCAGCCTTTATTGGTCATTGCCAGTAAGGTTGCTTTATGGTTTGCATCGTTTAATCGAATTACACTGCCGAAAATAGGTTTAATCCCTTTCCCCAGCGATTTGTTATAAAACTTAACAGCTGCATGCAGGTTGGATAGGTCTGTAATGGCTAAAGCAGGCATTTCATCAGATGCGGCAGCTTTAATCAGATCAGGTATACGTACGATCGATTCTGTAATCGAGAATTCGGTATGAATACCAAGATGAACAAACTGCATAGACCTATCCTATATGAAACTGTCGGCTATTTTATCACGCTTAAACTGTGATGTGCTGAAATAAAATGTTCTGGATGAATTATTGCTTTGTGTTTAAGTATTTGAAATATATTTAAATATACTGAATTTTTTAATTTTGGCTTTTAGTTGCATGATTAACCAGCAGTCAGCTTGAGTTGTGTGTTGATGGTTTTTTTTACATAGAAACGAATAATTTAAGCTTTATTTGAATGATAGGGATTGAATGAAACAGGGCAATCCATTCAAGCTATTGTTATCAAATGAGACAAAGAAGTAGTGAGATTTTATCGGGTGATAAATGGGTTTAGCATGAATGAGCTTATAAAAATATGATCTTTTATTGGACGTTTTGATATCGCTATTCGCTTAGCTTACTTATTCTTATCGCACATGATCTAACTGATAAATAATAAAAGCCCTGACTATTATTCAGTTAGGGCTGTGTATATCTAAAAAATCAGACTTATAAAGCCTTTAAACGTTCTGAACCAATCCAATGTTTAGAGAATTGATATGCTGCACGCCCTGAGCGTTGACCACGAGCTTGACACCATCTTAATGCTTCAGCACGTACATCATCAGCAAAGGGCATGTCTGCTTTTGCTAAATAATGTTCCACAATTTCTAAATAAAGATTTTGATCCATCGGATAAAACGACAACCACATACCGAAACGATCTGATAAAGAAATCTTTTCTTCGATGGCTTCTTGTGGGTGCAACTCTTTATATTGCGGCACATCGACTTTGGTTACAGGCGTGTTTTCATGCATAAATTCAGGTAATAAATGACGACGGTTACTGGTCGCATAAATCACAAAATTACTTGAGCCAGATTGTAGCGAGCCATCTAAGACACTTTTTAAACTACGGTAATTTTCATCTTCAGCATTAAATGCTAAGTCATCACAATAAACGATGAACTTTTCTGGACGATCTTTAATAATTTTTTGAATTTCTGGCAAGTCAGACAAATCATCTCGTTCAATTTCAATTAAACGTAAGCCTTGTTCTGCATACTGGGTAAGTAAAGAACGGACAATGGATGATTTTCCTGTACCGCGTGAGCCAGTCAGTAAAATATCGTTGGCCGGTAAGCCGTGTAGAAATTGTTCAGTATTTTGTAAAATTTTAGCTTTCTGACGTTCAATCCCTTTAAGATCATCCAAATGCATTGCTTTCGGGTTATAAATCGCTTTGAGTTGTTTATCGTGCCATCTAAAAGCCACTGCTTCAAAGTCAGTATCCTTTTTTGTTTCAGGAAGGACTTGATGTAACTGATCAAGAACAGTGGATAATTTTTGGATGATATTGTCAGGTAAGTCGAAAGTTGCCATATCCGTTCGCTATTTTCAGAAATTACAATGTGTGGTTGATATTAGCACAGTAATTTTATTGAGCTAATCTCAATAGGCGATAATTGGAATCTAAAGCAAGAATTAAATGACTTATGGTAATTGATTATCTGGTTATTTTTCAGCATAGTTTATCGACAGGTATCTAAAAGTGTCGGATTAAAAATCAAAGGAATATTAGAAATGTTATTAGAACTTACTCAAGATTTAAATCCGCATCAGGCTTATCGTATTAAAAAACTAAAAAGAAAACTGAAACATGCGGAAAACTATGAAGAGTGGAAATCTATAGCGTTAAAACTGGATGAAGAAACGGGGGCACAGGAGTGGAAGCTGGATAATACCTCTCCATATTTTGATGCTGAAATTATTTCCCATCGGTTAAATTTATTACGCCGTTACCGTCTGCAAAATCGCACCCAAGATTTGATGTATATCTTACGAGAAGGATTTAGTCACGATGTTGCCAATATCGGGCATCCGATGCTATTTGCACATACCTATGTTGGAACTAAAAAAATAATTGAAGATTATATCGATGAAGTCAGTAATAGTTTGGCATTCATCGCTTCAGAAAGTTGCCAAGCTTTGTGTCATGAAAGTAAAAGGAAGTTTTTCGAAAACTGTGAAAAGGCCTATGGTCAGCCCGCACTGATGTTTTCAGGTGGGGCAACCTTAGGTTTATTCCATAGCGGTGTTTGTAAGGCATTAATGGAACAAGACTTAATGCCAAAAGTACTTTCTGGTTCAAGTGCTGGGGCAATCATGACGGCGATGCTGGGGGTAAATGAACCGGGTGAAATTCCAAATCTGCTCAGTGGTGACCAGTTTTATAGTGAAGCCTTTCACTTCCGTAGCTTAAAAGAATTAATCAAAGGCAATGGTGGTTTTGCAGATGTCCGATATCTTAAAAAGTTCTTGGTCGAAAATTTAGGTGATGTAACCTTTCAGGAGGCGTTTGAAAAATCAGGCTTGGATATCAATGTCACCGTCGCGCCTTATGATGTTTCCCAAGAAGATGTACGAATCATGAATAAATATACCTCACCAGATTTATTGGTCTGGAGTGCAGTATTGGCATCATGTGCTGTACCGGTTTTATTTCCACCTGTGCGTTTGATCAGTAAACGTTACGATGGTGTACATACCCCTTATTTGGCAAATACGCGTTGGGTGGATGGCAGTGTCCGTAATGATTTCCCTCAAGAGCGCATGTCACGTCTTTATAATTTGAATTACACCATTGCCAGTCAGGTTAATCCACATATTGTACCGTTTATGCAGAATGATGAAGAACGTTACCGTAGAGATTTACTGAGTTGGCCTGAACGTATTGTGCGTAGTCAAGGACGCATGGCTGCAATGGGGATCATGGACTTTGCCAGAGGCCGTATGGGACGAGTTCCTTCTATGCGTCGTTTACTCGATCACGGTTACGGTATTATTGACCAGCGCTACTATGGTGATGTCAATATTATTGGGGAGTATAGTCTGCGCCATTATAGCTATATGTTACAGAACCCACGCCCATATCTATTCAAGCTGTTGCAACGAGAAGGTGAGCGTGCAACTTGGCCAAAAATTTCAAGCATAGAAACACATGCGCGTATTGGTAAAACAATCCAACATTGTCTAGAAGTTTTGAATCATCCAATGACGAAAGATATACCCGCAGAACAATTGACCGAAGTATGAGCCAAAGCAGAATTCTTCCAGTTGCATATAATTCAATCCAAAGTCAAAAATTTGGTCGCCGTGTTTATCAAATTCAACAGGGACAGCAATGGTTTTGGTTGAAATTACAGCTCAAAAATTCAAATCGCTATTATAAACAGCACTTTTTCAATGAACTGAACTGTTATAGCGAGTTGAATGCATTGGAGACTGAAGCTCAACCTGTATTGTTAAATTTCTCAATATTTGATCCATTTCAGCAATTTAAAATTGAAGAAGAGGTCATTGATCAAGCTTTATGGGTGGAAGATGCCCCAAAGCTTTTTCAGGATCTGCCTGATCGACTTAGTTTGGCTGAAATTGGTAAGCGATTAGTACTCAGCTTAGATGTGCTTGAACATTTGCATGACTATGGTTATCTGCATGGCGATATCAAAGTTGAGCACTTTCGAGTTAAGGATGAAAAAAGTTATCTGATTGACTTTGAACAGGCTGTAAACATCGCACAAGACGCAAATTTAACCAGTATCACAACACATACAGCAACACCAAGATATATGGCGCCTGAATTGTTTCATGCGCAACCAAAATCATTTCAATCTGATATTTATGCGTTGGGAATCGTTTGGTTGGAGTGGTTGACACAACAGCGCTTATCGGCGAAAAGCTATCAAGATTGGGCATTTTTGCATTGTCAGCAGTTAAATGTGGTGTTACCACAGCAATTTAAAATTTTTGAAATGGTTTTAACAGCGATGTTAATGAAAAAAATAGGGCAACGTTGCTCAAATATTTATCAAATAAAACAAGTATTAAGCCAAATTGTTTAAACAAAAAGCAGTATTTGCAACATTTGTTTTTTATTTAAACAAACGAGTGTCTTTTTCGAAAAAAGGGCTTGTCATAATAAAACGATCTCTATAATATACACAGCCATTGGGGACGTGGCGAAATTGGTAGACGCACTGGATTTAGGTTCCAGCGCCGCAAGGTGTGAGAGTTCGAGTCTCTCCGTCCCCACCAAG
Organism: Acinetobacter sp. Root1280; assembly: GCF_001425285.1. Taxonomy (NCBI): domain Bacteria; kingdom Pseudomonadati; phylum Pseudomonadota; class Gammaproteobacteria; order Moraxellales; family Moraxellaceae; genus Acinetobacter; species Acinetobacter sp. Root1280. The sequence continues at coordinate 28,248 of NZ_LMED01000002.1, read as the reverse complement.
CAATTCATTTTGTGGTACTAAAACAAAATGAAGGGTTATAGAGGATTGGTGTAATGGTAGCATGACGGTCTCCAAAACCGTTCGTCAAGGTTCGAATCCTTGATCCTCTGCCAAGTTATTTAAAATGACTACAGCGTTAGTTTTTATTCGGGGACGTGGCGAAATTGGTAGACGCACTGGATTTAGGTTCCAGCGCCGCAAGGTGTGAGAGTTCGAGTCTCTCCGTCCCCACCAAATTTAAAAAAGCATGATGAAAATCATGCTTTTTTTTATGCCTAAATTTTTATTCTGGCTATGCTATATTTTGATCACAGGTTTTTGGGAATTAAAATTTTATCCAGATCAATAAAAAGACCTAAACGTAATCGTTTAGGTCTTTTCAAAGAGAAACTTCATTTAGACACTTACTAAGCCTTTAAGTGATCCTCAAACTCTTCACCGAGCTGCATTGCTAAGTTATTACCAGATAAATCACAAGTGACTAAACCATATTCTTTTTTAAAGCTGAAAGTAAATCCTTTTCCATCAGCTAAATTTTTTACTGAATAGCCTAATTTTTCTAACCAAATACGAAAAGCGATTAAATTCTTTGCCTTTACAACCTTTTTCACAGAAGATCTCCTTAATTCCTGCCTATAAATTTAATAGGGGTGATCATTAAATTTTTAAAGGGGAAATTTGATGAAACTTATTTTTTATATCAATATTTGAGCAATTTGAGAAATGACGCTTTTGTATCAATGCGTATTTTTTTGCTATCAATATGGATGAAATGTGAATTTACTTAAAAATTTTGAAATAAAACAACCAATTAATTAAATATGAAAACTGTGCTTGTAATATTTTGATGCAAAGATATCGTTTTAAAAAAGCAGAATTTTTCTCATTTTTACTTTGGCTAAATGTAAGTAAATTTAACAGAAGTATAGGTTATTATGCCTGTATGGGATGATGTTGATCTAAGAAATCTAAAATATCGCCAAACAGTTGTGTCTGATCTTTGCCTAAAGTCATGAGATGCCCTGTATTGGGATAACTTTTAATCTGTTTTTTTGTAGAATTCACATGATTATAAATGGTTTGTGCACTGGATTGATAATGTGCATCATCTAACTCGCCATACAATAAAAAAATAGGTGCACGAATTAAAGAAGCATTGCTTATGGTTGCGGCAACAAACTGATGAAATGCCTGTAGTTGTATTGCTGCTTTATTTTCTAAGCTTTTTAAGTCTAGCTCTACATTGCTATTCTGAAATTGATGAAGATATTCGGCATAGTGTTCTAATCGCTTAAAAAGATCATTTACACTTCGATCCTGTGGCGCAGACATGCTAATACAAGCATCAATTGGAAAGTGCTCAGTGAGTTTTAACGATAAAATTGCACCTAAAGAAACCCCAATGACAGCAATATGCTTATAACCCTGATTTTCTAAGAGTTGATAAGCATTATATGCATCTTGCCACCAATCATCTGTAGTGTAATTGAGAAACTCATCAATCGTTAAACCATGCCCGGCGTAGCTAGGTGCATAGCAAGTGTAGCCATGTTTATGCAGAAATTTTGCTAAGGCCTTCATATCTTGAACGGTGCTGGTATAGGCATGTAATAACAGTACCGCCCGCTGAGAGGCTTTTAAAAACAGAGGCTTGGGCTGGCGCAGTTTTAACATTGTGGGGACAATAATCGTGATTGCTTAAAAATGATCTTTCAATGCACGAATACGCGCAAATTCTTCAGCACTTTCGACACGTAAAAAAGGATTGGTTTCAAGCTCAAGTTCAATGGTGCTGGGCAAGGTGATTTTCCCATGTTCACGGAGCTGTTTGATTTCTTCGGCACGTTGTTGTATTGCTCGGTTCTCTGGCTCGATATGCAAAGCAAATTGTGCATTAGAAAGCGTATATTCATGGGTGCAGTAAACTTTGGTTCTTGGTGGTAAAGCAGCGAGACGATTGAGAGAGTGATAAAACTGCTCTGCGGTTCCTTCAAACATACGTCCACACCCCATAGCAAAAAGGGTATCACCACAGAAAACACTGTCTAATGCATCAATAAAATAAACGACATGCCCTAGGGTGTGACCTGGCACAGCGATAATGTCGATGTTTAATCCATGAAATTCAAATTGATCATCGTGTTGCAGCGGGTAGGTAATAAAAGGAATGTGACTCAGTTCAGCGCGTGGCCCATAAACAGGAATATTATGATCTGCGATTAATTCTGGAACACCACCAATATGGTCTTTATGCCAGTGTGTGAGCCAAATTTGTTTTAAATTCAGCTGATGTTCAAGGCAATAATCTTCAACGAGTGATGCTTCAGTGGGGTCAATTGCAACGACATCATGGCTTTGACTGTCTTCGATCAGCCAAATATAGTTTTGTAATTGATTTTTTACATCTATGACGTGAATTTTAAATTGCATCGTTGAATTCCATGGATATGCTGACACAAATTTAATAGCAAAATCAGGCTATAGACAAGTTAGAAAACTGATTACAGTCTTTTTTATGTGAAAACATATGTAATTCGACAGTACTGCATGCTGTTTGCTTAAACAAACTAGTCATATGGTAGGTTATTCTTTTAGAGAATAGTATATAGATCAATATGCTATTCTCAATAAAACTTAACAGGCCATCCCTTGGTTGATTTCTAATTTGCTCAGTTTGCCATTTTTAAAACTAAAATCGACATAACTGCGATAGCCTGTTTCAAATTCAGCAGGATTTTTTAAAAACTCTTTGGCTTCCGATGCCGTTAAAATTAAAACACTGGTGCCTGTTTTGGCGCTGTTTGGGAAGTCTTTTTTAAATTGATTCATGCTATACAGATTAGTGATGGGTTTATTGTTAATCAGGATTGTATCCGTGATCGCTGGCGCATTTGACCAAGAAAGCCAAACTCGTCCTTTGGTTGTGCCAAGTTGTTGAAAATTATTTTTGCCTTTATAGAAAGTCTCAGACTTAATCTGTGGATTGTCTTCACTATAAATTTCAAACATCAGTTTTTTCCCTGATGCAGTAGAGCTTGAGTATTCATAGTTACCACTACATTCTGAAAATGCTTTTGTAGTTTTTTGAGAGGTGTTTCCGAGCAACTTTTCAATTTGCGTTGCACTTAGCGCTTGGTTGAGCTCTACACCATTGACTTTTACTGTGGTGGTGTAATCGTCTGAAGCTTGCGCAAAACTACAAATAGGTAGCATAAGGAGTAGTGAGGCGATTGTTTGTGTAAAATTATTCATTTCAAATATTTCTTAAGTTTTCTATAACATAATTAGTTCTGACTGATTGATCAAGAGCAGATGATCAAATGAGTGGAATTAAAGTGGATAGGACTAAGCAAGTATAGAATCAAGTACGGATCTATAAATTTTATAAGTATTTATATCTGTAGCTAACTCAAGAAATAAAAAATACCCTCAACAAGGAGGGTATGATTTTAGAAAAAAGAACAGCTGGAAATGGCAAGCAAGGATTATCGAAGCTTTGATAACCAATTTCCAAGACTCTGTACAATTTGTACAAGGATCAATAAGACAATCACGGTGAGATAAACCACACTTTGATCGAAACGTTGATAACCATAAGAAATTGCTAAATCACCAATACCGCCAGCGCCTACAGCACCCGCCATTGCTGTTGCACCAATCAAGCTAATGGTTGCTGTGGTAAGGCTCAAAATGAGTGAGCTACGGGATTCAGGGATAATAAACTTAAAAATAATCTGCCAAGGCGATGCACCCATTGCTTGTGCAGACTCAATGATCCCTTCATTCACTTCAAGCAATGATGTTTCTACAAGACGACCAATATAAGGACCAACATAAATGGTCAACGGTACAATCGCTGCCCAAGTACCGATTGTTGTACCCACGATCGCTTTGGTCAGTGGAAAAACCGCAATCAATAGAATAATAAAGGGGAGCGAGCGTAGTGCATTGACGATAGGATTTAAAATCTGATAGACAGCACGATTGGGTAAAATGCCATTAGGGCGAGTGACCAGCAAGGTAATTGCTTGAATAAAGCCCCAAATGGTACCAAACAGCATTGCAAAAATGACCATTTGAATGGTTTCTTGCATCGCTGTAACAAATTGGTCAATGCTTAAAGAGCTTTTCCAAAATGGTGCAGTAAGCGTAGTGAGCCATTGTACAATGAGTTCTCTCATAGTCTAACTCCTGACTGTTCCACCTTGACCCCATTTTTTTCAAAGAAATCTATGGTTTGGCGAATGCTTTCAGCATCTCCCAAAAGTTGTATAAACATTTGACCGATGACTGAGCCATTAATTTCAGTCATATTGGCAAATAAAATATTTAAGCTGACATCAAATTGCTTAATTGCTGCTTGTACCACAGTCTCTTGCGCTGAAGTACCCAAAAATTGCAGGCTATAAATACTTTTATGATTTTGATTTTCGAGATTGTTTAAGATATTAACAGGGAGCTGTTGCTGTAAAACAGTTTGAATAAAATTTTTCGTCGTCGGGTGTTGCGGTTGACTAAAAATTTCTAAGGTAGAGCCAGTTTCAATCACTTTGCCTTGTTCCATGACCGCAACATAATCACAAACAGATTCAATCACATCCATTTCATGCGTAACCATGACAATGGTAATCCCTTGCTCTTGATTAATCTTTTTAAGCAAAGCGAGAACAGATTTCGTGGTTTGTGGATCAAGTGCAGAGGTTGCCTCATCACAAAGTAAAATTTTGGGGTGGTTGGCCAAGGCGCGTGCAATACCGACACGTTGCTTTTGTCCTCCCGAGAGTTCATCTGGAAAAGCATCTTTTTTGTGCTTTAGATCAATAAACTCAAGTAACTCATTTAAACGTTTTTCACGTTGGTCTTTAGTGACACTCAGCAACTTTAACGGCATTTCAATATTGTCAGCTACAGTTTTGGTTTGTAGCAAATTGAAATGCTGAAAAATCATGCCTATATTTGCACGTTCTTGACGTAATGCACGTGCATCAAGTGCCGTAAAGTCTTTTTGATTAATGATGACTTGTCCTTGGTTGGGACGCTCAAGCAAGTTAATCAAACGGATTAAGGTACTTTTACCTGCACCACTATAGCCGATAATGCCAAAAATACTGCCCGCTGGAATCTCAAGATTAATCTGATCCAGTGCACGTATGGTTTGACCTTTCAACTCATAGTGTTTTGAAATGTTTTTAAATTCAATCATATCGTCAAAAACTATAGCAAAAAGAAAAAACAGGCAAATTCACTTTGCCTGTTTTATGAGGGCCTGTAGACCTTTCATAAAAGAATGGTCAATAGACCTGATCCATTATAAAACTATTTTGATTCTGTAAGATAGCTTACAGGTTTATTCACATCAACTTTAGTTCCACCGAAGTGTTCTTGAACATATTTACCTACAGCAGGAACATGATATAACTCACCCACTTTTTTCAAAAGGGCATCGTCTTTACGTGCATCTGCAACAGCAAGTACGTTGACATTCATTTTGGTTGTTTGGTCAACTGGCTCATAATAAACCGAATCTTTAAGCACGTTTAAACCGCCTTCCATTGCCAAAGTATTACCTAAAACAATTGCATCAACTTCATCTTTAGCACGTACCGCAGTCGCCATTTGAATAGGTTTGATAACAATTTTCTTTGCATTTTCAGTAATATCAGCAGGCGTGCCTTTAACTAAATCAAAGCCATCTTTCAATTTGATGAGACCAGCAGATTGTAAAAGTAACAATGCACGCGATTCATTTGCGCCATCATTTGGAATAGCAATGGTTGCACCATTGGCAAACTCTTCAACTTTTTTAACTTTACTAGAATAAATACCCATTGGCTCTAAATATGTTGTAGAGATTGGTGCAATTTTTTCTTTGTTGGATTGATTGAAAGCAACAAGATATGCATAAGATTGAAATGCATTGATATCGACTTCTTTGTTTGCCACAGCAGTATTCATTGCAACATAATCAGTGAAGTTTTTAACTTCTAATTTAATTCCAGCTTGCTTTGTTTCTGGTAGTGTTGCGATATAGCGCCAAATATCGGCATCTGAACCTGTAGAAGCCATGGTAACGACTTGTTCTTTACCTGCATCTGCTTGAGCAGCATCATTTTTTGGAGCTTCTTGTTTTCCACAAGCAGAAAGAGTAAGCACAGACGCGCTAAGTAAAACGCCAAACAGCTTTTTCATGAATAAATCCTAAGTAGCAAATGCAGTAGAATTTTGTCCTTTGCATTCTCGATCATTTAAATCGAATTTTTAACATTTTGAAAATAAATAATGCGGTGACGTACTTGTCTGATTGCGCTATCTATATTCTTTACATTTGAGGATTAGCAGTATGTTTTAAAAGAATTTTAATTGTTTAAAACAGACTCTAAAGATTTGTTTATCATATCAATAAATGAAAATTATACATAGTGGCTACGTGTTGATATTGGGTAGCGATGTCGTTGCATGAATATCAATTTTTTTATTAATTTAATAAAGAAAACAAATGCTTTTGTTGAATGCTAAACGATAAATGATTAAATTTTATACTTATTCATAATATATAAATTTTTTAGGATTTATTATCTTTTTTTTAAATAAGTAAAATAAACTTAGATCTGCATTTATAGCAGTGCTCTGATAAGCGTTATTTCAGATTGTTAGGCGAAATAGGGTGATTTTATTCAAACAGTGATTGACATTGACACTACTGTCATACTTTAGCATGAAGATCTTATATACATCAAAGAGATCAATAAATGAAATTAATCATCTTACTTTTAAGCAGTTTGTTATTGCTAAATACTGTATATGCTCAAAATAATGTTTATATCATTCATGGCTATGGTGCAAAGGTGGATGATCATTGGTTTGATTATATTGAGGAAAATTTACAAGATAAAAATACTAAAGTTGTAAAGATCGCGTTACCGAATTCAAGCAATCCAAATCTTTTACAGTGGAAGCAAACCTTAAAAAATAATGTTGCTCAAATTGATCAGCATACATTTTTTGTTGCGCACAGTTTAGGATGTATTACGCTGCTTGATTTTCTGTCTGAATTGGATTTTCAACAGATAGGTGGTGTTGTCTGTGTATCTGGATTTTCGAATAAATTGGCAGTATTACCTCAACTGGATTCATATATCGCTGAAACAAATAAGGATTTTTCTTTTAAAAATAAAATATTAAATCGAAAAATGTTTATATCGAGTAATGATCAATATGTTCCAACTGATTTAAGTATCTCGTTGGCAGAAAAATTAGAGTTTCCTTATGAGATTATTCCCAATGCTGGACATTTTCTAGCGAGTGATGGATATCGGGAATTTCCTCAATTATTAGATTGGCTTCAAATGGTCATTGGTGGTGTTGTGTTGAGGCGGTAGGTGATTCAAATGATTCAGCGAAAAATCAATCAAGGTAATTAATCTTATATTTATTATTCTGGAAGAGCATTACTCACTAAAAATTTACCAAATAAAAAACCCGCCTTGGCGGGTTTTACAACTCAATCGAGTTTAAGCATTTTCACGAGCAATCGCACGGTAACCAATATCTTTGCGGTATTGGACACCATCAAAAGTCACTTTTTGGCAAAGTTCCAAGGCTTTTGCTTGCGCTTCACCAATTGTGTTACCCAATGCAGTTACGCAAAGTACACGACCGCCAGCAGTCACTACATCACCATTGGCATTGTTTGCAGTACCTGCATGGAAAACTTTAGCATCTGTCATTTGGATATCTAGACCCGAAATCACATCATCTTTGCTCGAAGTTTCAGGATAGCCTTTAGACGCAAGCACAATACCAACAGTTTTACGCTCATCCCACTCAGCTTCAGTGGGTAAGTTACCAGCAATACCAGCTTCAACTAAATCAACCAAAGAAGATTTTAAGCGCATCATGATCGGTTGAGTTTCAGGGTCACCAAAACGGCAGTTAAATTCAATGACACGAGGTTGCCCTTGCTCATCGATCATCAAACCAGCATACAAGAAACCTGTGTAGGTATGACCATCAGCCTTCATACCATCTACAGTTGGACGCATAACTTCTTTCATGACTCTGTCAAAAACATCTGCAGTCACAACTGGGGCAGGGGAATACGCACCCATACCACCCGTATTTGGACCTTGATCAGCTTCAAAGATACGTTTATGGTCTTGTGACGTTGCCATAGGAAGGATGTTGTCACCATCAATCATACAAATGAACGATGCTTCCTCACCATCAAGGAATTCTTCAATAACAACACGCGAACCTGCATCACCAAATTTATTGCCTGCAAGCATGTCATCAATTGCATCAAACGCTTCTTGATTGGTCATCGCAACAATGACGCCTTTACCCGCAGCAAGGCCATCTGCCTTAATTACGATTGGTGCGCCATTTTTTTCTACAAATGCTTTGGCTGCATCCACTTCAGTGAATACATCATAGAATGCTGTAGGAATGTTATGACGTTTTAAAAAATGTTTGGCGAAAGCTTTAGAGCCTTCAAGTTGTGCTGCAAATTGGGTCGGTCCCCAAATTTTAAGGCCAGCTGCTCGTCCTGCATCAACCACACCATTTACAAGCGGTGCTTCAGGACCAACAATAATGAGGTCAACTGCATTATTTTTTGCAAAGTCGATAATGGCAGGGTTGTTGAGAATATCTAAAGCAACATTTTCACATTTATGTTCAGTTGCTGTACCCGCATTTCCTGGTGCAACAAAAACTTTAGTGACTTGATCGTCTTGCGCAATTTTCCATGCCAATGCATGTTCACGACCACCACTACCCAAAACTAATATGTTCATCTTATGTATCCTTTTTTAATCCCTCCCAGCCTCCCTTTATACAGGAAGGGGTATCACGAATTTAAAGAGTCCTGTGGTTCGTGACAAGTCCCTCTTATGAAAAGAGGGACTTAGGGGGATTTTTAAATAATGATTTATTGTGAATTAGTGACGGAAATGACGCATACCCGTGAAGACCATTGCAATACCAGCTTCATCTGCTGCTGCAATTGTTTCTTCATCACGCATTGAACCACCCGGTTGAATAATACATTTGATACCGGCTTTTGCAGCGTTATCAATACCATCACGGAATGGGAAGAATGCATCAGATGCCATAACAGCACCTTCAACCACTAAACCTGCATGTTCAGCTTTGATCGCTGCGATACGTGCAGAGTTTACACGGCTCATTTGACCAGCACCGACACCAATGGTTTGACGGCCTTTAGCATAAACAATAGCATTGGATTTAACGTATTTGGCAACTTTCCAAGCAAAGATTAAATCATCGATTTCTGCTTCAGTAGGGGCACGCTTAGTTACCACTTTAAGATCATCTTTGGTGATCATACCGAGGTCTTGGTCTTGAACCAATAAACCGCCATTGACACGTTTATAATCGTATTGTGAAGCACGTTCATCAATTTTAGGAAGTTCGCCACATACCAGAACACGAACATTTTTCTTTGCGCCAGTCACTTCAAGTACACCATCGGCAATACTTGGTGCAATAATCACTTCAACAAATTGACGGTCAACAATTGCTTGAGCTGTAGCAACATCTAACTCACGGTTAAATGCAATGATGCCACCAAATGCTGATTCTGGGTCAGTTGCATAAGCAAGATCGTATGCAGTTTTAAGACCATCTAACGATACTGCAACACCACATGGATTTGCATGTTTAACAATGACACACGCTGGTTTTGCAAATGATTTGACACATTCAAGTGCTGCATCTGTATCTGCGATATTGTTATAAGAAAGTTCTTTACCTTGTAACTGCTTAGCAGTTGAAACCGATGCTTCAGTTGCAGTCGATTCTACATAGAAAGCAGCTGATTGATGTGGATTTTCACCATAACGAAGATCTTGTACTTTATTTAACTGGGTATTGAAAGTACGGGCAAATTTGTCTGCTTGACCTTCTTCTTTACCAACACGTGCACCGAGGTAAGAAGCAATCATGCCGTCATATTGGGCAGTATGTTCAAATGCTTTTACCGCTAAATCGAAACGTGTCGCATAAGATAAAGCGCCATCTGCTTTAAGTTCTGCAATTACAGTTGCATAATCAGTTGCATTTACGATGATACCCACAGATGCATGGTTTTTCGCAGCTGCACGAACCATTGTTGGGCCACCAATGTCAATATTTTCAATTGCATCTGCAAGCGAGCAGTCTGGTTTAGCAACAGTGGCTGCAAAAGGATAAAGGTTTACGACAACGAGATCGATTGCATCGATGTTGTGTTCAGCCATGACAGCTTCGTCTAGACCACGACGAGCCAAAATGCCTCCATGAATTTTAGGATGCAGTGTTTTTACACGACCATCCATCATTTCTGGGAAGCCTGTGTGCTCTGAAACTTCAACTACAGCCACATTGTTGTCTTTAAGCAACTTATATGTACCGCCAGTAGATAAAATTTCCACCCCAAGAGCAACAAGGTTCTGGGCAAATTCAACGATCCCGGTTTTATCAGAAACAGAGATTAAAGCGCGTTTAATAGTCATGATCTTCGTCAACAGTTTTTAAGTCTAGAGATTGAACAGGTAGGCAAAATATAGGTAAAAAAAATGCCCACGCAAGCCGTGAGCATTTTATCATTTATTCACTCATTAAACCGTGAGCTTTTAACTTTTTGCGTAAAGTGCCACGGTTCAGTCCGAGAATCTCAGCAGCGCGAGTCTGATTCCCGCGTGTGTATTCTAAGACAACAGATAAAAGAGGTTTCTCCATTTCTGCTAGCACCATGTCGTACACTTGTGATGGTTGCTCACCTTGCAATTGTGCAAAATAGTGACGAACTGCGCGATCTACGTGAATACGAAGAGCGACGTCAGATTGTGCAGTAAAAATAGGAGATTTGCTATTCATGCGAGTTAATCCGAAAATCAAAATATTACTTGGGTAAAGTAATATATAAATGTGGTCTAAAAAAATCTGAGCTCCGTTTTAGATCCTAAAACGGTTGGCTCTAAAACAAGAACAATTAGCTTGCCACAAATCGTCGAGTTGAGTGAAAAATAAGCGTAACAATAGATTAATATTTGTTACAACACTCTTTTAAACAAAAAAATGTTCTACTTGCGCGATATTGGATATAAAGCACATAACAAAACAGTATTTTTTTTGAAAAAATGCGAGGAGTTTGCAGGACAAAGCTTTCGTGGCGCGTATGATACCATTGTCTAAGAAAAAATGAGCAAGAAAACTACATTTTTTTTCATTTTTTTATAATTTTTTTTAATTTTAAGGGTGAATAATGTCTAATTGGTACTGATCAAAACTTTTTCTTGGCTCTGTAACAACAAATTTAAAAGGATATGGGCTATTTTTAGGAATACGCTTAATTCCAACCAAACTTTCAATCAGATATTGCTCAGGTGTAATCACATGTGTAGCAATGACCTTATTTTGAGCTTTTAAGGTGACTCTTATTAGGGGTAATTCTAAGCTTTTAGAATATTGGTTATTGAGTTGACCCGAAAATTGAGTCTCGTCTCTACCAAGTGCTTTAACTTTAAGATGACTAATCACAATTTGTTTATAGCGTTGATCAACAGTATCACACTGTAAGACGGCACAGGTTTGGGTAAAGACAGTATTTAAAAACGGATAACGATCAGTTAAGTTTGGATTAAACCAAAGGATTTGAAATAATAAAATGCTGAGTAGGGCAAGGTTGATCAAGCTCCACGCCAGATAATAAAACGTACTTTTGGGTTTTATTAAATGTTGCCCGTAGTTATTTAAACCTTGTGATAGGTTTAAGCTTGGAATGTTATTGACCGGTTCATTGTTGAAATAATTCAAATTGTTTAAGTATGTTCTTAAATCAATATTGGAGTTTTCAATTTTACGATTAAAAATATCTAAGACATTGGTTTCGATTTGTCGTTTCGTCGTAATGAGGTTTTGTGCCTGATTTTGCACGACAGTATCAGGATCGATCTTGGGTTGAGCAGGTTGACTGTTTTGTAGATGGATTAATGCATTAAAATTATGTGAACATTTCGGACAACAAACCATACCCTGCGCAACAGTGAGTTGCGTAACTGATACTTTATAAACTGAAGCACAATTTGGGCATCGGGTTTGTTTTTCGGTCATAAATATTTATATTTTCATAGATTAAACAGCCTTACGCGACCCAGAAATTCTGCACCAGGTTTCTTCACGTTTCTCGACTTCTACTATATCAAAAAATTCAGAATAAATACTAGAAACATCAGTAACTTGCTCTTCAATTACGCCAGCAAGTGCGAACTCTCCCTCAGATTTAATCAAAGTTGAGAATTCTTTAGCAAGTGACATAAGTGGACCTGCAAGAATATTTGCAACTAAAATATCAGCCTGTTGGTTTTTAAATTCTGCATTGAACTCTTCAGGTAATCCAACATAAAGATTTTCAAGAACGCCATTCAGCTCAGCATTTTGTTTGGTTGCTAAGACGGCTTGAGGGTCAATATCTGTTGCATAGACTTTCTTTGCACCTAAAAGTAGTGCTGCAACACCGAGGATGCCTGAACCACAACCATAATCAATCACCACTTTATCTTTAACATCGGTTTTGCCTAACCATTGCAGACAAAGGAAAGTAGATGCATGGTTACCTGTACCAAACGCTAAGCCTGGGTCAAGTTTGATATTGACTGCATCCGCTTCTGGTGGCTCTATCCATTCAGGCACGATCCAATACTTTTCACCAATTTGAATTGGTTCATAGTAATCCATCCAAGAACGTTCCCATACTTGGTCTTCAAGAAATTCACTACGCATCGGTTCAGTTGGGAGTTGAGTGCGAATAAATGTTTCTAGTGCTGTTACATCAATGTCTTCGCCTTCTTCTTGCGCGTAGATTCCTGTAACAATCACTTTATTCCACAGCGGAGTTTCACCTGGGAGTGGTTCAAGCAAGTCTTGGTTTTCAGCATCATCTAATGTCACGCTGACTGCGCCTAAAGAACTTAACAAGGTTTCAGTAAATTCAACTTGAGCTTGTTCTACAGTAATATGAATTTGTAACCACTTCACGGCAAAGACCTAAATCGTTTTCTTAAAGGCAGTATTGTAGCCGAAACTGGGAAGTTACGCTTATATTCAGTAGGAAAATAAAAAATGGATGCTTAAGCATCCATTTTAGTTGAGGCACATAATGGCTTTATATCGCAGGTTCAATTTCAGTTGTAGCATGTCTTGAAATTAAGGCACCAAAAATAGCAGCGAAAATATACATAAAGATTGAGTAAACAGCGGCAGGCATTGCGACAGTAGAATTTGCGATGACAGTCAAAGCAATCGTCATGGCTAAGGTACTATTATGAATGCCGATCTCAAATGCACATGCGCGTGCTTGAGCACTATTAATACCAAGTAATCTTGGAACAAAGTAGCCAATAACCAGACTGCAAATACAGAAAATCACCGTGGCTAGGCCAACTTGAGTCAGGTACTCCATGATATGTGCACGTTCTTTGGTGATTGCCCCAATAATAATGAGAATCAAAAATACCACTGAGAAAATTCGTAAAGGTTTACTTAATTTTTCAGTAAAGTGTGGTGCATAATGTCGAATGAGCATGCCGATACACACAGGAATTAAAATAATTGCAAAGACTTGCAGTATCTTACTGAACTGCATGGTGATTTGTTGCCCATCATTCATAAAGTATTGAATCGAAAAGTTTACGATTAAAGGCAAGGTAAAGGCAGCAATGACCGAGTTAATTGCAGTTAAGGTAATATTAAGTGCAATATCCCCTTTAAATAAATAACTAAATAGATTGGCGGTACTTCCTCCAGGTGAGGCTGCAAGTAACATTAAACCAACGGCAAGCAAAGGTGGGAGTGCAAGCACTTTACAAATGATAAAAGCGATACCGACCAAAAGTACCAACTGACAGAATAACGCAATCAATACGGCTTTAGGGTGTTTAGAAACTCGCGCAAAATCTTTTGGAGTAAGTTCTAAACCTAGTCCAATCATAATAATGGCGAGGGCGAGGGGAAGCATTATGGTAATTATCCCTGAATCCATAGTTTCATCCTTTTTGTTGTTTTGACATCAATTCAATATGTGAATATTCCGTACTCGATTTGAGTGTAATCGAAAGGTATCGAATTGAAAAATGAAATCTATGACTCAGAAATCTTCTTGGAAATATGTGTTTTAAATATATAGCATTAGGCCGAATAACAATTGATTCATCGTAGATGTAAAACTATATGGATACTGATATTAATCAAGTCTACACAGACTTGAAATAAAAAAGGTGCTCCATTTTTCAATGGAACACCTTTTTGCTCAGACATGCTATTTATAAAAGCAGGAATTTATAAAAGCATATGCCTATGCTTAACGCAGATTATTGCGCTTGGATCGGATCTTCGCTTGGAGCGGCTTGACTCGGTTGCTCCATGGCAGGTTGTTCTGCTTGTGATGCATCATTTGTTGCTGGTGCATCTGCACTCGCTGGAGCAGATTGTTCTACAGCTGGGCGGTTTTCAATGGCTGGTTCAGGCGCTGCAGCAGCGGCGGTTGGGTTGCCACCTGCCGGTGCTGGGAAGCTAAATTGTAATTTACCATTTTCATTTGGTTCACATGTACCATTAAAAGTTACACCTTTATTGGCGTAGGTGACCCAGTCACCTTGTTTTTTCTTGGCACATACCTGAATTTGCTTTTTCACTTCGGCTTTGCTGGTGTTTTCATCAGCAGCATGGGCAAAACTAAATGCAGCACAACTGAGTAAAGATGCTGTAATTACTTTAGACATGGTATTTTTCATCATGATATTCCTTTTATATAAAGTCTCGAAAAAAATAATTTGTCCGTGTATTGTCTATCGTATCGTGAGTTTTTGATAAGTTAAATTCTATTTGTAGGGCAGTCATGAAACGAAGTGTCAATTTATGTTGCCTATGTATAAGAGATGTTTAATCGTTCATACGCATGATTGATGGAAATAATATTTGTAAAACTGCCTAAAACTAGAAGTAAAATTTTGCTATAATTTCCTGTCATTCTTTTATCTCTCATTTATCACTATGCATTATCCTAAAGTTTACGATGTCATTGTTATCGGTGGCGGTCACGCAGGTACGGAAGCGGCACTCGCTGCGGCGCGTATGGGTCGACAGACTCTGCTTTTGACTCATAACATTGAGACTTTAGGGCAGATGAGCTGTAACCCAGCCATTGGTGGTATTGGTAAATCTCACCTTGTTCGCGAAATTGATGCCTTAGGTGGTGCAATGGCATTGGCTGCGGATAAGGGCGGTATTCAATTTCGTATTTTGAACTCGCGTAAAGGCGCAGCTGTACGTGCAACTCGTGCACAAGCTGACCGTATCCGTTATAAAGCCGCGATTCGTCATACACTTGAAAATCAAGCCAATTTAGATATTTTTCAACAATCTGCAGATGACTTAATTGTTGAAGGCGATACTGTTAAAGGTGTAGTGACCCAAATGGGTATTCGCTTTGATGCGAAAACTGTGGTGTTAACCACAGGTACATTCTTAGGTGGCGTGATTCACGTTGGTCTAAATAATTCGTCAGGTGGACGAGCAGGCGATCCACCATCAATTTCGTTAGCAGCTCGTTTACGTGAATTAAATCTACCAGTAGGTCGTTTAAAAACTGGGACACCACCACGTATTGATGCGCGTTCTGTCGATTTTTCTGTGATGATTCCGCAACCGGGTGATTTCCCATCACCAACCATGTCATTTATGGGTGATGCTTCGATGCATCCTGAGCAAGTAAATTGCTATATCACGCATACCAATGCGCGGACTCATGAGATTATTCGTGGTGGTTTAGACCGTTCGCCGATGTATACCGGGGTGATTGAAGGTGTAGGCCCACGTTATTGCCCATCGATTGAAGATAAAATTCATAAATTTGCCGATAAAGATTCGCATCAGGTATTCCTTGAGCCAGAAGGCTTGGATACACACGAGCTTTATCCAAACGGTATTTCAACATCTTTACCATTTGATGTGCAGTTTGAGTTGGTACGCTCAATCCGTGGTATGGAGAATGCGCACATTCTTCGCCCAGGCTATGCAATTGAATATGATTATTTCAACCCGCAGTCTTTGAAATTCTCACTTGAAACCAAATCGATTAATAACTTGTATTTTGCAGGTCAAATTAACGGTACAACAGGTTATGAAGAAGCTGGTGCACAAGGTTTATTGGCGGGCTTAAATGCTGCACGCCGTGCATGGGATCAAGAGCAATGGACGCCTAAACGTGATGAAGCGTATATGGGTGTTTTGGTTGATGATTTGATTACCTTAGGTACCAAAGAACCGTACCGTATGTTTACCTCTCGTGCGGAATATCGTTTGATGCTTCGTGAAGATAATGCTGATCAACGTTTAACTGCAATTGGCCGTGAAATGGGCTTGGTTGATGATGAGCGTTGGGCTTCTTATTGTGAAAAAATGGAAGCAGTTGAAAAAGAAACAGGTCGTTTACAACACCTTTGGGCTGCACCGAACAATCCAATGGGTAAAAAATTCGTTGAATTGACCGGTGCTGATCTCTCTAAAGAATGTTCTGCAATCGATTTACTTAAACGCCCAAACATCAACTTTTCACAAATTGCTGAATTAACTGGTTCTGAAGTATCTGCATTTGTTGGTGAGCAGATTGAAATTTCTGTGAAATACGAAGGTTATATCAATCGTCAGCAAGAAGATGTTGCGCAAATGAAGCGTTTGGAAGATACCAAAATTCCTGCTGATTTTGATTATGATATCGTTTCAGGACTTTCTCGTGAAATCACCATGAAACTGAAAAATGTATTACCTGAAACATTGGCACAAGCCAGCCGTATTCCGGGTGTAACACCTGCTGCTGTTCAATTGGTGATGATTACAATTCGTAAAAATAACCAAGCGAGAAAATCAGCTTAAGATGTTGAATTGTAAGAAACCCGCTATATGCGGGTTTTTTATTGTCTCTAGCTTGTCTTTTCTTGCTTATCTTTGTTAAGGCTAAATTTACGATTTATTATTAAAAGCAAATTTTAAATACACAGATCCAATCTAACTTTATAAAAATAACTCCTAAACAGAATTGATGAAAAACAAAGCAGTTTTAATTATTTTTCAGTTTGCAAAATCATCGCTATAGTCAATTTACATTCAAAAGAGAGGTGAACACCATGACAATGAAATCAATCCGCTACAATAGTGCTGAACTTGCGTGCTGTAACATGTGATGTTTAACATACTCCAATAAATCCCATGTCTTGTGGACATGTAAAAATGTGACATGGGTTTTATATCAGCGCAAAAACAATAAAATTTAAAAACAACAATCAAAACAATAAATCAAAGAGCCGAAAGGCTCTTTTTATTTTGATTGTTTTCGCTTGGATGAAGTCGATAGATTATTCAATTTCATGTACCGCATTAAATACTTCAACAGGCTCAATTCGGACAATCTTTTTACCAAAACTTCTTAACCACCATACCAGTTGTGAGGTAAATGGAACCACAGCACTGACTTGATACAGTTCTTCATTCAGTTGTTCAACTTTTTGCTCTTTACTGAGTTGGCTCTCCGTAAAGTATTGTGCATCATCTTCGTGCATAACTAATTTTAATTCAACATTTTCGGTCGGTCGAGAAAAGTCGACTCTAAAGCCCAGCGCACCAGAATCGATATATTCATCAATATCGAATTTGACTGGGTGTAAAGCACGTAAATCTAAAACAGTTGCAGATTTAAAACGGTGTAATGCAAAGGTTTGAACTTCTGTCTTGTCATGACGCGTACAAATCAAATAGATAATTGCACCTTTTTGAACCAAACCTAAAGGATTTAGAGTATAAGTTTTCTCTTCACCCTGATAACCACGTGCACGATAGACACATTCAATTTGTTTATCTTGTAGTAGTCCTTCATAAATGGCTTGCTGTGCATGTCTTTCCACCAGAGGAGGGATTACTGGTTGGCTTGCGGGCACAATTCGAACACGGTTAATCCATTGTCGAACATTGTTCTGCGTAGAAAGGCTACGCCGTGCCAAATCGAACCAAGGGTTCATTTCATCAATTAAACTCGGTGGAAGCAGGTGTTTTAAATGTTCTTCAACCATCATAAACGTGACTGCTTGCGAGCTGGTCATATGCGGCAGACTTTGAATCGGGGCATCTGAACGCCAACGCCAGCCTTGTGGTACGGTTTTGTTACTCTCGATAGGAAAGCGTTGAGCAATCTGATTTAGATCACGCTGAATCGTGCGTAAACTGATTTCGATCCCTTCACGTTCTAAAACTTCTTGTAATTCACGTGTGCCCATCCACTTCCCCGTAGAGAGTCGGGACAGGATTTGCCATTGGCGATAGAGGCTATTGGAAGTTTCTTTTTCTTGTGCAGACATGGTTTGGTATCAATGGAATCGTGAATGTTTAAGGGAAATAAATCAGCTACACAATAGAAAATTAAAACTGATTCTGCAAGTTATATCCTGTGAGTAGTTGCTTAGGTGTTGAAAATATTAGCTAAAAAATTTTGAAACAAGTTCGATCAAAACTCACATTGAGTGCAATAGCAAACAATGAATTAATAAAACTGAGCCAGAAAGATTTAATTGTACAGGTGAAGAATACAGGATATGGCGATTTAATAATATTTTGGCATTGATATTGCATTATTAAAGAAGCCATTAGAGAAGATAAAAAGAGGTTTGTATGCTAAAAGAAACCATAGATACAAATTCAAGTAATGAGAATTATGCAGATCGCTTCGCTTTGCCAATTGCTGAGACAGAAGAAAAAACTGAAACGACGAATCAACAACAGATAGGAAATATTCAACAGGCCATTAATCTAAATATCGATGCACAACAAGCCTCACATCATTTACTTAAACAGATGAATTCGGTTTTTTTTAATGAAATGACGGATGATCACGTTCTTTCGCCCGAAACTGCTGAAAAAATTGAAGATTGGTTATCTCAACACAGTATTTACCAACTTGAAAAACTGAATGAAACAGCCAAAGCACATTTTTTATATCAAGGAATTACTTTTGCGGTTTATGGTGAAACATCGGGAATTGATCGAACCATACCGTTTGATTTAATTCCGCGCGTGATTGCCAAGCAACAGTGGAACAAGATTGCAGCAGGCTGTACACAGCGTATTCAAGCGTTAAATTTATTTTTAGCTGATATCTATAATCAACAAAATATTTTAAAAGAAGGCTTAATTCCAGCAGTACAAGTGCTATCGCATGAAGCTTATCAACCAGTGATGATGAATCATCGCTTGAATGGAAATATTTACAGTCAAATCAGTGGAATTGATATTGTACGAGACTGCAAAGGTGAATTTTTTGTCTTAGAAGATAATCTACGTACGCCTTCAGGTGTGTCCTATATGCTTGAAAGTCGTAAGATGAGTCAAAAACTCATGCCTGAATTATGCAATCAACACGTTGCCAATATTGAGTTGTATCCGCAATTGTTGCGTGAAGTTTTGGCTGAAAATTCAAAGGTAGACAGCCCAACAATTGTGGTTTTAACGCCAGGACGTTATAACAGTGCCTATTATGAACATTCATTTTTAGCAAGGGAAATGGGTGTGCCATTGGTGACATCACGTGATCTTTTTGTTGAAAACGACAAGGTTTATGTGAAAACCATCCGTGGACGTCAACAGGTTGATGTAATTTATAGGCGTTTGGATGATGGTTTTTTAGACCCATTAAGCTTTAGACCTGATAGCACTTTAGGTGTTGCAGGGCTAATGTCTGCTTATTTAAGTGGAAATGTGGTGATTGCCAATGCACCTGGTACAGGCGTTGCAGATGATAAGTCGATTTACCCCTATGTGGATCAAATGATCGCTTATTATTTAAATGAAAAACCAATTTTGTCCAATGTACCGACGTATCAATGCCGTGAAGCTGAAGCTTTGGATTATGTTTTGGCAAATCTGGATCAATTGGTGGTAAAAGAGGCTCAAGGTTCAGGTGGTTATGGGATGCTCATCGGTCCTAAAGCAACTGAACAAGAAATCGATCTATTTAAAATGAAGTTAATGGCTTCACCCTCTGCGTATATTGCGCAACCCACCTTAAATTTATCTGTTGCACCAACACTAACTTCCCAAGGAATTGCTGAACGTCATATTGATTTACGACCATTTATTCTCAGCTCACCAGAACGCATAGAAATTGTTCCAGGTGGCTTGACTCGTGTTGCGATGCAACAAGGTTCACTGGTGGTCAACTCATCACAAGGTGGTGGAATTAAGGATACATGGGTAATTGATGAATATTCAATTTAGCCCCACCTTCAAATAATCCCAGCCAAAGGAGAGCAAACATGATTTTACTCAGTACCAATGCACAGAATATATTTTGGTTAGGACGCTATTTAACCCGTATTCAATATTTATGTAGTCAATTTCCATTTAAAACCAATGAATTGGCTTTAGACTATGCACATGCTTTTTGTTTACCTGCATTTGATGCAAGTTCTTTAAATGAATTGATTTTAGATAATGAGCAACCTGCATCATTTCATCAGCATTTTTTATGTGCCAAAAATAATATTCATGATTTACGTGGGGTGATTTCAGCACAGTCCTTTGCCGAATTAAATCAGTTATTACAACAGGCAGAGCAAAATGCTGGTTTTATTTGTGATGTTTGTGAAGAGTGTAATGATGTATTAGAGGCCGAGGATGATGAATTGTTGTTTCTATTTTTTAGCTTAGGGCAAAAAATGGAACAATTTGATCGTCAATTACGTCTGAATCAAGATAAATCAGTGACTTTGACACAATTGAATCATTTGATTGATCGTTTAGATCAACATGGTATGTGTAGTTTGCCTGAAGTTTGGGAAGAACTAAAAAACCAACCAGACCGTATGAATTATTATCATTTTAGTGACCATATTGACTCATTATTTGAATTGGATCGCTTATGAAACTGATGATTAATCACCAAACGCATTACCAATATTCTGAATGGGCAAAAAATAGTATTCAGTATATCAAGATGACACCACAGTCTAATCTACATCAACAGGTGACGGGTTGGCATGTCAGCGTTCCTGGTGAAAAACACATTAAAAAAGATGCCTTTGATAATGTCTGGTTGACCAGTTCGCAAATTGAGCCTTATCAACAAATGTCCATTATGGCGCAGGGGATTGTCGATATTAATGTAGACAATCAATTTGGTATAGAAGATCAGGTATCACCTGTGGTTTTTTTACAGCCAACCACTGCAACCTTGTGCAATACAGAAATGATTGCTTTTGCTGAACAATATATAACGCATAAGCGTTGGGCAAATTTCCAAAAATTAGCAGAAGCTTTGTTGCAACATATGCCTTATATCAGCGCAAGTACCACAGTAACGCATACCGCAATGGAGTCTTTTTCAGCACGGCAAGGGGTATGTCAAGATCATAGTCATGTCTTGATTGCGATGGCCAAAGCATTGGGTGTTCCTGCTCGCTATGTCTCTGGTTACTTATATGTAAATAATCAATCGCATTTAGCAAGTCATGCTTGGACAGAGGTATTTTTAGATGGTAAATGGCATGTTATTGATGTCAGTAATCAATTATTCCGCCCAGAATCACATGTCTATGTAGCGATTGGACGCGACTATTGGGATGTTGCACCCGTTCGTGGAGTAAGAGAGCAAGGTGGCACTGAAACCATGTACTCTATTGTTCAAGTGCTTGCATGTTAGTGGTGGCAATGGTAAATAGTGTGAATAATTGCAGAATGTGATTAATCTCAAATTTAGTTGTATAGGTAGTTTCATGACGTATTGCTGTGCTTTAAGACTCAAACAAGGTTTAGTATTTATTAGTGATACTCGAACCAATGCTGGAGTCGATCACATTTCTGTATATCGAAAACTTTATACGTTTGGGGTAAAAGGCGAACGCTTTATTTGTATTCAAACTTCTGGCAACCTTGCAACGACACAAGCGGTAATTGGGCATTTAGAAAATCATTTGGCACTTAAGCAAGAACCCAATTTGTATAGTGTGAATACGATGTTCGAGGTCGCAGGATTGGTTGGGCAAACTCTGCGCAAAGTCATTGCAGATGTCACTGAAGATACTCAAGAGCAAAGTAATTATTATTGTAGTTTGTTGGTTGGTGGTCAGATCAGTGGGGAGGAAATGCAGCTTTATAATATTTATCCGCAAGGTAATTTTATTTCTGCAACCAGTGATACACCTTATTTCCAAATTGGTGAAAGTAAATATGGTAAACCAATTTTAGATCGTGCCTTAAGTTATGATATGCCTTTAGATGAAGCGTTACGCTGTAGTTTAATTTCATTTGATTCGACTTTACGTTCAAATGTATCTGTTGGTATGCCATTAGATGCTATGATTTATCTTAAAGACAGCCTAGAGGTACCAAAAGGCAAGCGAATTAACGACAGTGATCCTTATTTTCAACACATCAGCAAACAATGGTCTGAAACTTTAAAGAAAGGTTTGCAAGATTTACCTAAACCGACCAATGATTATTTTGAATAATACTGTATGTGCTTTAAAGCGAGTTTAATCTCGCTTTTTTTATATTAAAAATTATAAAGAGGCCGCATAAATTCAATTCTATGTTTCTTTTATTCTAAAATTTATATCGAGACAATTGACTAGGTGGATCATGATTTACTTTGTGTTTTTAATGATAAATATATATTAAATCACTGTTTTAAATTAAAAAATTAAAGAGCGCGGTTGCTATGTATTTAGTTTAAAGCAATCCATATAAAAGAATAGATAAACAATTAAATAATAAAACGTTAAGGCTTGTATGATCGCAAATAATTGTTTATAAATAATGAAAGTTAAAAATAGAAGAATTACATGACTTTTCAATTATGCTACGCAAGTAAAACAACTTCACCCCATCACCAAATACTCAATGATTTAAGAGATATTTTAGGTGAAGCGAGAGATTTTAATATACTTCATCAAGTTCAAGGCGTTCTGTATTTTGCAGATGAGCATTTTTTTCAATGCCTAGAAGGTGAGGAAGTGGTTATCTTACATGTATTGGAAAAACTGCATAAAGATCCAAGACATCATCAGATCAAGCTGTTTAGAGCAGGCCATGTTGAGCAAGGGCATTTTTCACAGTGGTCTATGAAATACGTGAGACGAAATGGCAAAATTCAACAATACTTCGAGAGTAAGGGCTATAACCATTTTCGCCCATTAGGTTTAGATGAACAGGATATCCCGACATTACTTAAACTACTCTATGAGATTGAACAGCCAGAAGAATTTGTTTAAAATTTGAAAACCATTAAAAAATCCAAGCGATCGCTTGGATTTTCATCTTGAATCGAGAATGGTTGCTCAAAGTTTTTTACGGATAGGACGTGTACTCATACGACAGAGTAACTCATAACCGATCGTACCATTGGCAGCAGCCACATCATCAACCAAACGATCCTTGCCCCACAGTTCAACGACTGTACCTAGTGGTGCATCTATGCCAGTGACATCAATTGCGATCATATCCATTGCGACACGACCAATGATCGCTGTCATTTGACCATTGATGCTGACATAGTTTTGTTGAGGAAAAGCACGCGGATAACCATCCCCATAACCTATTGAAACAATGGCGATATCCATTTCATTTTTGGAGACAAATGTAGAGCCATAGCCTACAGATTCACCTGCTTGAATATGATTGAGTGCAATGATTTCAGCGGTAAAGCTCATGACAGGTTTGATGTCTAACTCAGCAACGCTTCGATCTGCAAAGGGAGACGCGCCGTAAAGCATGATACCTGGACGTACAAAATCAAAATTAAGTTCAGGCCATTTAAAAATAGCAGCAGAATTGCAGCATGAAGCTAAGATCGGTTCACAAGCAGCTTTTACCTGTAAGAATTGATCTTTCTGTTGTTCATTTAACGGGTGATGATCCGCATCTGCATTGGCAAAATGCATTGCCAGTACACAGGTAAAGCCTTCTGCTTTGAGTGATTGAATCACTTCAATAATTTCAGCCACCTTAAAACCCAATCTGTTCATACCGCTATTGAGTTTTACCCAGACTTTTAAACCTTTGTCGATATATTGTTTTTTATGTGCACGTAACCAAGCCAATTGTGGCTGATGATGTACAACGATTTCAAGGTTATTTTCAAGAACACTAATCATTTCATCAGCGCTGAAAATACCTTCGATGAGAGTAATCGATTGTTGATAGCCTAATGCCCGAATCTCTAAGGCTTCAGCAAGGCAGGCGACACCAAAGGCATCAGTCGCATTTAAGGCGGCTAAACAGTCCTTGACGCCATGTCCATATGCATTGGCTTTAACCATACTGACAATTTTAGCGTATGGTGCAAGTTGTTTGACTCGGTTTAAATTATATTGCAGTGCTGCACTGTCAATATAAACTGTTGCTTGACGCACCCTAGTTACTCCTGAGGAATGGCAAAGATTGAATAATGCTAAATCGCATAAATAGAGATAAAAGCCTAACTTTAAAAAAAGTGCAGCTTTAAAACGCTAAATATTGTAGTCCTATCAGCTCTAAATAAACATAAACATTTGTGTTTTGAATGGTTTATTGATTTTGTATCGATAAAATTTTTGCTAAGCGCTTTGCACATAATTTGTAAAGATATTGCACTTTATTTTTTAAATAAAATCGTACATTTTATATTTAAATTTAAGGATTTATTTCGGAGGGTGTATGGGAACATGGTCACATGAACCATTTGGAAATGATACTGCAAGTGATTGGGCCTATGAGTTTGAAGAGCAAGATGGGCATGTTGTCATTGAACAAGCTTTTGATGAAATGATTGATATGGCAACCGAAGAGTTTATTGATGCCGATATTGGTTGTATTGCGCATGCAGCGGCTGATGTTTTAGCTAAATCATTTGGTGAAGGGATTGAAGAAAATGAATATTATCCTGAACCTGTAGAAAAATGGCTTGAGCAGAATAAAAACAATGTCAATTATGCGCTTATTCCCAAAGCATTGACTGCATTATTATTATTGACCAGTGAAAACTCTGAATTGGATGAGCTTTGGCAAGATTCAGATGATTATGATGAATGGACTAAGAATATTGAAACGTTGAGAGAGACTTTAAGTTCCAAGATTTGAGGATTAAAATCTCATCTCAACAGCAGTGTTAAATGATGCTAACTCTATTGATCAGCATTATTCTTCATCTTGATATTGCGCATAATACTCAGGCGATAGATTACTAAAGCGTGTGTATTGGCCTTCAAAGGCTAAACGTACAGTCCCGATCGGGCCATTACGTTGTTTACCAATGATAATTTCAGCTGTGCCTGCTTCTTTCGACTCTTTGTTATAAACCTCATCACGGTAAATAAACATAATTAAATCGGCATCCTGCTCGATTGCACCTGATTCACGCAAGTCGGACATTACTGGACGTTTATTTGGGCGGTTTTCCAGAGAACGGTTAAGCTGTGATAGTGCAATAACAGGGCACATCATTTCCTTGGCAAGGGCTTTTAAGCTTCGTGAAATTTCACCAATTTCACCAACACGGTTATCACCCATGCCTGGCACTTTCATCAATTGTAGATAATCGATCATGATACAACCCAGCTTGCCACCATGTTGTTTGGCAATACGGCGTGCACGTGCTCGAAGTTCCGTTGGTGGCAGTGCAGATGAATCATCAATATAAAGATGTTTTTCTTGTAGCTGTAAAATGGTTCCTGTGACTTTAGACCATTCATCGCCATCAAGTTTACCTGAACGTAAATGCCCTTGATGGACTTTACCGTATGCTGAAATTAGACGCATGGCGATAGAGTCTGCTGGCATCTCCATAGAGAAAACCAGTGCTGGAAGATCACAGTTAAATAACACACTTTCAACAAGGTTCATGGCAAAGGTTGTTTTACCCATCGACGGACGTGCAGCAACAATGATCATATCTCCAGCTTGCATACCAGAGGTTTTATTGTCTAACTCCATAAAACCTGTGGTTAAACCAGTGATATTGCCTTCCATTTGAGAAAGTTCATTTAACTTATCAAAAACGTCTGCTACAACTGAGGTAATGGCTTTTGGCCCTTGTGCTTTGGCATTGTTATTATGTTGTTCTGCAATAGAGAAAATATTGGTTTCAGCAAGATCAAGAATTTCACTCACTTCACGACCTTTGGTGTCATAAGCATTTTGCAGGATTTCATTGCCTACTTTAATCATGCTTCTTAACGTTGAAAATTCTTTGATTTTGCCCGCATAAGTTTCTAGGTTATAGAAACTTGAAGGTGAATCGGACATCAATTGCATTAAATATTCTTCACCGCCAATTGCATCAAGCAAGTTTTGCTTAATCAGCCAATCGTTGACTAAAACTGCATCATATGGAGAGTTTTCTTGTGCTAGTTTTTCGATTGCACGAAAGATATATTTGTGACGTGTTGCATAAAAATCAGTTTCATTCAAAGTATCACTGACTTGTTCAAAAGACTCAGCAACCGTCATCAATGCAGCCAGTACAGCTTGTTCAATTGCCAAGTTATGAGGAGGCGTACGAAACTCTTTTAACTGAGCATTGTCTTTGTTTTTTGCATCAGTGCTGAAGGGATTCTGTTGAGCTGTGGCAGTTGCCTGAGACATATAAAACCTTGATTTTTAAATCGTGCAAAAACATTATTTACGTAATGTACGTGTGTACTGAAGTACTCACTTATCTTAATGCAAAATACTAAAAGTATCTAACAGTAATACCGATAAGTAGGGGAATGAATCAACTAGAAACAATTTCAGCTGATCCGAGGTAAAATTTAAAGATAAAAAAAGAGCATACAAAAGTATGCTCTTTTTTTCTGCAAGAAATTACTCAGATACGATAGTAACGAGAACTTCAGCAGTAACATCATGATGCAATTGGATTGCGATGTTAAATTCGCCAGTGTGACGAAGTGCACCGTTCGGTAAACGAACTTCAGCACGGTCAACAACAAGACCAGCATTTGTTAACGCGTCAGCGATATCACGAGTACCGATTGAACCGAATAATTTACCTTCATCACCAGCTTTCGCAGTGATAACGATGTTTACTTCGTTCAATTGGTCAGCACGTGCTTGAGCAGCAGCTAAAACTTCAGCTTCACCTTTCTCAAGTTCTGCACGACGAGCTTCAAATGCAGCAGTATTCGCTTCAGTCGCTGCAACTGCTTTACCTTGAGGGATAAGGTAGTTACGGCCGTAACCAGCTTTAACTGAAACTTTATCGCCTAATTTACCAAGGTTTTTAATGCGTTGTAATAAAATAATATCCACGGCTCAACCTCACTTATGATTGTCAGTGTAAGGAATCAACGCTAAGTAGCGAGCTTGTTTGATAGCAAGCGCTAATTGACGTTGGTAACGAGCTTTAGTACCTGTAATACGGCTAGGAACAATCTTGCCGTTTTCAGTGATGTACTGTTTTAAAGTGTCGATATCTTTGTAGTCGATGTACGTAACGTTCTCAGCTGTAAAGCGGCAGAACTTGCGACGACGGTAAAAACGTGCCATTGATGTTCTCCTTATGCTTCAACAGAATCTTGAGCTTGTTGTGCTTCTTCACGTTGAGCTTTACGCGCACGTTTTTCTTCAGCACTCTTAGCGAGTAAAGATTCTTCAGTGATTGCGTTTTCACGACGGATAATCACGTTACGAAGGATTGCATCGTTATAACGGAACAATTCTTCTAATTCATTAAGCGTAGTTTGGTTACATTCAATGTTCATTAAAATGTAATGCGCTTTATGGATTTTGTTAATTGGGTAAGCCAATTGGCGACGGCCCCAATCTTCAAGACGGTGAATTTGACCTTCAGCATCTTTGATGTGAGAAATGTAGCGTTCTACCATTCCCACAACTTGATCGCTTTGGTCTGGGTGTACCAGAATTACGATTTCGTAGTGACGCATTGTCAGCTCCTTACGGTTTATACAGCCCCAACCTTAAAAAGATTGAAGCAAGGAGTCACAATCAGCATAAACTTTAAACAACAGTTTAAAAGTCAATAGATTGTGCCGCAAAAATTGCGAGCGCTTATTATAGGAAAGTTTGTGCGTAAACACAATTTAATATTAAACCTCTTTCATAAATCAAAAAACATACATCTTTTTATTCAATATTCATCCTGCAAAAATTAAGATTTTCAAGCATAATCTGTGTATGAAATATCTCGATTCAAAAAAGCTTTCTGATTCT